>JBDHUN010000007.1:0-52991 GCA_039809225.1 Saccharimonas sp. (SeqCode)
AAGGTAATCCCCAACAAACAAGCACCTACAAATACCGCTCCAGTAGCTCGCTGAGCAGCGGGACGAGGTCTTGGTTGCGGTGGTTAAAGCGCCACTCAACTTCCTTCAGATACAAATGAAACCGATGTCTCGGTACGCCTCGGTATTGGTACAGCCAATGTTTAGCATAACTCCAAAACCCCTCGATACCATTGACGTGATCACGACCTTTGGGAATGCCTTTTTCTTTCTGAACAACCACTTGATTGCCGCGTACGGCCAGCGAGGCGTAGGCATGGTAGTCATCGGTGTAATAGAGACTGCCAACAGCCGTATGTGCTTCAATGAGCGGTAGGAGTGTCTCAGCTTTACGATTTGACACCGGAAACACTCGTACTTTACCGTTGCGCTTGTAGATACCAAATACACACACTTTGCCACCCGCACCCCAGCCACGTTTGCCGTGTGATCGCCCACCGAACAAGGCTTCATCTGCTTCAATCGTGCCATCCATCATAAGGGTATCGAGGTTATCCTGTTCGGCCTCGTAGATGACTTCTCGAAAGAGCCCATAGAGCTTGAGGATTGTGGGCTGCGAGAGCGGCACGCGAAACCTCAGGCGATAGGCCGGCACACCGAACGCAAAGAACTCAACCAAGCGCATGATATGCGGGCGAGAAAACCGAAAGTGATCGTTATGAGTACGAAACGAAAAACGACAGCATGCACAGCGGTACCTACCATCACCGAGGCGCCATATTCTTTCGCCCTACCCACACTTCTTACAGACAATCCGAGGCATACTATTAGCATAGCAAAACCGTACCTGAAAGACAGGTACGGTTTTAACAGAGGGAGAATGGTGCTGGTTGGTTAGGGATTACCTTTTTGAAAATGCTGGGTGAATCTTTGGGCAGGCCGGTTCCGTCGCTTGACTTTTAATATCGTTTATGCTAATATGGAGATATGGCAGAAGAAAAACAAATAGCCGAAGAAGAAATGGTCGACGATACGTTGTCGCAAGACGACACGGACGTACTGCGTGAAGTGCTTGAGAGCGAGCACAGCCGCGGTATCACACCGGTCTCGCTCTACAACCAGTCGGAAGCGCTGGATTTTGACGGCGAAGAAGCTACACGTAGCTTCAGCGCTTAGACAAGTGTCACCACCTCTTGTATAATGGCTCCTGAGATATGGAGTCTATTCGCGTAAAAGTTGAAACGATTGTGCATGAGCTGTTTGATATGGCGGCTGAAGTCACTATTGAGCGCCCTGATGCGCAGTTTGGTGATGCGGCGACGAATGTGGCGCTACAACTCGCTAAACCGCTTGGTAAAAATCCGCGTGAGATTGCCGAGGCGATTGCTGGGCGTCTACGCCAATCGGAGGACATCGGTGGGGTGACGATCGCCGGCCCGGGGTTTATTAATATTCGACTGACAGATTATGCATTGATTCACCAGATATATCGCCGTCCGCAGCATTTGTATGACAGTAAAAATATCGTATTTGAATATAGCTGTCCAAATGCCTTCAAAGAGCTGCATACCGGCCATCTCTATCAGACAATCTACGGCGACATCGCGGCGCGATTGCTGCTAGTGGGTGGTGCGAAACTACACCGTACGAGCTTTGGCGGGGATGTGGGGCTGCACGTCGCAAAATGCCTGTGGGGTATGCGGCAGGTGCTCGGCGGTGATGAGCCGGGGAAACTCGATGACATTGCTCACGATGCGTTTGAGCGGGCAAGATGGATCAGCGAGTGTTATGTACGCGGGGCGGGAGCTTATGAAGGTAATGCAAAGGCAGAGATTGATGAGCTCAATAAAACGATCTATGGTTTTCATGACAAGAGTGACCACGCTTCGTCGCTCGCGCAGATATATTGGACAACCAGACAGTGGAGTTTTGATTATTTTGAGGCGTTTTATAAGCTGATTGATGTTGAACCGATGCGGTACTACCCTGAAAGTGAGACGGCACCAACTGGCCTTAAGGTGGTGCGTGAGCAGTTACAACAAGGGAAATTGAAAGAGTCGGACGGAGCCGTGGTGTATGAAGGTGATGAGTCAAAGCACCTTCATACGCGAGTATTCATCACTGGTCAGGGTTTGCCGACGTATGAGACAAAAGATATAGGGGTGATTTGGCTCGAGAAGCGAGACTATGATTTTGATCATCGTTATTTGCTGACTGGCAATGACCAAAAAGAATATATGCGTGTTGTGTTTGCGGCAGCGATGGATTTTCGGCCCGAGCTTGCTGGGACGATGACACACATGACAAACGGCACGGTACGGTTTGCCGATGGCAAAAAAATGAGTTCGCGCATGGGGAATGTGTCGCGAGCAGCGGATGTGATTGAGGCGATTCGTGAGAAAGTGGCCGCTATCGTTGCCGATGAATCGATGCGCGAGAGTGTCGTGCTTGGTGCGGTGAAATATGCATTTGCAAAATATCGTTTGGGCGGTGATATTAATTTCGACCTCGATGAGACGGTGAATCTACAAGGTAATTCCGGGCCGTATTTGCAATATGCACACGCGCGGGCTCGTAGTATCTTGTCGAAATCAGGGGAAAGCTTTGTAAAACCACAGGAAATCTATGACGAGGATCGAATGCTGGTGCGCAAACTCGGTGAATACAGCGAAACGGTTGAGACGGCAATGCATGAACTTGCGCCGCACCACATTTGCAATTATTTGTTTGAATTGGCGCAGGAGTTTAATCGTTACTACGAAAAAAATCGGGTGATAGGGGATGAGAAAGAGGCGCATCGGATTAGTTTGGTGGCACTCTACGCCGATATCCTTAAGGCCGGGCTCATGCTGTTGGGGATTCAGGCACCGGAGAAAATGTAGTATAATACCTCTATAAATAGTCATAAGGAGTAGAGAATGGCAACGAAACGCACAGTGTCGCCGCGTAAAGAGGCGGCGATTCGGGCTGATGAAGATCGCAAAATTGCAGCCGCTGCAAAGATTAAAGGTGTAGCAAATCATGGGTCGGGATTTATGAATTTTATCCGTGAGCAAGGCGTGGTGGGCTTGGCAGTTGGTTTGGCGATTGGTACCGCAGCCGGTGATACGGTAAAGAAATTGGTCGAAGGCTTTATCTCGCCGATTGTACAGCTACTGATCGGGTCACAAAAAGGCCTTGAAGCTGCCACGTGGCAGCTTAAAATTGGTGACCGGGTGGGGGATTTTGCCTACGGTGCATTTGTCAGCTCACTGATTTCGCTGCTTGCAACGGCATTTGTGGTTTACCTCATCATCCATTTGATGAAGCTTGACCGCCTCGACAAGAAAAAAGGCTAGCCTCCTTACAAATAAAATACCCGTACTGCTTCAGCTGTGTGCTGAAACAGTACGGGTTTTGCACTAGAGAACAGTCGAGCCTTTGGCGTGACTGACCGATGTACTGGGGGGTATGCCGCGGTCCACTACTTGCTTTCGCGGCCGACCATGGAACGATCGGTCGTCACGTTTGGTGCTTGTAGCCTCACGGGCAGCCGCGCGCTGCTTCAGGTGCTCCTCCACCACGCTCTGCTGGATTTGCCAGATGCCACCATGACCTTGGTCGAACCAAATCTCGCCGGCGCGCTTTTCTTTGTCATCAACCCAGCCTCCCTGGATCATGAAGTTAATTTGCGCTTCGATGATCTTGTACTCCACTTTTGCCATGAACTGACCAGCAAGGTTCTCGTTGACCTCGAGGGCCCACTCGAGGTCAGGGAAGCGGCACAGTGTCTCCCGGGTGATGAAGTGGTTGCGAAGGTTTCGCTGAATGAAGTAGGCTAACTCGCTGGGTTTGCCCTCGACACCCGTAATGTAGTTGTCGGTATCGATGAGACGTGTTCGCGGCGGCGGTTTGCGGCTACTTGCTTGGTCGAAGGTACGCTCAGCACGTGTTGGTCGTCGACGTACCGTATGCTTTGCGTGGCGAAACACGCCAATGACCCGTAGGCGCGCCTGGACGAGTAGGTCGTTGAGCTCAGTCGCGGTGAATATATCACCTAGTTCAAAGTGGCCACTTACTTTCAGCACTTCGTCATGGGTAGCGGGGCGAACATAACCGTGCTTCATGGGGCTGTTCTCCTCTAGTAGGTACGGTAATGAACAGGCATTACTCCTCACAGCGTACCTGAGACAAACGAAAACGCAAGGATAAGAAGTATGCTTTGGTATACTGATGGTATGACAAAACCGGCTTTTAAACCAAAACGAATCCTATGGGTGGATATGGAAATGACGGGACTTGACCCGGTGGAGGATTATCCATTGGAGATTGCGGCGATTGTGACGGACTGGGATTTCAAAGAAATTGCTACGTATGAAGGGGCGGTTCATTGGTGTAGCAAGCATATCGCGGCGCGTTTTGACCGTAATAAATCATTTTGGAATGGTGATGGGGCGACAGCGCGAGAAGAATTGTTGGTGCAAAATAAGTCGACGAAGAAAACCAAGGCAGCAGTCGAACGTGAACTGCTAGCATTTCTCGATGAGCACTTTGGTGACGGACTTGTGCTACTTGGTGGTAATTCAATTCATCAGGATCGCAAATTTATCGATCAGTGGCTTCCACGTGTTTCGAAGCGGTTACATTACCGCATGCTTGATGTCAGTGCCTGGAAAGTAGTGTTTGAGGGGAAGTATGGCAAAAAATTTGCCAAACCTGAAGCGCACCGGGCGCTGGAGGATATTCGCGGTAGTATCGAGGAGCTACGGTATTATCTAACCAAGGTAAAAGCATGACACATAAGGAGCTTGAAGAGTATTTGCTCGGTATGCCGGGCGCGTGGTTGGACTATCCATTTGGCGAGGGAACCGCTGTCTACAAAGTGGGGCACAAAGATGTGCCAGGTGAAGATGAAAAAATGTTTGCCCTCATCGCCGAGGCGTCGAAGCCAGCGCGGATTAGTCTGAAGTGTGATCCGCAGCTGGCATTGCACCTACGCGATAAATATGAAGAAGTACAACCAGGGTATCACCTCAACAAAAAGCATTGGAATACGATTATTTGCAGCGGGCAATTGTCGAATGACGAAGTAAAAGATTTGATTCGTCTTAGTTATCGACTGGTTACCGAATAACGAGATGGTGTGAGAATTGGTTATGATTTTGTGGCGTCGAAGTTGGCGTAAAGCTTCAAGATGATATCAAGATTAGCGATCGAGGTGGTACAAAATGTTTTGATGGTATCTTTGGTGGAATTGTTTTTAAGCTTGACGAGCATACCGCGTAGTACGGTAAGCTCGTAGGTCATCTGAACGGTGTAAGTGCGGTCGAGTGTCCCGCGCTGATAGGCGCTCTCCAATGTAGAAGATAGTTTTGACTGATAGCTGCTTTCTTTTGCGGAAGCCGTCTTATCGGGCTTGGTACCGCTCACAAGCTTGGAAAGGTCGGTGGTCATAGTAGTGAGGCTGGAGTTAAGTGTGGCATTTGCCTCAGCGATGGCGTTTTCGGACAGATGTTTCTGCTGCGCATTGGCTACGGTTTGAAGAGTGCTAATACGAGCATTGATAGTAGTCGCCTGACTTCCCACACTAGGGCCTTGCGAGCCATTGAGAAGCAGCAGGGCGAATAGGGCAGCTAGCAGTACACCACCAATAAGCGCAATCACTGCGAATTTGTTCGGTGCTTTGGTCGGCATGGGCGCAGCAATGGTGTCGAGGTAATCGGCACCGTAAGACGGCGTAGTGGGCGATGATCCTGCGGGTACAGCGGCCTGGACGGGCGCTGGTGATGGCGAATAGCCAGCCGGTGTGGGCAAGGTCCCACTGCCTGGTTGATACGAAGCCGGCCCCGTGGCGGGTGTCGTAGGCGGAACGGAAGACTGGTTGTTAGGATTCATCATTTCCATTTAACCATAAGAAGCATGATCTGAACAGGGGTAACGAGTGGTATATACTAAAGAGTAGGATGCAGGGAGATGCCAAGGAAGAGGTACGGTCGCGGCTCAATATCGAGGACGTGATCGGTGAATATGTTCAGCTTAAACGTGCTGGACGTAATTTTAAGGGACTCAGTCCGTTTAGCGGCGAGAAAACACCGAGTTTTTTTGTGAGCCCCGACAAAAATATTTGGCATGATTTCAGCAGCAATAAGGGTGGCGACGTTTTTAGCTTTGTGATGGAAGTCGAAGGCATGGATTTTCGGCAGGCACTCGAGCATTTGGCGCGCAAAGCTGGCGTGGAGCTAGAGCAATTTGAGAGCAAGCATGGTCGCGAGATTGCCGAGCGCAAGAAGCGATCGATTGAGGCACATCAATTGGCAGCTCGCTACTACCAACAATGCTTGTTGCGCAATCAGCATGCCATGCGTTATGTGGTGGAGACGCGGCGATTAACCAAACAGGTCATAGCGGATTTTCAGATCGGGTATGCGCCGGATAGTGGTAATGCGTTGGTAAATGCTCTGACAAAAAAAGGCTTTACGCGAAAAGAACTGGCTGATGCCGGGCTAACCAATCGCTATGGTGGCGATATGTTTCGTGGGCGAATGATGATTTCGCTGATGGATGCGAGTGGGCAGGTAATCGGGTTCACGGGGCGAATCATCGGCGACGTGGAGAATGCACCGAAGTACCTAAATACCCCACAGACACTTATTTACGATAAAGGCCGCCATATTTTTGGATTGTCACAGGCGAAAGAAGCGATTCGTAAGGCTGAGTACATCGTGGTGGTCGAGGGCAATCTCGACGTGATCAGCAGTTATCAGGCGGGGGTGCATCAAACAGTGGCAACGGCAGGTACTGCCATGACTGAGTATCATGTTCGGGCGATGAAGCGGCTGGCAGGAGATGTTCGCCTGGCATATGACGGCGATAAAGCCGGGATCGCCGCGACGGAGCGTGCCATCGCGTTGGCAGCGCAGGCCGGGCTTGAGCTGGCGATTATTTCGCTGCCACAGGGCGCAAAAGATCCTGATGAATTGATTCAGCAGGATAAAGCAGCGTGGCAGCAAGCAATTGACGACAGCGTGCCGGCAGTTGATTGGGTGCTGGCTCAGTATTCCTCGCGGCTTGATCTTGCGACTGCTTCGGGCAAGCGCGCCTTTACAACCGCTGCACTAGGGGTGGTAAGGTCGCTGACAGATGCCGTCGAGCGCGACCACTACGAACGAAAGATTGCGGAGATGACGGGTGCGAGCCTCGAGGCAGTCCACGCGAAACTCGTCGGCACTAAGCAAGACAAGCCCGCGCTGAAGCCGGTTGTAGCAACGGTTCAGCCATCGTCGAATAATTACTCGATCGAGGACGACCTGTTAGCGATAGCGGCGATCGATAGCGCCAGCCAAGAGCTTCTGACTCACCTCAATCTCGACTATTTGCATGGTGACGAACGCCATGCCCTAGCGCGATATATCGCTGCGCATCATGGTACGGCACTCGTCGATACACCAGAAAGCTTGCAAAATTATGACACCTATGTAAAAATTGTTCTATTACGCGCCGAGGAGCGTTATGCTGAGTGGGATGCAAATGACCGCTACTTTGAAACAGCACGCTTGCTACGGCAGATAGAACACGAACACAAGAAACAAACCAGAGACAAGCTGATAACTGAGCTTCGAGATGCAGAAGCGGCTGCTGATGAAACAACGGCTAACGCTCTGCGCACGGAACTCAACACGTTAATTAAGGAGATTGCGCGTGGCAAACGATGACGACCAGGTAGTACAAGATGCACCCGAAGAGCAAGAAGAGCTGGTAACCCCAGAGATAGAAGAGCCGGCACTTGATGAGCTGATGGAAGAGGAAGAAGATACGCCGGAAGACGTATTGAACTCTGGTCAATACTTTGATGACATTAGTGATGACTCGGTACGACTGCATTTACGCGAGATTGGAAAGATTCCTCTACTCAACGCCGAAGAAGAGCTAGAGCTAGCGCAACGCGTGGTGGCGGGCGACAAACGCGCCAAGGACAAGATGGCTGAAGCCAATATGCGTCTGGTGGTGTCAATTGCTAAGCGTTACTCTGGTCGTGGACTTGACTTTCTCGACTTGATCCAAGAAGGCCACACGGGACTACTGCGCGCCGTTGAAAAGTTTGACCCAGACAAAGGCTTTAAATTTAGCACCTATGCTACCTGGTGGATTCGCCAGGCGATTACGCGTGCTATTGCTGATCAAGCTCGCACGATTCGTATCCCCGTGCATATGGTGGAGACGATCAACAAACTGCTCCGCACCCAACGCCGCATGACGCAAGAGCTCAACCGCGAGCCGACTATCGAGGAGTTAGCCAAAGAGCTCGAAATGGAGCCGGAAAAAGTTGAGTACGTCATTAAGATCAAGCAAGATATTTCGAGTTTGGACGCCGGCGTGGGTCGTGACGGTGAAGATGAAGATAGTGTACTCGGTGATTTTATCGAGGATGAAGACAGCGCGACACCAGAGGAATCAGCTGCAAATCAGCTTCTCAAGGAACAAGTACAATCGGTGCTATCGACACTGAGCGAGCGTGAACAAAAGATCATCAAGATGCGGTTTGGACTCGAAAACGGCAAGAGCCATACGCTCGAAGAGGTCGGGCAAGAGTTTGCCGTTACTCGTGAGCGTATTCGCCAGATCGAAGCCAAAGCCCTGGCGAAGCTTCGCAAACATAAGGATGCCAAAAAGCTCTACGAATACCTTCAGTAACTAAAAACGCCGGTCACCCCGGCGTTTTTTCTAGTAGCCTGATGAAGGGCTGGCAGCAGCTAGTACCATCATGAGTACAAAGAATATGAACGCAAGCACCCCAAGCACTGTGCCGACGATACCCCAGACAAGGCTGACTGTCCCTAGCGTCGTCGACATGCCGTATTGTTTTGATTTATTGCGCGACATCACACCGAGGACAATACCGACAATATTAATCCCGAGGAAATTACACACGATCCCGACGATTCCAAGAGTCTGACCGGGGTTTTCCATCGGCATACCGTTTGGCGCCACAGGTGGTTGCTGCCCGGGTGCCGGCGGTATGTAGGCCGGTTGTTGAGATTGCTGTGGAGGTGTAGGGGGTGTTGGTTGTTCCATATCTTTCCTTTTATCTACTATTAGTATAGACCTTTTGTACAGTTTAATCCACTGCCGGCATCACCTATTTTATGAACCATTAATTTATTACCGAATTCGGGATCGGAGTAGGTGACTTGTGCGCCAGTTTTGCTGCATCTTTGATACTTAAGCATATGGGTGCCGGTTGGATCTTTATCGACAACGGTATATTCAGTATTCGTGAGGCGAGACTGAGGATATTTTGCGAAATCGCTTATGGCGAGAGGGTAATCGCCCTCTTGTTCTTTGTAGGCTTTGGCTTTATCGTCAATTTCGATGGCATATGTGATGAGGCGTAGTCTAGCGTCGTCAGCAGGTTCGAGGCTAGCGATGGCCAATAACCCAGTGAACAGCAGAATGAGAATGACACCCGCAATGATTTCCAGTGAGTTGAGTATCGTCCCGATAATACCCAGTGTTTTTGAGGCCTGTGCTTTACCTGATTGGACAAGCGAGATGATGGACAGTACGAGGCCGATAGGGGCGAGGCCAACAAAGGCGAGTACCAGGCCAATAATGCCCATTGTTTGACCAGGATTCTGTGCGGGCGGTGGCGAGTACGTGGTAGGTTGACCTGGCGCTGCGTAGGTTGGTTGCGGTGTGGGTCCAACCGGTGAAGGTGTAGCTGGCGGTTGAGGAGCTGGATCTTGGTTCATGGATGTATCCTTTTATGCTTATATGTCGGTAGTATAGCAATCCGTATTTAGTTAGACAAGAAACTGCGTATCGGCCAGTACTGCGTCGAGCTCGGTGTGAAATATCTCGAGACCGCGGTCGTTATGGACGTAATAATCAGCAATCGCAATCGGACCGCCGACATCGAGGTTTTCGATTTGCGTCCAGTCGCGCTTGTTGGCTTCGTCGACAGTAAACGGTCGCTCGGGTCGCACACTGAGACGGTGGTGGCGGAGATGTTTGGGCGCGACTACTGCGACGACAGTGAGTTCGCCGGGGAATGTGTGCTTTAGCACCTTATACTCGGTCCATGTGTAGAGGCCATCGAGCACAATATGGTGCTGACCTGATGCAATTAAATGCCGAGCTTGCTCAATGGCTTTATTGACGATCACATCTTTGCCTTCGCGTTCGCGCCATTGTTCGCGAAATTGCTGCTGTGACTCAGGGGTAATCTCGATGCCTGCTTTTTTCATTTCATCGTACATGATGCCGCCGAAGTAAATTTTTGGGTAGCCTTTGGCGCAGACATATTCGACAGCGGTTGATTTGCCCGAACCAGGCAGGCCGACAAAGGCGAGCAATTTGATATCCGGATGTGCTTCACTCATAGACCCAGTGTAGCGTACAATAAACATAATCCGAAGCGAGTGGGAAAAGGGAAGAAACATATGGAGTTAGATAGATCACGGCCAGATATATATCAGCGCACATTTGAGCAATGGCTTGAGGTGATCGAGGGAGAAAATCGCTTGGCGATCGAGCGCTTTATGGCTGTTGAAGCTAACCGCGAAGCAGTTATGACGAATCCGGGCTCTCGTGAGGCACATCATGCCTGGGAAGGTGGTTATCAGGAGCATATTCGCCAGACGATGATGATCGCTGCGCACAATTACAAGCTCATCGAGCATACTGGCTTGCTTGCTGAACTACCGCTAGAAGAGCAGTTTACCTTGAGCGATGCATTGACCATGATGTTTCTACATGATATCGAGAAGCCGTTTATGTATGGTGTTCAGTCAGATGGTTTCGTTGTAAAAACTGCTACGATGACAAAAGCTGACCGTAAACAATTTCGCCAAGCGATCATTGATGAATACGGATTTGTCATCACCGACACTATGGTCAACGCGTTGCTCCATGTCGAAGGAGTACGGGACAAATATTATGTTCCCGGTGAACGAGCTGACCAGCCCTTGGCGGCGCTCTGCCACGCTGCTGATAATCTCAGTGCTCGGGCCTTTTACGATCATCGCAGACCTCTGTAAAGTGATATACTACTAGATATGGCGAAGCGGTTGGTGATTATCGATGGCAAGTCCGTGTTTTATCGCGGATATTACGCTATGCCAAATCTTAGCACGGCCGATGGTACACCAACGGGCGGAGTGTATGGGTTTGCTGCGATGGCGCTTGAGCTTTTGAAGAAATTGAAACCTGACTATGTCTGTGTGGCGTGGGATAAACCAAAGACCAACATCCGGAAACGACTGGAGATTTACCCGGCCTACAAAGCGGGGCGCAAACCGGCGCCGGCAGATTTTTACGCGCAGATTCCGATATTGCACGAGCTGCTCGCGGCGTTTGGCTGGCCGCTCTACGAACTCGATGATTATGAAGCTGACGATATTATGGCGACGCTGGCTAAAAAGGCCAGCGAGCGCGGTATCGAGACCTGCCTTGTTACCAGTGATCTTGATGCGTTACAGGCGATTGATCCGCTGACACATGTCTATGCGCTCAAAAAGGGCCTCACTAATATCGATTTATTCAAGCCTGAGAGTTTCACCGAAAAATATGGTATTCGGGTCGATCAATTTCTCGATCTCAAAGCACTCAAGGGCGATTCGTCTGACAATATCCCGGGTGTGCCGGGCGTTGGCGAGAAAACGGCTGTGGGTTTGCTACAGCAATTTGATACGCTCGATAATCTGTATGATAATCTCTGGCAGGTCAAAGATAGTCTGCGCAAGAAGCTTGAGGCGGGGAAGGACTCGGCCATGCTTAGTAAAAAAGTTGCCGAGCTGTGGCTGGATGCACCGGTGGAACTTGATTTAGCGGCTATGGATGTTAACGATCTCGATACGGCGAAACTGAAGGAACTGCTTACCAAGCTGGAGTTTCGTAGTCTACTACGCAATTTGCCTGACCATATGCGTGACGGGCACGCTAGCACTAGCGTTACCCCAGATCTAGCGTCGGTTGAAGTGGCCGAAGAAGTACCAGCCGGCCATGCCCGAGCGGTGTTGATGATGGCCAAAGAACTGGTAGCGTGGCCGGATGCAGAGTATGTTTGGCTGAGCCATGAACGTAACAAAGCCGCCAAGGTGACTCTGAACGAAGCGGCAGACATCCTGCAACATGTACCGCTGGTAGGGCATGACACAAAAGTATTTTTGAAACAGCTACTCACTGCACAGGAAACAGAGCTGCCCGAAGTGCACCATGATACGGCGCAAGGCTCGTTCCTTTTGAACCCCTTGCGTAAATCGCGCGAATTAGCTGACCTAGTAGGTATGGAGGCAATCGATGATCCGAAACTGGCGATTAGTGCGATTTGGGCACTGTATGATGAGCAGAGTCAGGCGCTTGATGCGCTGCCTGATCTCGCCCGCGTTGCGCGCACCATGGACTTTCCGCTCATTCCGGTGCTCGCGCGTATGGAACATCGCGGCATCAAACTTGATGTCACGAAATTGGCCGAGATGGAGAAGACGCTGGCCGACGATATTTTGGATATTCAAAAGCGAATGTTTGACATGGCGGGGTATGAATTTAATATTGCTAGTCCGGCGCAACTGGCGGAAGTGCTATTTACGAAACTGCAACTGCCGACCGATGGTATCAAAAAGGGCAAGACGGGTTTTAGCACCGGTCAAAAGGAGCTGGATAAATTGCGCGGCCGTCACCCGATCATCGAGTTGATCGAGCAATTTCGTGAACTGACGAAACTACAAAATACCTATGTGCAAACTCTGCCGCAGCAGGTTGATGACAAAGGGCGAATCCATACGACGTTCAATCAAGATGTGGCGGCGACCGGGCGACTGAGCAGTACCGATCCGAATTTGCAAAATATCCCGATTCGTACCGAGCTAGGCCGGCAAATTCGTGAGGCGTTCGTACCCGAGGAAGGCAACGTGTTTGTTAGTGCTGATTATTCGCAGTTTGAGCTACGACTCGCGGCAATTTTGGCGGGTGATGAAAAAATGATTAATGATTTCAATGCCGGGACCGACATTCATGCCAAGACAGCTAGCGAGGTTTATCATGTGCCGCTTGATGATGTGACGAAGGAGCAACGTCGCCGAGCCAAAGTGGTGAACTTTGGTGTGCTTTATGGCATGAGCCAGCATGGGCTTGCCGCTGCCGCCAACATGAGCTTTGCCGAGGCGCAAGCGTTTATCAATGAATATTTCCGCGTACGGCCAAATATCCGTAAATACATCGATGCCACGATCAAAAAGGCACACGATGACGGTTTTGTCGAGACGATGTTTGGCCGCCGCCGTTGGACACCCGATGTCAAATCGAGTAATTTTGTTGTTCGACAGGCCGCCGAGCGAGCGGCGGCGAATATGCCAATTCAAGGCACGGAGGCCGATCTGATGAAGCTCGCCATGATAAAAGTACAGCAGAACATAGACCAGCAATTTGAGGGTGCCGAACAGCTACTGCAAATTCATGACAGCATTTTAGTGGAGTGCCCCAAAGATCAAGCTGAACGTATTGCGACGATGCTGCATGAAACCATGGAACACATCTATCCCGACCTTGGGGTGCGACTGCAAGTCGATGTACACACTGGTGATGATTGGGGAGAGGTGTAATGAGCGAGAGAACGTATTTTAATAAGCTGGTTCGAGACAAGATACCAGAAATCATCAAAGAGAAAATGGTGATCCGACGACGAGGGTTTTAGATATCGAAGAATACAAGCGGGCACTACTCGAAAAACTCATTGAAGAAGCCGAGGAGTTGCTTGCGGATCCCGGATACGAAGAATGGGCCGATGTTGCAGAAGTATTAAAAGCACTTGACGAAGTGTTTGACTGGATAGAGGCGAAGGTTGAGGATACGCGCGAAGAGAAATTTCAGCAACGCGGTGGATTTGATTAAGCCCGCCATCACCTCGACCGTCACGCTTGCTCCCCTCGATGCTGCCGTCGCCGCCGCCACGGGATATACCGCTGGCGTGCAGCACCTCGGCGCCTGGCTGGAGTAATGCGACTGCCCCGAATAAGGATGTGGCTGGCTGAACCGCGTCCTCTCATCGTCATTTCGGCTCGAGTAACTATTGGCCGGTTTGGCGGCAGTTGTCGGTTCGTGTACCGTGGCGGCGCAGACTTTCGTATTTAGCACAGCCAGGCATTTCCCCATGCCGCACCTTCGTATATACTAAAAAACATGAGCAGAGCAACTCAACGGATGCAGCGTGGCGCCAAGAGTGCGGGGCGCAGCGGACTGGACTACCCGCGCGTGCCGTGGGAAGGCGGGGCGGAGTATTGGGCGCAATTTAGCAAGGCGACGGCTTCGGGCTGGACCAACCCGGACTTTTTTCCGATCAGCGTGTTTTTTGGCCGTCCCAGCCCCGACCATGTCGCTTCACTCAAAGATGCCGGTATCAACCTGTACATGGGTGTTGAACACAACCCGACCGTTGACCCCCTAAGCAATGTCACGAGCCAAGGCATATTCGCCATGCCAGGCGGTGAATGGACACCCGCAGAGGTCGGCAATGACACTGGTGCGGTGGCGTGGTTTATCTCCGATGAGTGTGAGATGGGCAGCGATGGCTGTAGTGACGAGGACATCAATGGCGATGGAAGAATTGACGAGTACGACGGTCTTTTGAAACAGCAACAGTACGTAACCGCCCGCCGCAACCTCAACGACGGCCGTTTCCTGCACGCCAATTTCGGCAACGGCATTTTGCGTACATACTGGTCACCCAACACCATGGACGATCACGTGGCTCTCATGGATTCAGCTAGCGCCGACAAATACACGTACACCAGTCCGGCAGTTGCCGATATTATCGATGGCGGTCACGATGCTCCCGACTGGCCAAACGGCACGCCGGTTGCACGAGCCTATTCCTACGGCTGGCAAGTCGACCAGATGAAGCGCTTCCAGAATCCTACTACACCAAAACCAACCTGGACTTTCATTGAGTCTGCCATGCCGTACCTTGGCGAGCCTGGCTCGCGGGCAATCTTGCCTGAAGAAATTGAGGGCGCAGTCTGGTCATCGCTCATCCACGAAGCTCGCGGTATTGCCTACTTCCAGCACAACAACAGTCCAACCGGCTGTACGGCCAACTACTCAATCGTTGAGTGTCCCGACGTCCATGCCGCGATCAAGGCGATTAACGCAAAGGTGAAATCACTCGCACCCGTGCTCAATACCCAGTCCTACTACAATGCCACTCGCACCGTCAATGGCTTTACCTATTACTACTACAACTTCAACAACGGTACCGACACGATGCTCAAGGCTTACAACGGCTCAGCCTACATCTTTGCCGGTCTCGGTATGGGTCACGCCACCGGCAGCAAGACCTTTACTGTGCCCGATGGTGTCACCGGTACCACTGTTACAGTGGTTGGCGAGAGCCGGACAATTCCAGTCATTGGCGGCAGTTTTAGCGATACGTTTACTTATGAGTACACGCACCATGTGTACCAGATCGGGTTGTGACCGGTATGCCAAGTATTCAGTTTGTCAAAGAATTCCAAAAAAACCGTGAGCGTGAGTCCCGCCGCCTAGCGCTTGCTCTAGCCAACCCGCAGGCTAGCACTGTCACCTTGATTACCAAAGAGAATTGTCCGGCGTGCGGCCCAGTCAAAGATTATCTGCTGGCCGAGCAGGTCGTTTACGAAGAGCTGGTTGTCGATCACCAACCGGCGGCAGTGGAGCGGCTGCGGCAACTGGCGGCGACGGGAGCGACACCGGTGCTGCCGATCGTGGTGTACCAAACCCACATTGTCATGGGGACAGACCGGCCGGGGCTGGCAGATTTGGTTGCCCTGTACGCCAAACATAACCACAAGGAGAACAATATCGTATGAGCGGAATGGCACACAAAGTACAGCGCGGTGCTGCTGGCTACCGCAAACAGCACAGTGGCAATGGCACTACGCCGCTATCGACCAATGCTAAGATTTTATTCCTGCATCATAGCACAGGCGAAAATGTCTGGGGCGGTGGCACGATCTCAGGCAACCCGGGCAGCTGCCGTTATTGGCTCAACCAGTATAACTCTGCTCACGGCACCAACTACCAAGTGACCGAAACCTGGTTCCCGGGCGATCCTTCGGGCGTGCCATATCCCTCCGATAACTTCCCGTACGACTTCTGGAATGTCTGGTGCAATCCCAACAAAGACGCCGCTGCCCAGACCCAGACCACGCTCGAAACCTTTGTTTCTCAGTACGATATGATTATCTTCAAACACTGCTTTATTACCAGCTACATTCAGCCAGACACCGGTACGCCCGACGTCACATCGCCGTCCCGCACACTCGAAAACTACAAGGCGCAATATGCCGTCCTCAAAGCCAAGCTTGATTCATTTCCCGGTACGCGCTTCCTGGTGTGGACGGGTGCTGCCGGTGTGAGTTCGGCCGCGCTTGAAGAACGCCAGCGTGCCCGCGCCTGGTGCGATTATGTCAAAAACACCTGGGACCAGGCTGACGACAACATTTTCATCTTTGACTTCTTCGAACTCGAGAGCGGGGGCGGCAACTGCCTGCTGCCGGAATACGACACCGGCGACGGACACCCCAATGCCACCTGTTCGGCCATGGCCGCGCCAAAATTCTGCCAACGGCTCATTGATGTGGCCCAGGGCCTCGGCGACTCCCGTCCTCTCACCGGAACTTAACCCGTATAATCTATAAATACATGGATGTACCACGGTAGCAATAAGCGAAACCGTTATGATGGAGCCGTATGACTGGTACAATGGGAGCAATATGGGGAGAGTAGTATGAGTATAGCTGCGCGGCGGCTGCGTAGAGGGCGCCAGTCAAGGCGTAGCACGGGTCATCCAATCCGCGTTGAGTGGGTGAGTATTTTGATTCTGTAGGGGTGAATGCTACTTATTCTCGGCCAGTGTTTGCGAGCCTTACCGTGACGCAGGTGGGTAACATGATGAGGGATATTGGGGTAAAGCATGTGCGTTCACTTATCAATCCAACACGTAACACCTCCGGCGATATGCTCCCAGGTAGACCATTCCAATTTGCGAGAGACCTTTATGCTAACTATGGCATCAAGACGATGCCACTCATGCGTCCTGAGCCGCCTAAGATGCCCGACACCATGACTGATCTGCAAGTGTATGTTAACACTGTCGTGAAGCCGGCAATTGTAGATCATCTCGACTGGTTGAGAGTATGTTCAAGTCTCATTGGCAATGCGATCGATACACTCGAGAACTTCAATGAGATTGACCGGCCAGCTAATAACCCAGATCCCGCCGTATTTGTACCAGAGTCAAAACAAGGCCTGCTCTACACATGGAATCAGAGTGCAGATCTTCGATCTGCTCACCCAGATCTGAGGTTGACCCATATGTCTCTGGTCGGCTTCAAGATGGATACGGATGCCCCGCTAATCCAAAAAGATGCCAACGGCAATGATATCGCGAACATCATTCATCAGGGCCTCGTGCATCATTATCCGGTGAACCGTATGCCAGAAACTGATTTGCCTGCTGGCAGCCCGGAGACTGCTCGCTTCTATCCGGCTGCGACACCGACCCTCGACTCCACAACCCTCAAACAAAAGTTGTATTATTGTTCGTGGTATCTTACAAGAGGCCGTTGGTCGATTGACATGACTGAGTTTAATTGTGATAGGGACCCAAGCGCCACCCCGCCCAAAATTACAAGTGAAGCGACACGATCGGTCTATGTACCTCGTATGATGCTCGAGGCCTTTCGTATTGGTATACGGCGCACGTATCTCTATCTTCTGCTAGAGGACAATACGGGTCGCGACGATTTAGCACTCTACAAGGGCCCCACATTCACTTCTTCGTTAACAGTGGTTGAGTTAAAAAAACTAACAACCATTCTTGCAGATAGTGCTGGCAGCTATACAACCACCTTTCTTGGCTATAGCTTAAGTGGGGAAACTGCTAATCTGAAAAATATTCTTTTCCAAAAAAGTAATGGTGAATACTGGTTGGCGCTGTGGCTGGCGGTCGATATTGTCGATCCAGACGGAAATGATTTACCAGCAAAAACTGCTAGGCAAAATGTCACTGTCACTTTCACGGCTGGTCCACGCACCGCTCAGTTTTATCGTGATCTCAGCACTACGCCAACTACCGCTGCTTCGACTGCTTCAGCTTTCATTTTTTCAGTCGGTGCCAAGGTTTGTTTTGTAAAAATCACCTAGTAGTCACCGCTGTCTCAATCGGTTATAGCGATGCTATACTAATAAGAGATGAAGAGGGAAAAGTTGTCGATAGCCATCAAGCGGTTGCATGAGCGGGCGAGCCACCCGCTCTATCAAACAGAGTATGCCGCAGGCATGGATGTGGTGGCATGCCTCGATGAGCCAGTGACGCTAGCGCCTCATGAGCGAGCCATTATTCCCACGGGATTTGCTCTGGCATTGCCGCCAGGGTATGAAGCGCAAATTCGAGCCCGCAGTGGGCTCGCCGCCAAGTATGGTATTATGCCGGCAAATGGTGTCGGTACGATTGACGCTGATTATCGTGGCGAAGTGGGGGTGATTTTGCTTAATACTAGCAACGAAACGTTTACTATCGAACCAGGTATGCGGATCGCGCAGATGATAGTGACGAAATACGAAACTGTCGAATGGCGTGAAGTCGAAGAGCTCGATGAAACCAAGAGAGGACCTGGCGGTTACGGCAGCACCGGACAAAAATAGCCAATCGGCAAGTACATATCTAGCGGTAGGAGATACATGATTAATAAAATCATCCAATGTCTAGTATTGGATGATTTTATTTAGATTACCGTAGCTTAACCGCCCCAATCCCAAATAAATTTCGTCGTTAGAATGGTTGTGCGCATATTCAATTTTCCCCTTTCCATATTCTATTACTAACAATAATATTGGATGTTATCTAGGTACGTTGTAATGATGATACTAAAGAGGCTCCTAAATACAATAAAACATATGGCAGTTTTAGTTGTGGTGGAAGAGTTTTAATGACGCGGTGCCCAGAGCGATGGCAAATAGTTCTTATGTAGACTACAGTGGTATCTAGGAATAAGGGCAAGATAAACGTGAGTATTGCGACAAGAAGATTACAGCGGATGCCGCAGCCAGTGATGTCTGTGACAACACTTAGTATGTTTCCATCGGTTGATTCTCACCCCGGTGCGCTGTGGTCGCGAAACGGCGCGTGGCTGAGTTCGACCGGCCGGCGGCCGCTACCGGTGTTTGATATAAACGATGGCTTGGTGCTGGGCGAAACCGAACCGACCTGGGACAATTCCGGCTGCTGGATTGCCCAGGCAGACCTCACAACTGACACGACCTACAATCTCATCACAACAGCGGACGGCCAGGAAATCTCCGGGCTCTACCTCCCGTAAGGCCGCATAGAAGTCCGGCATAAAAACGTCTACATTCATGACTGCATTATAAATATCGGGCCGGACAGTAGCGGCGGACGGCTGGGTATACAGAATAATGCCGGGATCGTCCATAACCCCAATTATGACACCAGCGGCAATATCATCGCGCATGTCACGATCGATCTGGTCAATGCTTGGGAGGCAGCCTCCGCCGGTATCAGCGGCGCGCGCGATGCGTACGGCGACGCCCAGACTTCGGGAATCTATATGTACGGCGGTACCAGCGGGACAGCGTCGGTGGTGTACCGCTGCGCCATCCGCCGCGTTACCGACGGCCTGATGCCCGATACTCGCACCGGACTAATTGAGCCGGTGCATATGTGGGGCAATTACATTGAGACTCGCTGGTTATCGTATGATAGAAAACAAACTGATGGTACCCATAACGATGGCATTCAGCTGGCAGGCGGCGACGGGTATACCATCGTTGGCAATTCCCTCCATAATCCGACTGGCAATGTGGTCGATCCGGCTTCTGGGCTGACCGTGCGCGGCCAATGCATTGCATTTACGCCGTATCACGAACAAAGAATCAGCGGGACAAAAGTTTACAAAAACTGGCTCTACGGCAGCTTTACGCAGATATCGTTGTGGGAGTCATGGGGTGGGCGTGGTTTGACACTGGGTGGCCCGGCCGTGAGCGGTGCCGAGCTGGTTGGTAACCGCCACGGCGGCCAATGCGCTTGGCCGGTGCTGATGACCCCCGCCCAAGATGCCGTTAAGTCACGCTACGGCGGCAATATCGCCGCGGCCGGTGGGCTGGTGTGGAATAACGGTACCATTGCCGCCGGCGGAACAGTTAATGTAAAAGTCGCTGCCAACACCAGCGGGACGGGGCTGTAACCATGGCCGCACCAAGCGCTTTTGCCGGCCCGGATCAGATCGTCGAACCAAATGTCTTTCATGGCCTTGTCACTAAAGGCTACGATAACAGCACGGCTCACTGGCTGCCCCGGGCTTCGCGCGGTGACGGTGTTTTTACACAGGCCTCCGGCCCGGTCGTCACACTGACGAAGGTCGTCACATCTGACGGCATCGTCTATACCTTTACGACGCCCAAGCCGGCTACCACGCAGACATTGGTATTTCGCCTGACTATCACGGCCGAAAACGGCACCGAAACGGCAACCGATGACATCACCATTACCGTCCCGCCGTGGGAGACATAAGTCCTTTATGTTCTCATAGGCGAAAAAGTGCGTTTTTGTGAAAATTACATGACACGTTATTCGACAGTAAATGTTTTCGTGGTGCCATAGTAGTTTTGCCAATGTTGGTTATAGTAGGCAAACATGCGCTCCAGGCGATCATTTGGTAGTTCCTTGACACCTAGTTGCTGCATAATAGCGATCACGGCTGCGTGAGCCGCTTCGCGTTCGTCCTCGTTCGTTACCACCTTTTCAAATTCGGCGACATAGCCATAGCCAGGCGTGAACATCATATCAGTGGTTATGCCATCGGCATCATACATAACTCGATCGGCTTGCCATTTTGCTTCAATCTGCCAACCGGCAGCAAGAATAACTTGATCGAGTTGCTCCAGCGTCATCTCAAGTGGTGCTTCAAATTCCATACGTTGATGACTATGGGCGGCACTTGCGGCATCAAGTGATCCTTTGATGATAAGGAGCACTGTGTCGTTTTTTTGACGTGAGCGTACATTGATGCTGGTGGCTGTTTTGGAGATTTGTTGTAGTTGCTTAATTTGCTCGGGTGTGAGGTAAGGAGCAAAACTATGTAGTAGCGTATCGAGCGTACCGTCTTTGAAATAATGATTGAGCTGATGTTGTTCACTCGTCTTTTTGAGATTTTGGGAATAGCGGTTTGGCATCTCGTATTAACTGCTCGGCGCGGGCCTTACTGCCCAGTAATGTTTTGATTTCGATCTCGTATTGCATGCCTCTAGTATAATTGACACATGTGTAGATCACTAGATAGACCCTGGCAAAATTTTTTGCGGAATATACAACACATCACGGTTGCGGTCGTTGACGAAACGGGCCGGCCATGGGCGGTGCCAGTGGGAGTTCAGAAGTATGATCACGGAATAATCCAGTGGTTTAGCAAGACGAATACTGTGCACAGCAAAGCGATTGCGAAGAATCCGGAAGTTATGCTGACGGCGTTTACCACCAAAGAAGCGCCGACAGGAGAGTTTGGTATTTATGCGCGTGCTCGTGCCAAAAAGATCTTATCGCTTCCGGGCAGCGGACGGTATCGTGCAGAAATATATGAAGCCTGGTATACTGATGAACGACATAAGAAAATCGAAATAAACATTAAGGACCTATAACACATGTTCCATCGTTTTCGTCGCCAGTGGCAGGGGTTTCGGCCACGGCGCAACCGGCATCATCGGTATGACAATCAGCGCTATAAACGGCGCAATGTTGAATTTGATCAGCAGCATCTACTTGCACCCGAACCGGTCCAATATGTTTGTAAAAGTACGGATTTTTTTGACTGCGCCGAAGAGCGCGTGGTAGCGTTGTTGCAGCGCCGCCCGGAGGTACATGATCTTGACCGCGACATCGAGCGGTTACGGGCACGACACCAAAAGACTAATGATTCCCTCGATGGTATGACGGCGTTGCTGGCTCAAACGCCACGAGCCGTGTTGGCGCAGCTTCAGATGGATCAATTCCCGCATGGTTATCGTAATAAACAAGAGCGCCTGTATGAGCTGATCGACTTTAACGATACGCTGGTGGCGATTATTTTAGAACTCGATGATGTTCACAAACAGCAATTTGCTGAGCGGGCTAAGCAGGCGGCCGACCGCATCTGTAAGCGTGTTGGTGCACCATGTTTTAGTAATGATCAATGGACTTCGATTATTCGCGGGTTGACGCGTGAAGTTGCCGTTTATTTAGCCGCCAAGGAGCATGGTTTTAGCGCCTGGATGACAGACCGCGCTTACGACGCGCTGGGCATTGACTTACAAGTCCAAGACCCGGAGAGTGGGCGCTACATAAATATCGATGTCAAAACACCTAGTTCTTTTCGGCACCGTATGGAGCAGTTGGTACATGAAGGGCGTCTGAATGAGCGCGAGCTACTACAGGGCGATCAGCGTAGCTATATTGTTGAGTACAACGGTCATGGCAACCAACGCGTGCCGATTATTGTGCTCTGTATCTTGCCGGATCTCTTTGGTGATTTAGCCGATTGGCGCTTTGTAAACCCTGGCCCGATGCGCGACAAGCTTGGGCAATTGATCCGTGAACATGGACTTTACGATCATAAATTTGGCACGTATTTATAAAAACGCTTGTGTTTTTGTAGCCAAAGGTGTATGACAGAAGTAGACTTTTGTACAACAAAAACATAAGAAAAGTCGAGAAGGAAGTGGGCATATGCGTCAGGTCCATGAATCATTAGCGAGTGAAACACCCCCGGCACTCTATGCGTTGGCGGAGAAAATGCATACCACGACTGGGGGGTTCGCAGCGTATGACTATGCAAAATGTGTCTGGCTCGGGCAGCCGAATCGAGACCAGCGTCTCGCCGGTGAACATCCGTGGCCGACGCGCGCGCGGGATGGACAGCAGTATGTCTACTCGGTCCCCGTACTTGCTGCTGTCTCGCCAGATCTTGAAACGGTGCTCTATGTTGGCAAAGATAACTGGAAGTCACCATCTGATCCCAATGCATGGCTAGTTGCGGAGAGTAACTTGTTTACCGGTAGAGAAGTTGAACACCGCGTACTGACGTCATCTGTCGATGCGGGGCAACAGCTGTGGTTGCAATTAGCGCCACGCAATTTTGAGAACATGCCATTACCCATGCGTGCTGCGTTATATCGGCAGCCACGTTCCGAGCAAATCGGCCTCAGTGCTCAACTTGACGGGCAGTATCATACACGCTTCGCTACCTTGCGCGAAGGGTTTCGTCGACAAACTAGGTATGAGGATTACGAGGCGCTTGAATCAATGATTACGATGGTACGCTCTATTAAAGAAGCGCATGCTGAAGCCAGACGTCAACAGTTAAAGATGGAAGCATATCGCTATGCTCTCGGTCAGCATAGCTTAGCACTAGCAAGCTGAGACAGCTCTCTTGCGACGTACGGGGTGCTTTACTTTTAGCCCCTGTAGTGGCATGATAGTGATATGTATAGAGGATCTGGCCCCCGTATTTTACCGATCATTATTATTATTCTTGTCGTCGCACTCGTGATTGCAGCACTTGTTTCCATTGGGCGAATGTTTTTTGCTGGCAACAGCAGCTCGTCGACTCAATCGCAGCGTGAAGGTATGGGCGCGGCATTGCTTGACACTGGCGATAATCGATCTGTGAGATGGACGGTGCGCGGTCCAATTGTTGCTAACGAAAAATTCCAGTCGTACCAAATTACCGTTGCGCCAACAAAACGTACGTATACGGTCTACAATGGATACCTCGATACCGTTGTGTCGACTCAGTCATATGACAATAATCGCCAAGCCTATGAACAATTTGTATATGCGCTCGATAAAGCAAATATCGCTACAGTACGATCGTCCTCAGATACCGAGATCCGTGGTGTCTGTGCTACGCACGGTCTGGCATTTGTGTTTGAGACTGCCAAAGACGGTACTACCGATCAAACCGAGTGGACGTCAACGTGTAACGGTTCAAAGGGAACAATGACGGCCAAGACAGAGCAAATTCAAGCGCTCTTCGTCAACCAGATTCCTGATTTTAAACCACTATTCGACACCGTATATTAACGTATAATACGTAGTATGATACGAGGAATTATTTTTGATTGTTTTGGGGTGCTCTACGGTGGCAGCCTCGAGGCGCTGTGCGAACGCTGCCCACCTGAGAAGTTGGATGACCTACGTGATCTCAATAAGCAAGGTGACTACGGATTTATTTCTGGCGAAGAATATGTAGCTGGCCTAGCCCGCTTGCTTGACGTACCACTCAATGTCATTATCGACCTCCTGCGCCAAAAACACATCCGAAACCAACCTCTGATCGAGTTCGTAAGGACGCTGAGGCCGCACTACAAAGTGGGCTTACTCAGTAATGTCAGCAGCGGCACGATCGACACACTATTAACGCCAGAAGAGCGCGCTCAGTTATTTGATGCCGAAGTGCTGAGTTACAAAGAGAGCCTGGCGAAGCCAAATCCAGATATCTTTCGTCTGATGGCAGAACGGCTGGGGCTACCTACCAGTGAGTGTGTGATGATCGATGATCTGGCAGAGAATTGCGATAGCGCCGAAATTGCCGGCATGCAGAGTATTCAGCATATCACCAACACCACTACAATTAATACGCTGCACACACTACTTGATCAGGACAGTGCGTAACGCCTACGCTAGACAATTTTGGGAGCGAGACTACAATAACAAGTATCGTGAGTGAGAAAATACCGTTTACTTGGAAAGAGTATCATTCGACCCATCGGACCGAGAAAATCGGCGGTCGGATGATTGATCTCGCTGTCCGTACGCAGCCAGAAGAGCACTCCGGCCAAAAATTTACCGCGCTCTTCGTGCCTGGCTTTGGTTGCCGCACTAAGATTTTTGGGCCATTGGCACATGAGATGAACGATCACGGCTTTCAAACGGTCGTAATGGCGCCGCACAAAGTCGATGAAGAGTTTCCGGAAGTGATTTATGAAGTTGCGAACGAGGTCCTTTGTGGCAACTTAGATTTTGATCCCGGGCATCTGACGATCGCTGGCCACTCACTGGGGGGGCATGATACTGTGCGAGCGCTGTCTACCCATGACGACCTGGCTCGTGCTGTCCACCGCGCTATCTTGGTAGCACCGGCTGGGTTCGGAGGGGAGGCGCAGTGGCTACGCGCGGTTGGGCTACTCACCAGCGAACTAAATCCGGTCAAAGCGCTCCTTGTTCGCATGGGCGACACCAGACGATTCATCGGTGACGTTGCGCTATATAGCCTTAGGGCCGGTCCGGGGGTGCTGACACGCATTCAGACTGCCAAACATGATCCAGTAATCAAGGAAGCAAAGAAACTTCGCGAACAAGGTGTTGATATGCTGGGCGTGCTTTATGAAAACGACCATCTGATTAATCTAAAAGATGTAGCGCGTGGCATGTGGGAGGCTGGCATTCCGTATGTCGTGATTGATGGTCCAGACAAACAGAGTAGCGATCATAGCGGCTTCTTTTATCGACCAGATGTACTCGTCAAGACTGCTTTGGAGGCGATCGAGCTCTATGGCGCCAAACCGACTAAGGGGGGGCGCCATGCCTGAATTGCCCGAAGTTGAAACCGTGCGCCGCGGGCTAGCGAAGTTGATTATCGGCAAGATAGTGCAGGGGATAGAGCTGTTTGATTCGCCCAAAAGTTTTCCCAACCCGCCGGAACAAGTCGACCAGTTCTTGATCGGGGCGGGCATTACCGCTGTACGTCGTCGAGCGAAAGTACTGTTGATTGACCTTTCTACCGACTACACGTTGGTGATCCACCTCAAAATGACCGGACAACTGGTGTACCGGGGTGAACAACATTTTGGTGCAGGTCATCCAAACGATTCGCTTGTCGGCGAGCTACCAGATCGCAGCACGCGTGCGGCGCTTGTATTTACCGATGGCTCACATTTGTATTTTAACGATCAGCGTAAATTTGGCTGGATAAAATTATTCCCGACTCTTGAGGTGCCGAACATTGATTTTATGCAGAAAGTCGGGCCCGAGCCGCTAGAGGATTCATTTACACCCGAAGAATTTATACCTCGAGTCCGGCGTCGCAATAACACTACCATCAAGGCGGCGATTCTCGACCAAACGGTGCTTGCAGGCGTCGGCAATATTTATGCCGACGAATCACTCTGGGGGGCAATGATCCATCCGGCTACGAGAGTAAAAGCAATAACAGACAGTAAACTAGGCGATCTACTCCAAGAAATCAAATATGTCATGAACCTCAGTATTGAAAAAGGCGGCTCGACCGACCGTAATTATGTCAACGCTGAGGGCAAGAAGGGAAGCTATATTGATTTTGCACGTGTCTTTCGTAAAGAAGGCACCCCGTGTCCGCGCTGTCAGACACCAATCGAAAAAATTCGCTGTGCCGCTCGGGGGACTCACTATTGTCCGGTTTGTCAGGTGGTACAATAACAGATAATGCTCTATCTTATCATCGGAGAAAATGATTACAAGGCCGAACAAGAGTTACCACGGCTGATGGGGGATTCAGTGAGCCCGGAGCGCTATGATGGCGCGATGCTTACCGAAGGCCAGCTGCTCGATATCGTGATGGGTGGTACGCTATTTGCGTCATCGCGTACCGTCATCATCACCGACCTATCTGGACAAAAAGACCTATGGAATAAACTCGCTGAATGGCACCAATCAATCGGTGATACGACATTGATCATGCGAGAACGTAGTGTCGATAAGCGTACCAAAGCCTATAAGACACTTGCAAAAGCTGCAACTGTCGTATTGGCTGAACCCTGGACTGACCGTATGAATAAAGAGGCTGAAGTGTGGCTGGCACAGTTGGCCGAGCAGCATGGAGCAAAGCTGAGCACGACGCAAGTGAGCGATATGGTAAAGCGTGCCTACGTGCCGAGTGGGCGCCCGGGCCAATCACTGATTGATCAGATGCAGTTAGCCCGGGCAATCTCAACCTTGAGCGTACTTGATGCCATATCGGACCAGGCGATCGCAACAGTACTTCCGCCAGCCACAAATGATGCCATCTTTGCGCTGCTGGACTATGCAGTGAAAAAAGACACGACTCGTACGACGATACTCCTTGCGGACCTCCACACGAGCAGTGACCCCTACCTGGTATTTGCCGCCCTCGCTAAGCAATGGTCACAACTTGTTGGGGTACTCCTCGCAGGTAGTCACGCGCGTGAGCTGCCAATTCATCCCTATGTGCTGAGTAACTTGCAAGGGGATGTCGAAGCAATATCGCGTAACGAGGCGACAGTACTGACTCGTCTCGCGGCGCGCCTCGATGAGCAGGTGAAACGATCGGACATCACGCCATGGGAAGCGGTTGATCGATTTGTAATCGGAGTTTTACATCGCTAGTGCTTGGATCGCTCCTGGCCGATCGTCATAATCAGCAGTATGATCGAGCGAGGATTTGGACAGGAAGTTATTGATGAGGCGATGCGTGAGGCGTGCAATTTGGCAACGGAGAGCACTGACCGATCATCATGGACAGGTGCGGTATTACTAAATGCTGGGGGAAACATTATCGGGAGCGGGTTTAATTCTTTTATGCCGGGGTTCGATCCTGATGATCCAGCCAACCACGAGCGGCCTCGCAAGTATGAGATTACCGAGCATGCCGAACGTCGAGCGCTCTATGATGCGGTCCGACGAGGTCGACGAGTGGTTGATTCGACACTATTAGCGGCCTGGATTGGGTGTACCGATTGCGATCGGGCGATCGCAGAAATGGGCGTACGTGAAATTATTCGTTTACCGCTGAATCGTACTGACGACCACTGGATAAAAAATATTCTGGTTGGCGATGAGATTCTAGACAAATCCGGTGTGGTTATTACTGAGATGCCTTTTGATCATCTCAAGTTGCCACAGCTGCTGCGCAATGGTAAGATGATCGACCCGCGACGAGCATGAGTACCAATAACTAAAAATACCACTCGGCGGGGAGTGGTATTTTCTACGGTCAGACAACTATTTTTTTGTCGTTGCTTTCTTTGCTACTGGCTTCTTGGTCGCAGTAGGCTTCTTGGCAGCAGCTTTCTTGGCCGGAGTCTTTGCGGCCGGTTTCGTAGGCATCTTTGGTGTAGTCTTTTTCTTGGTTGCAGCTGGCATCTTCACACCGGCCTCTTTGGCGGTCTTTGCTAGTGTAGCTTTGCGGCGAGAGGCAGTTGCTTTCTTGATGAGCTTTTTCTTGACAGCAGTGTCGATCTCGCTCTGCGCGGCGCTCAGGCTGGTGGCAGTTGGCTTAGCCATAAATGCTTTGACGGCGCTTTTGATATCACGTTTGATACCGGTATTGCGCTCACGGCGCTTGGCGGTTTGTTTCATTCGCTTGACAGCGGATTTGATGATGGGCATGTATTGGTTCCTTTACCTCTTAAAGCCTTGTATTTCTAATCGACGATTGATTATAGATGAAAAACCTCTGTTTGTAAAGTGAGAGAAATGATTGACAGTAAGAAAACACTTATGGTATAGTGAAGCCAAACTCGAATAACATCAAACAACAGGAACCACCATGGCAGACACAAACGTCAAGCAGCAAATTGTCGACAAGATCAAAGACAGCAATAACGTGTTGGTAACGGTGAACACCAACCCCACGGTCGATGAGCTTAGTGCCGCGCTTGGTATTACACTTTTGATCAACAAGCTCGACAAGCACGCTACAGCAGTGTTTAGCGGTGATGTGCCACCCGCGATCGAGTTTTTACAACCAGAAAAGACGTTCGAAAATACGGTGGATAGCCTGCGAGATTTCATCATCGCACTCGACAAGGAAAAAGCCGACCACCTGCGCTACAAAGTAGTCGACGACATGGTGAAGATCTTTATCACGCCATATCGCACCACGATTTCCGAGAAAGATTTGGACTTTAGCCAAGGCGACTATAATGTCGAAGTTGTTCTTGCCATTGGCGTCAAGACCGAAGCTGATCTCGATAAAGCGCTCGAAAGTCACGGGCGTATTTTGCACGATGCCACAGTAGCGGCAATCTCGCTCGGTGAAGCAACTAATCTCGGTGGCATGGAATGGGTTGACAAAAATGCCAGCAGCTACTCAGAGATGCTTGTCGATCTCGCAAGCGGTTTGAAAAGAGACAAGAATTTACTTGATGAGCAAATTTCTACCGCATTTTTGACGGGTATTGTTGCGGCGACAGAACGATTTAGCAACAACAAAACGAGTTCAAAAGTTATGACAACCGCAGCGGAATTGATGGCTGCCGGCGCCAATCAGCAATTAATTGCCACGAAGCTCGAAGAGGGTAGCGCACTGACCCCCGCTGAATCAAATGGAAGCAGCGAAGGCGACCTGAAGGAGGACCAGGCCGCTAAAGTGAAACGCGAAGACAATGAACCTGACGCTTCGACAGAAGCAAGTACCGATGGATCGTTGGCGATTTCACATGTTCCAGAAGGAGATGTCGATGAAGTCTCGAAAGAAGTTGCCGAAGAGAACTCTGACGCCGCGCTAGATAAAGCACAAGCGGAATTAGCTAAACAGAGCGGAGACGGCACGACAAGTGGTCAAGGTGACGCCGCGACCGATGCCGAACAGAAGTTGGCCGATGGTCTGGCGACGATTGCACCTATGTCGACATCTCCAGCCTTGCACGGTGCATTTGCGATGGATGACCATAATGGCTATAATGACGAAAAAGTAGCCGAGCCATCGATGGGTGGTACGCTCAATGCTACTACTGAGCAGGCAGCTGTCGATAAGCAGCACGAACTTGACGACGATCGCAATCACACGATTCTCACGCATGGTAGGGGCAGTTATGCGACCAGCCAGCCCACATTCCAATCGCCGCTCAATGCGACCAATGCACTCAACTATATTGACGAGCCAAAAGTTCCCGATGTCCTCGCCGACGATACCCATACTGTCAAAACGGAGCATGCTGCCGCGATAGAACCACCAAAGCCATCTGCCCCTGTACCGACATTGGCCGAAATCGATGCCAAGAACCGTGAGCACCAAGATGACGCTATGGCTGCAGTGAATGCTGCACTCGATGCCTCGCCGACGCCAATGACATCTCCCGAGACGCCACCGCCGGCATCGGCCGCTCAGTCATTACCACCATTACCACCGCTCCCGCCAATGCCAGATTTTTCGACACTGCCACCACTTCCCGGGAGTACTCCAGGTGCCACATTGCCGACCCCACCATTGCCTACAAATGCATCAAATGAACCTATGACACCTCTTGGTCCTATCGGTCCGATCGGCTCTGAAACAGCAGCGCCCGTATCCTCGCCAGCCGATCCAGCCCAGTTCCGCATTCCTGGACAGTAAGCCTACTCTTTGATGATGAAGTGGTTGATACCGAGATTATTGCCGTAACGGGCAATATGTATCTCGCCATCTTCGCGTTGGCTATGATGTGTGCGTATGACCTCGACAATTTTGTCGTGGTAATCTCGCGCGTCGATTATCTCAGTTATTTCTGACTCGTCGCGACCGGCTTCCATGTATAGCCAGTCGATGTTGTCAGCTGGCAGATAGTGGCGAGGGATGCAGCGTAGTCTGAGTCGTGTCAGGCGATCCGGATACGTCGCTTTTAGTCGGTAAAACACTAGCGCTGCTGCTCGACTGGCGACAATATGGTCGCGATATGACCGCTGATGCCGTTAAAATCGAAACTCATCATCTCGATTACTACACCTTGGCGCCTCAGAAGCGGAGTAATAATAGCATGAAGTTGCTCAGCAATTGTCAGTAGATCAAGGTTACAGAGCCTGCCATCTTTGTATCCGAGGTAATGCAGGGCCGCAGCACCCATGAGCGCGCCACCACGTCACCGTTCTTCCAGTCTGATATCTCCGAGCGAATTGTGCCCATCGGGGTTACACCCATTTTCGCCAGCAGTCAGGGTAATCAGATGGATTTCTGAGCCTTCGCTCGCTTCTTTGATAAGTGTCGGACTACAACCGAATGCTTCGTCATCTGGGTGCGCAAAGATACCAACAATGATTTTATTCATTGATACCCAGTATAATTGATAACAATGGACGACCAAATACTCTTCATCGATAAACCAGCTGGCATGACCAGTTTTGGCGTGGTGGCGCGCATTCGTCGCGTGCTGAGCGCACGGGCAGGTAAAAAAGTAAAAGTGGGGCATACCGGGACATTAGACCCCTTTGCGACCGGCTTGATGATATTGGTGACGGGCAAAAAATGCCGCGATGCAGGCACGTATACAAAGCTCGACAAGGTGTATGAGGCGACGTTTGTATTGGGTGAGGTAAGTACGACAGGTGACTCGGAGGGTGAAATCACACAATATTCTCGGTCGGATTCGGCCCATGCTCCTCAGGAGCGGCTTCGCGCGGGAAATGTTTCGAGTATATATCGTTACATTTCACCGGCTGCAGATGTTCCTGAGGATAACGAGCCTCATCGACCGACGCTACTGCAGATTCAAGAGGTCGCACGGCAATTTACCGGTGAGATCAAGCAGCGCCCACCGATATTTAGCGCCATCAAGATCGACGGTCAGCGGGCATATAAATTGGCGCGTGAGGGCAAAAAGGTGGAAATGCCCGAGCGTACGATCACCATTTATTCACTCGATATCATAGAGTATCACTACCCAGAACTAAAAATTCGCACTCACGTCAGCAGCGGCACCTACATTCGCAGTCTGGCCGTCGATATCGGCAACGCCCTCGGCATCGGGGCATACTGCAAACAGCTGCACCGCACGCGCATTGCGGATTGGCGTGTCGAGGACGCGAAGAAATTGAGTGATTTTGGTGTCACTAGTTAATTCTACAGAGGCATCATATCAAAAATCATTGCTTTTATGAAACAATTATGCTATAATATAAAAGATTGTGATAGTAAAAGAACCCAAAAAGTGTAAAGAAAAGTACAATTGGCGCTCTGAGGATGACATCTTTGGGAGTGGCTACTGACGCTATGAGGTAGATAGAGACTTCACGCAAATGCAACGTGATTTTTGGAGAAGTCATGGTATATCATTCATACACGAAGTCGAGGAGGTAGGCCATGATATGGAACACCTTTCGATTCTCGACGTCGGCTTGTGGCACGGGGCGCGCATTATACTAGCTGCAACAATGTTTGCGACACTACAAACACACGGAGCCAGTTCGCCTCACCGGAGTAACCCTCGAAGATTATCGTCATGAGTCACAAACATGGAGAGTGCGAGCGGCCGCCCAAGATGGCACCGTTGGGCATGCGGTTACAGATGTAACAAGAGATCAATTGCCATCTCAATGCTTCAATATTGCGTATTCATTTGAGACGCTTCTCCATATCAATGATCCCGCATCGGCCGTCGCGAATCTGTGTCAGTCGGTTATGGCGGGGGGTGTAATTTATTTCAATTGCCTGCCCGAGCAAGCTACTATCATCGATAGTGTGCTCCAGGGACACTCTGAACTAGAAGTTGACAAACGCCCGGCAGTGCCGAGTGACTTCGATGCAAAATTCTCGCCAGATGCGCGTCGGTATAATTATCGCATCGCAGTTTCTGGCGCGTAAGTTGCATATAAAGCCCACATCTGTTACTATTAGTCACTATGATATCAAAGGATGACAAAGCGAAAGCAATTGCTTTGACTCAGGTCAACAAGAACGACGTCGGCAGCCCGCAGGCGCAAGTGTCGATTTTGACGGCTCGTATCAAAGAGGTAACCGAGCATCTCAAGGCCAACAAGCACGACCATATGGCGCGTCGCGGGTTGATCCAGATGGTTGGTAAGCGCAAAAAGCTGCTGAAATACCTAGAGACGACAGACTTTGAGGCCTACAAGGCATTGCTCGACAAACTGGGCTTACGTAAATAGCCCGCACGAAAACCGCCGAGTATACCCGGCGGTTTTTTGGTATACTGGTATGATCTTGCTACATCCGGACGAGCCGGATCAATAGCCCATAGAAACATAATAACCAAGGACATGCATGAAGCACGAAGTGTATCTCTTGCCTGAGGATCGGGTATGGGCAGAAAAAAGGATTGAGGAGCTCGAGCGATCTATTCAAGATCTTGGCAGTGATTTCAATGATGCCTTTACCCAGAGTAGCGAGACTTGGCATGATAACTCGCCGTTTGAAGCGGTACGCGATAAACAATCAATGTATGCGGCCGAACTACATCATCTTCGCACGCTGATTCGTACCAGCACATTGCTGCCGCCCAAGAAAACACGCGGCACGATCGGTGTGGGCGACACAGTCATACTTGCTACTGGGAATCGCTACAAAATCGCCGGAGATTGGACTCATAAAGCCGGTCAGCATGCTGATGGTGTCATTTGGGTGAGTCGCCATACACCCATGGCGCAGGCGCTGCTTGGCAGAAAAATTGGCGAGATGGTATCATTTGGTACCATAAGATCAGAAGTAAAAGCAATTGAGTGAACTCATCATCATTCGTGGTAATTCTGGGGGCGGCAAATCGACGGTTGCAAAGCAGCTTCAGCTGGAGATGGGACGTGGGGCAATGCTCATCCAGCAAGATGTTGTACGCCGAGAGGTTCTCAGGATAAAAGGTGATGCTCCAGGCAATCACAGTCTTGAGCTCATGGAGCGCATGGCCCGGTATGGCCGGCAGATTGGCTATAGTGTGATTATCGAGGGTATTCTGCTTGCCCGGGTTCACCGTGAATGGCTCCTACGTGCATCTCAGACATGGGAGCACGGAAGCACATATTGTCACTACATAGACTTGCCATTTGAAGAAACGCTCCGTCGACATGCCACCAAGCCAATCGGTCATGAGTATGGCGAAAAAGAAATGCGCGCGCGGTGGCATGAGCATGATGCACTAGGTTTGCCGGAGGAAAGGTTGATCGGCAAAGAAATGTCTTGCAATGAGATCGTCGGAAGTATACTCGATGATATCGCAAACAAAAGCGAGCAGAGGGGGCAGAATTACCATATTGCTTTTTAACTAATAACGTGCTACAATATAAGGGTAACCATCTGAGAAATAAAAAAATGTTTCAACGCCTTCGACGTTCCCTTAATCACGAACCTCGTGAGGTCCTAAAAGAAGATAGCCTCACACCTGAAGTAATTACGGCCTTATCTCCGCTTGATTTTGAGCCGATTATGTCAGATTTACCCTCTGAACTGCCAGTAGGCGACGAGCGACTTAATGAGCTGGTTAAGATGCTTCACAAAGCAGCGATTGAGCCTATCGATAGCCCACTACCAGTTTCATCACTTCCTACACTCGATCGGAGCGCTCGATCAGTGCGTGTTACGCTGCCCGAGGACCTTCAAGAGGGAGCTGAGATGAGCGAGTATGCGATTCCGTTGCCGGTGAGGGCATTTGTATCTGCTCCTGGAGTAGTGGACTGGAATACTGGTCGTCAAGATAACAAGAATGGTAGAGCAAGCCAGCGAATTATTGATGATTATTCTCGTCGTATGGCGCGTACATCACCGCCTATTCAGCATGTAAAGGTATTCATCCGTCCTGATGGAGCAGTGTACGCAGCACTCACGGGCGACGGCGCTCACCGATTATGTGCTGCCAAACGGCGTGGTGATACAGATATTATGTGTCGTGAGGTCACTATTAACCAGTTGGCTATCTAAATTTAGGCTGACCTATTGCATAATTTTACATAGTATGCTATAATAAGCACTACAACTATGAATTCACAAGAGATTTCAGGTGGGAATTCAGTACAATCTGACGGTATCGATAACCTTACTCGTCGCGGTGACGAGGTGATCGAATATATCTTTACGTAAACTGCTATGTCGATTGATATACACTTCTTGGATGACTTTAATGCTACACGCGCTGCACAGGCTGCAGAGTTTCTGCGCCAGCCGCGCCTTTATATCAATACCCAACAAGACTACGGCAATATCGCACATGCATCGTGGGTCTTGAGAACAGAGGCAGATCTAGTATCGGGCCATAAATTTGGTATTGCAGCGTACAATGCGAGTACCGTTTCAGGAGTAGTGGTTGCGAAACAGGAAACGCATAGCCGTGTTGATATTCGTAATATATCCATTGCACCTGATGTAAGGAAACGTGACTTCGGCAGTTTTGCCGTTCGGCAATTAGTGCATAGCGTATGGCAAGATATGCCTGAGATAAGCCAGATTCGTGTAGACACGAAGCCTACAAATACCGCGATGATTAGGTTTCTCGAACGCATGGGATTCAGCCCAGTTGCTTCTGAGGATTTATACAGTAGTGGACACCCTGATTTAATCCTCTCGCTATCCCGGCCAAACGATGAGTAAGTATAGTTTTAGTGGTATACTAGATATATCGCTCGAGTAGCTGCGTAAGTGGTGGATAGAAGAGTTTGAACACAAAATTTTCTACCCGTTACTTACTTGGCAGGTGAGTGATCTAAACAAAAGGAGGCTCATATATGAGTATTATCAACCCTAATGGCAAGGAAATTTTTAGTGTTGAAACTGAGCTGTGCGGACGTCCGCTCAAGCTCGAAGTTAACCGCGTTGGGTTCCGTGCGAGTGGCTCGGTGCTTGTTACTTACGGCGATACAGTTGTACTTGGCAGTGTAAGTGTCGGTACGCGACCGGTCGTGCTGGATTATTTCCCGCTCAGTATCGACTATGAAGAAAAATTTTATGCAGCCGGCAAAATTAGTGGCAGTCGCTTTATTAAGCGCGAAGGCCGCCCGTCTGACGACGCTGTGCTTATCGGCCGCCTGATCGACCGCCCAATCCGCCCGTTGTTTCCAAAGGGTTACCGCCAAGAAGTCCAGGTGATTAGCACCGTCCTCAGCATGGATCCAAGCTTCCGCCCAGACATGGTCGCAATGATTGCTGCGAGTGCCGCGCTGATGCTGACTGGTACGCCATTTGACGGCCCGGTCGCCGGACTACGCGTCGGCCGTGTGAACGGTGAATTCAAAGCATTCCTTACACCAGAAGAGCGCGAGCAGAGCGATCTCGACCTGGTGGTTGCCGGTATCGAAAGCGGCGTGACGATGGTAGAGGCCGGTGCCGAGGAGGTGCCTGAGGACGTGATTGTCGATGCAATCGACTGGGCGTTCAAAGCCCTGCAGCCGGCTATCGCCCTGCAAAAGGAACTGAAAAAGAAAGTCGCGCCAGCCGAGCGTGAGTACACGCTAGTATTGCCCGACGAAGAAATCCAAAAAGTCGCTGACAAGTGGGTCGAAGGCAAATTCGGTGAGGCAATCCGCAAAGCCTACCCAGAGCGCAACGAGATGATCAACGAAATCCGCTTGGCCTATCACCTGGAGATGGCTGAGAAAAACGGCGGCGAAGAGGAATACAAACCACTCCGCGACGAATACGACGAAGCCTTCACCAAGGCGCTGCACGCCGATGTCCGCAAGGGAATTGTCGAGGAGAGTGTTCGCCCAGATGGCCGCAAGCTCGATGAAATCCGCCAGCTTTCGAGCGAAGTCGGCTTTTTGCCGCGCGCTCACGGTTCATCACTGTTTACCCGAGGTGTGACCCAAGGTATGAACATTGTGACACTGGCACCACTCAGCTTTGCACAGATGGTCGATACGATGGAACGTACCGATGACGAGCGTCGTTATATGCACCACTACAACGCGCCACCATACACCGTCGGTGAAACCGGTCGCCTCGGCAGCCCAGGACGGCGCGAAATCGGCCATGGCTACCTCGCCGAGCGTGCCCTCACAGCAGTGCTGCCAACCGAGGAAGAGTTCCCTTACGCAATTCGTAGTGTTACCGAAATCATGAGCCAAAATGGCTCTACCTCTATGGCGGCGACCTGCAGCTCGTGTCTTGCCCTGATGGACGCCGGCGTGCCGATCAAGCGCCCGGTGAGCGGTATTGCGATGGGCTTAATGATGGATGGCGACACGCCGTATGTCCTCAGTGACATCGCTGACGCCGAGGACTTCGCCGGCGATATGGACTTCAAGGTCACCGGTACCGAAAAGGGTGTCACGGCCATGCAGATGGACATGAAAGTTCACGGCTTGCCGGTAGAAGTGCTGCGAAAAGCTGTCATGCAAAGCAAGCCTGGTCGCGAGCATATTTTGAAACATATGCTGGAGACTCTCGCCGAGCCGCGCGCTGCCATTAGCCCGTATGCGCCGCGTATTGAGAAGATCAAGATTAACCCGGAGAAAATCGGCTCAGTGATCGGTAAAGGCGGCGAAACCATTAACAAGATTACCGCTGAAACTGGTGCCATGATCGACATCAAAGATGACGGCTTGATCACGGTTGCCAGTAGTGATACCGCTAGTATCGAAAAAGCCCTGGAATGGATCCGTGGCTTGACCGAGGAGCCGGAAGTCGGCAAGCTCTACACTGGTAAAGTCGTTACTATCAAGGATTTTGGCGCCTTCGTGAATATCTTGCCTGGTACCGATGGTATGCTGCATATTAGCCAGCTGTCTGATCAACGTGTCGAAAAAGTAACCGATGTGCTGAAGGAAGGTCAAATGGTAACGGTCAAGCTGAGCGGTATCGACGAAAAAGGCCGCCTGAGCCTCACAATGAAGGGTATTGAGCAGAAGTAGTATGAAGCAACCGCTTCTCGTCATGTTCCTTGGTGTGCCGGGCTCAGGTAAAAGTTATTTTGCACGCCGCCTTGCAAGGGCGATTGGCGGTGTGCGTCTTAACGGTGATGGGGTGCGGCTTGCAATCTTTGGATCACTTAGGGCAATTGATAAGGTGTATCATTCTCCTGATCGTCAACATTTGAACACCTACACGTTTGGCGCGATTGACTATGTCGTAGAGCAACTTCTTGAGGCTAGAATACCAGTCGTGTATGATGCCATTCATAGTAAGCGTATGGACCGCGAGAAACAGGAGTCAATTGCAACACGCTTTAACGCGATTCCTGTCCTTGTGTGTATGCAAACGAGTTTCGAGACAGCTCTTCAACGAGGACAAGAACGCGAAGCAACCTCTGATGATAGACAATTTAGCGAGGAAAAAATGCGCGAGGTGATTGCTCAGTTTGAACAAAGCATGGAGCCAGTCAGTAATGACGAGCACCTCATCACGATTAGCGGCGAGGTGACCTTCGAAGAGCAACTAGCTTCGTTCCAAAAACAATTAGCAGAAATAATGCGACGATTGTAACATTTATTACCTGTAAGTTGACAGCAACACAGTAAGATACAATTATGGCAACAACAACCAATTCAAAAGTGCAGAAAATCGGCTCATTACTGCGTAACCCCCGTGTGCAGCAAATATTAGCGTGGGCATTGCCAATTATCTTTGGCTGGATCTTGAGTAAGCTCGACACCAAACCAAAAGATAATGGTAAAAAGTAATCGCTAGCATCATAGCTTAAAACGCGCTACACTGGAAATTAACTGATAACTTCGATAAGGAGATCCTCACGTGAACGAACAACCGCAACCAGTTACGCAAACTCCACCAGAGACGCCTGCGCCAATGCCGCAACTGCAGCCGACACAGCCTGTTTCTCCTGTACCGAGAAAGTCAAACAAAGGCTTGATTGCACTTTTAGTTGGTATTGGGCTACTCGGACTACTTATTGGGATCGGATGTATCGTGTATTTTACGATGTTTTATATTTCGAAAGGTGACTACCAACGTGCGACGGCTCAGACAAACACGGTGATTGATCACTTTAACTCCGCGTCGAAGGCGGCTGATGAATACAACACAATCGTAGAGAATGCTGCAGCTACTGATACGCAAATCAATGGCAAGAAGATGGCTTATGAGTCTGCCTATGCTAGCTACCTTACCAGCGTCGACACGCTATCAAAAGAACGTGCACTAAAAAATAGCAAAGTGAAAGCAGCCTATGATAAATTCGCGACCAAGAACAAAGCTTTCACTGATAGCAATGCTACGATGGTAGATACAATGACCACGATTCACAAAGTTGCAGTGAGTTGCAGTGAGAGTACCATCGGCAATATGAACACCGGTGACGTCTCTAAATTAGTAGCAGCCTATGACGCTGCTTTCGCGCCGTGCCTTAGTGCCATGAGAGAGCTTTCGATCTCGAAGAATACTGACGCAGCTAAAGTTGGTTCGACAGCGCTCTCCTACTTCGATGAGATGCGCACACAAGTGGTTGCTATGCAGGCTGCTTATAACGCCAAAGATCGGGCAAAATTTGAGTCCGCTTATAACGCATATATGCTAAAAGCTAACTCATTTACATCAGACACTGATATGGCAGCTGTCAAGAAACACCTCGATAGCTTGTCTCCCACAGATGAGCTAAATAGTCTCGCCACTACCATCAATGCCCAGCTATAGGATTTTGCCGCGCAGCGCGGACTGCCTATGGTACAAGTAGAAGCTATGATACATACAAAACAAGACTCAGTGCAGCAATTGCGGCAGAAAATACTTGATAGTGATGTTTGCCCGGCGTTACGCGCGCAGGCCAAGCAGTTAGTGATGGGCGATGGTAGCCTTGATGCCGAGATCGTCCTCATCGGTGAAGCGCCTGGCAAGAATGAGGACGAACAAGGTAAGCCATTTGTTGGAGCGGCCGGGAAGTTTCTAAATGAGATGCTGGCAGCTGCCGGTATGGAGCGCGGCGACGTATATATCACGAATATCGTCAAGTACCGTCCGCCGAACAACAGAGATCCCGAGCCCGATGAAAAGAAAGCATTTTGGCCGTATTTGCTTAAACAGATAGAGATTATTAAGCCAAAAGTAATTATCACCCTCGGTCGACATAGCGGTGCATACTTCATTCCCGATCTCCACATTTCTACCGACCATGGTCGGCCGCGCAACGTCGTCTACCATGGTCTGGAGTTTCTGGTTGTGCCTCTTTACCACCCGGCAGCGGCATTATATAACGGCGCTCTCCGCCAAACCCTCATCGACGATTTTTTACGAGTGCCGGAGATTATCGCGGCAACAAAATAGGCTCTTCTCGTGTACCGAGATGAGCCTACCATGACTTACTCTAATACTACTGTCCAGTAGTGGGGGTCGTTGTCGTTGGGGTAGTCGTGCCACCGCCTGAGTTGCTACCAAGCAGGCCAGGCAAAATAAAGATCGCAGCTAGTACGAGTAGCACAATAGCGACAATTGTTACAACGACGCCTGCGTTACTGCCATTTCCATCTTTTTCGGTGATAACATCTGCCATATTGTATCCTTTACCAATTAAGTTTGATATTCACACTATAGGCGATGAAAAGGTAAATATATGCAAGATATTTCATAAATTCTGCGAGAAGCAAATGAGCGGGCAAAATGGGTCAAGAAACGATGGTACAGGTTGCACTATATTCATCAAAGTGCTATACTGTGTATAACTTCAGAGAGGGAATAGTCTGTTATCTTCAACCTCTCACCTCTGAACTCATGATGTTAGAAATTATTTTATACAAACCATAAAGGAGAACAAATAATTTATGGGACAACGACGTCTCGCTAACCCACAAGCTGATGATGCGGCAAAACGGCCGATGAATCAGCAACCAAAGCAAAAATCAAACAACACCGTGCTGAACGCGACGACAACCCGCAAGGGTGAAGTCTTTCGAGCACAGCGCCGCACCAGCGAAGGTGTAAACATGCAAGCCAGCCAGCATATTATCAATGTGCCGGTGAACAAATCGATCTATAACGGCTATGGTGGTAAGCAATTCAGCCTGGCTGACCAACCGAAAAAACCGCGTGCTCCGCGTCCGACCCTCAAGATCATTCCCATCGGCGGTGTCGGCGAGATGGGTATCGGCAAGAACATGACGGCCATCGAGTACGACAATGACATTATCGTTATCGACATGGGCTTTTTGTTCCCCGGTGCTGACTACCCGGGTATCAACTACATCACGCCAGATATTACCTGGCTCGAAGAGAACAAACACCGCATTCGCGGACATGTCTTTACCCACGGCCACCTCGACCACATCGGTGCTTTTCGCCACCTCGTTCCGAAGATCCCTGCGCCAGTCTATGCCAGCAAATTCACCCTTGGCATGCTGCAGCGCACTATGGAAGAAACCGACGGCAGTTATGAGCCGGATTACCGCGAGCTCAACCCCGAAGCACATGATATTGTGCAAATCTGCGATTCATTTAGCATCGAGCTAATCCGCGTCAATCACTCAATCCCCGATGCTACCGCTGTTGTTGTGCGGACACCTGTTGGCAACATTCTCAGCTCCGGTGACTGGCGTATCGAGGAAAATCCAGTTGACGGTAAAAAGTTTGATTTCGAGCGCATCAGCGAGATTCAGCAAAAAGAAGGCTTCCTTGTCTTTCTCAACGAATCGACTAACTGTGAATCCGATGGTACACATACCCACGGTGAGTTTGACATCCAGCAGAGCATGGGCGAGGTGATGGACAAATGGCCAAACAGCCGCGTTATCATTAGTTCGTTTAGTAGTCAGCTGCACCGTATGCAGCTTATCCTCGATGAAGCTCAAAAGCATGGTCGTAAAGTTGCTTTTGCCGGCTTCTCTATGATCCAGAACCTCGAAGTGGCGCTCAGAACCGGCGCAATCAAAGTGCCGAAAGATACCGTCATGAAGATGGAAGATATCATCAAGCTCCCCGATAGCAAGGTCACCATCGTTTGTACCGGAAGCCAAGGTGAATTTAGTGCCGTGCTTAATCGCATGGCGACGGGCGCACACAAGTACATCAAGATTAAAAACACGGACGTGGTAGTCTTTAGCAGCAATCCGATCCCCGGCAACGAAAAATATGTGGTGCGTACGGTCGATGGCCTGATGCGCGAAGGCGGGGAAATCATCCAAAATGGGAAAACCCACCTGACGGGTGTTGGCCCGCTGCACCTCTCGGGACATGGGTACTACGAAGATCACATTCGGGTGATTCAAGCAGTTAATCCAACCTACTACATCCCAAACCACGGTGAGTTTCACATGTTGGTGCACAATGCCGAGTTAGCCGAAAAAGAATGCGGTATCCGCCGCGAGAATATCTTTGTTTGCGACGCTGGTGATGTGGTGGAATTCGATCACGAAGGTGCGCGCAAAATCGGCCGCGTCCAAGTCGGTGGGGTTATGTACGATGACGCCGGTGAAATCGTCAGTGAAGTCGTACTCAAAGACCGGATTCATATGTCTCAGGAAGGTATGTTTGTGGTGGTGTTGACGATCGCGCGTGGTAACGGACGATTGCTCACTAGCCCGGATATCATTTCCCGCGGGTTTATCTACCTGCGTGACAGCGAAGAGCTGATGGGCATGATTCGCGCCTATCTGAAGCAAAAAGCAGCGCGCAGTTTCGCTGGTAAGTATGACCTCGATGTCATCAAAAAAGAAATTAAGGATGAAGTAACACATATCTTGTACGACCAGACACGTCGTACCCCGATCGTGATTCCGGTCATCAATGAAATCGGTGTCACGACGAAAGCCGGTGCACAACCACAACCAAACGGTAATTCACAACTGCGCCCGGCGACACAGCGACCTAATGTGCCGGTACGGCCGGGGCCGGGGCGCAAGTTCCCACCCAAGCAATACCCAGATACAGAGGTGGCAGAACCAAAAATTCGCTTTGGTGGACATAGTTACTAAAATTGAATCATAAAAAATTTCCCCGCAAGCTCCATTATGGAACCTGCGGGGTTTTATCACTGGTTGTCAGCCGGTTGAACCTTCCAGCCGGACGATAGGACTTACGAAGTGCACTTGACGCTCGGGATTGACCCACCGACCGAAGTGCATGCGCACAACGTCGCAAAACCAACTCTTGATGATTGGAAGCGTATAAGGGTAGGTAATTACTATAACAACTATTGCATTTTGTAGTAATTTATGCTACAATGTAGGTATACCCTCAAGATAATAAACAGAGTACAATAAAACCAGAGAAAACACTCATGGCAAAAAAGAAAACCACTAGGGGCAGAAAGTCAAAGAAACTAGAGGCACCGCAGCATTCACTGCCGACGGGTTTTTGGTCGCAGGTATTAGCGGTGCTGCTAATCGCATTTTCGGTGCTGCTGGTCATCTCGTGGTTTGGCGGTAGCGGGCCAGTCTTTACCTGGCTGCGCGACGCGGCACTCCGGACGATCGGTTATGCGGTCTATGTATTACCATTCGTGGCCGCCTATGTTGGCATACAAGTATTTCGTGTCGAAAACAACAAATTGCCCGGCGTTCTCAAATTTGCGTCATTGCTGCTCATTGCGTGGTTCGCCTCGCTGTTTGGGCTGCTACGCCAAGACGGCGAAGCATCGACTGGTGGTGTGGTGGGTGATGGTATCAATAGTTTTGTGCTGTCATTGGTCAACCCTCCGGTGGCAACGTTTATATATCTATTGCTCATTATCTTGACCTCGCTGTTTGTGATGCGGATTTCGCCCGGCTCGGTCTTTAGTTGGCTTGCGAACCTCTTTCGTCGGAGTGAAAAAAGTGAAGATGCTGCTAACGTCGATATTATGCGTAAGGCCGCTGCTGAAGATGCCAAGCATAATGGCCCGATGGCCGACTTCAACGTCAACGCCGGAGTGCCGATGCTGACGCCCGAGGAGCGCAAACGCGCCGGACTGTCGAGCCTAAAGAATAGCGTCAAGCAGGACAAAGAAGCCGAGGAGAAAGCTGCCATGCTGGCAGTCACCGATCCGAACTGGAAGTTCCCAAGTATTGATTTACTCGAGAAGAAACAATCACCAGCCGATGCCGGTGATATCCAACAAAACGCCCATATCATCCAGGATACCTTGCGCGAGTTTAGCATTGATGTCGAGATGGAAGGTGCCAATATTGGCCCGAAAGTGACGCAGTACACTCTCAAACCGCCGGCTGGTATCAAACTGAGTCGTATCACGGCACTCGAGACCAATATCGCGCTGAATCTCGCGGCGAGTACGCTGCGTATGGAAGCACCGATTCCAGGCCAAAAGGCCGTTGGTATCGAAGTGCCAAACAAAAACGCAGCTGATGTCCGTATCCGCGGTATTCTCGATACACCAGAGTGGCGCAAGGCCGACGAGCCGCTGCCATTTGCAGTTGGTAAGGATATTTCGGGTGCGCCGGTCGTGGGCGAGCTGAATAAAATGCCACACCTCTTGGTCGCTGGTCAGACTGGTAGCGGTAAATCGGTCATGATCAATACACTTCTCTGTAGCCTGCTGTACCGCAATGCACCGAGTGATATGAAGCTTATACTGGTGGACCCAAAGCAGGTCGAAATGGCGCCATATGCCGATATTCCGCATCTCTTGACACCGGTTATTGTCGAACCGGAAAAAACCATCAGTGCCCTCAAATGGGCGGTTAATGAAATGGAGCGCCGGTACACACTTCTCGCCGAAGAGAAAGTTCGCGATATCAAGAGCTACAACGACAAGATGAAAACCAAAACCGTTGGTGTTGAGGACGAAGATGGCAATATTCAGCAAGTCGACGAAGGGCACATGCCGTATGTCGTCATTGTCATCGATGAGTTGGCCGACCTGATGATGGTGGCGGCCCGCGATGTCGAGGCGCTGATTGTGCGAATCGCTCAGAAAGCCCGCGCCGTCGGTATTCATTTGGTGCTGGCGACGCAGCGTCCATCGGTGGACGTCATCACTGGTCTTATCAAAGCCAATATTCCGGCGCGTATCGCTTTTACGGTAGCCAGCCAAGTTGATTCCCGTACGATCCTTGACCAGATTGGGGCTGAGAAACTTCTTGGTCAGGGAGATATGCTGATGAAAACTGCTACTATGCCGAAGCCAAAGCGTATTCAGGGTGCATGGGTGATGGATCAAGAAGTGCTAAAGATAACCGACCATTTGCGTATGCAGTCGGCACCGCAGTACAACGACGAAATCATTAGTCAGCCGGTGCATCTCAATGGTAAGGGCGGTGTAGTGATGGACTTTGATCACGAGGGCGGCGACGATATGTTCCGCGATGCAGTGCGTGTGGTGATAGAGTCGCGAAAAGCATCGACGAGCTTGTTGCAGCGCAAATTGCGCGTCGGTTATGCCCGTGCGGCCCGTATCATTGAAGAGATGGAAGAGCAAGGGATTATCGGCCCAGCCGACGGTGCTCGCCCCCGCGACGTCTTGATTCGCAGCATGGATGAGCTTGACGGGTCAGCTGAAACCGAGGTTTAGCGTCACCGACCTGCTTATGGTACTATTGTAGTATGGCACGTCGATCTAAGCGGTGGGAAGGGTTCACGATCGTGGAACTTTTGATTGTGGTAGTGATCATTGCAATCTTGGCCGCTATCACTATCGTAGCCTATAATGGCATTCAACAGCGTTCAAGAGATTCGGTACGCATGAATGATCTTGCGGCTATGAAGAAAGCACTACAACTTTATAAAGTAGATAACGATATGTTTCCGGCCTCTATGCCCAATCCTGGCTCGAGCACTTGGGAAATCAGTACTGACTCTGGATTCCTCAACAGTGTTTCGCAATACAGCAATGGTAGGACGTTTACAGCTCCACGCGGTAGTGTCTATAAATACCATACGTTTGCGGCAGGTGCGCAGGGTTGTCCTGCTAGTATGGGGCCGTTTTATGCAATCTGGATCAGCGGCATGGAAAATCAGTCAGCTTTGACGCGTGATTTGAATGGGTGTACCGGTTCGATACTTCTGGCGCCAGGCAGTGCCTATGACAAGCCTTCAAACTATCTTTACTTGGGTTTTTAGGCCGCGTTGTATTCGCCGAGGAGGGTGACTTGATGGTCACTTTTTTCGATTTCTGAGACGACGCGGCGTAGTGCTTCACCGGCACAATCTACGACCATAAAAAATTTGTAGTGCCACGGCTCACCAACAATGGGCTGCGACTGAAGTTTAGCGAGATTGATCCCGGCCGCGGCGAATACTTGCAACACTTCGACGAGCGCGCCCGGTTTGTGACTGGTGGTGACGACGAGTGAGGCTCGATTGGCGTTTTTTGGCGTTTTGGTGGGCTCTAAGATCAGAAAGCGCGTAATATTGTCGGTAGAGTCCTGAATGGAACGCTTAAGGATCGGCATGTCATACAGCACGGCCGCTTGCTCGCCAGCGATAGCTGCCATATGACGACCTTTCTCGGCCTTGATAAATTCGACCGCGCCAGCCGTATCGAAAAACTCGATACATTCGGCCTGAGGTAAGTGTTGTTTCAGCCATGATCGGCACTGGGCAAGCGCGACTGGGTGCGAGTATACTTCTGTGATATCGCTTAGAGTGATACCTGGTTGCGTGACTAACATCTGTTCGATAGCGAGTTTCACTTCACCGACAATCGGCGCGTCGCAGGCTTCAATCCGCTGGTACACCTCGTTGATGCTGCCGTAGATAGTATTTTCGACAGCCGTGACAATCGCGTCGGCCTCGCCGTCGGCGTAGGCATCAAACACTTCGCCAAAGGTGGTGCAGGGAACGATCTCGACAGATGATTCATACCATTGGCGTGCCACTTGCTCATGGAATGATCCGGCTTGACCTTGAATAGCGACTAACATGTGTCATATTGTACCACTAGACTTTATAGAGGGAATAGCGTATAATTATCTCTGTTATTAACCTAAGGCTATCTGAGATAGGATAGCTATCCGTGTGGATTCCAAAGGAGGTACCTACGTGAAGGAGTATGAACTAACGGTTCTGATCCATCCTGATCTGGAAACAGATCTCAACGCACCACTTGATAAGGTGCGTAAACTCATCAAAGACAACGGTGGAGAAGTTGTCAAGGAAGATAATTGGGGCAAAAAGCGCTTGGCGTATCGCATCAAAGGTGAGGATTTTGCTGTTTACGTCTATATGGACGTAAAATTACCCGCCGAAGCACCGCTCAAGATTAGCAATGTGCTTAACATCACCGGCGAAGTACTGCGCTACCTCTTGGTGAAGGTCGACGAAAAGGGTCGCGCCCTGCTTGCCGACGCCAAGAAACGCGCCATCGAGCGCGGTGAAACCGACGAAGACGACTCAGAAGAATAGATAGTAAAGGAGCTGTAATAACTAACGGGTAGGCAAGGAGAATAGGGAAATGGCTAAGGGATTCAATAAAGTAATCTTGATGGGTAATTTAACGCGCGACGTCGAAACACGCACCACACCAAGTGGCCAGACAGTCGGTAACTTTAGCCTGGCGGTAACGCGTAGTTGGAAAGATCAAAACGGCCAGACCCAAGATCAGACCAGTTTTATCAACTGTGTAGCATGGGGTAAAGTCGGCGAGATTATCGCTCAGTATGTGCAAAAAGGCTCACCGCTGCTCGTCAGTGGTCGTTTGGACCAACGTAGCTACGAAGACAAGGATGGCAACAAGCGTCAAGCCGTCGAGGTAGTGGTCGAAGACTTCAACTTCATCGGTGGCGGTCGCGGTGGCGACAACTCAGGCAGTGGCGACTACAGCGCCCCAGCTGCCAGCTCACCAAGCAAATCAAGCAGCAAATCAAAGGATGTCGTGATTGAGGATATTGACGATAAGCCGATCGATCTCAGCGAGATTCCATTTTAAGCAAATTAAGAAAGGAGTTGCCCGAGGAAAAGAGCAGCCCGAGACGACGGATTCACTCCGGCGCTCGGCGCGATGAGAAAAACGTAGTTTGTCTCATAAGTGAAGCCCTTCGGGCGAAACGGAAATGAAACGATTTAAAAAAGACGCGCCGGTGTACTTTGACTACAAAGATGTCAAAACACTCAGCCGCTATATTAATATTTATGGCCAAATTGAACCGATTGCAAAAACAGGTCTCAGTGCCAAGCAACAGCGCCAACTTGCTGTCGCCATCAAACGCGCTCGACATTTGGCGTTGATGCCATTTGTTGCACAGGGATAACAGGTAATGTCCAGTAGAGTTGAACGGCTTTCAGTACCTGAGGTGCTCGAAGCTATCAAACATGCTGTGCCAACCGAGCATCTTCGGGAGCTTACCAAGCTTCTCGAACGAGCTAGAGCGTAGAGGTGAAGGTGAGGCTTTGGCGCGGTGTCGAGACGCGTATGCATCGTATATCGTTAATAGCTATGATTACGATATCTCTGATGATATTGAAGATGAGGAAGATTGGGCTATGCGCAATACGAGGTTGAGTTCGTACGAGTATCTCGAGCTGGTATGCGATCGTCCTATCGACATCAATAACCAAGTCGACAGATTAGTTCGTCAGTATGCAACGGTTATGGGGCTTGCTAGCCTTGCGTACATGGGCGGCATGAAGTGGATGCATTATGATGTTGACAGAAGCGTCGTATTCCGCAGTGGATTAGACGAGAATACGATTCTTAATGTTCTCAACCACAAACTTCATACGATTGGAATCGAGAGGTCATTTCGTACCATCGATGAGGCATTAGTTGCCAAAAATACTTTTACAGGCAAAGTAATACACAAGCTTGCGCAAGAGGGCGGAGATATCGAAGTGATTGCCGATTTATTGCGTGCAAAAGGCATTGGTCTTGAACGCGACGGCATCGAGCCGATAGATGTCGAAGATTTAAGATGGAGTTTAAAGTAGTATGTACCAACCAACTGACATGAAAAAAGGTGTCGTCTGCCAAATTGATGGGCAGCCGTTTCGGGTGATTGAATATGGTCAAAAAGTTATGGGTCGCGGCGGCTCAATCGTGAACGTCAAACTGAAGAATTTGATTACCGGCGCGGTTATCCCCAAAACGTTTAAAGGCCAGGAAAAGATTGAGCGAGCTGAAGTAACGAATAAAACAGTCCAGTACCTCTACAACGACGGCACGACGTTCTTTTTCATGGACCCAGAGAGCTTTGAACAGTTTGAGCTACCGGTCGAAGACATGGAGGACAAGCCTCAGTATATGAAGGAGGGCGACGAGCTGAGTCTGCAATTCTTTGGAGACCGTGTCATCAGTGTCGAACTGCCAAAGAACGTGTATCTCGAGGTTACGTATGCCGAAGACGTCGTAAAAGGCGACACGACGAGTAGTGTACTGAAAGACGCGACTCTGGAGACTGGTGCGGTCGTTAAAGCGCCGGCATTCATCAAGGTGGGAGATGTGATTTCGGTTGATACGGCAACGGGCGAATATCGTGAGCGAAAGAAGTAGCCAGCCGTTTGGCACGAAATTTATTCCGGCTTTTTTTCTTGATGTCGTAGCAGTGGGCAAGTCATTTGAGCGTGGAGACTGGCCAGCACATATTACATTATTTCGCCGATCGAAGGGCCTTATCATCCCGATCATACAAAACTCATGAAGCGGGAAATGAATCCACTTCGCCCGTTTTGTGTGATGGTTGGTGACGATGATTTATTTGGGAGTTGTCATGATATTCCGGTGAAACGCATTGTCGAATTGGCAAAGTTGCAAGAGGTTCACAAAAAACTGGTCGAGGTATGCGGACAACTTTTACATGATTCTACCTATCGTCAGCCATATAATCCTCATATCTCATATCCCGAGCAATTCGGGATTGAGACCGGTCAGAAGATCTATATTGGCGGTTTCGCAGTAGTTTTTTGCGAGAGAGATAACTGGCGAGTAATTGACAAAGTCGGGTTTAAAGGGGAACTGAACCGCTAGTGCTAAAATAAAGACATGTGGACACGCAAGCATGTCTTGTTTGGGGTGGGAGCACTGATATTGCTTGAAGTTTGCGTCCAACTCCTCTTTCCCTATGACCGAGCCTTGCCGCTGGCAAAAGTCGGGCAAGTGCGAGCCGGGTTTTCGTCGCGGTCCGATCTGGCCAGGATTTTTCAGGAGCAATTTGAGCAAGCAAAGGTCGAGATTGCCAGCGAAGACAAAACAATCGTGAGCGGCTTGGGCAAGCTTGGCGCCAGTCTCAACAATGACCAGATGGCGGTGGCACTTACCGCTTATCCTCTATGGCAGCGCTTCATTCCTTTTTCATTGGTAGTACGTCAACCGCGCGTCATGTCATTTCAAGTGATACTCAATGGGCAGCAAGTAGAAGCACGATCTCATGAGCTAGCGACGCAATTATCATATGACCCGACAGATGCGGCAGTATCATTTAAGGATGGGCAGCTAGTGGTAGGAACGGCACACGCCGGACGTCATGTTGAGGTGACTGATGTTACAAAAATGATCACGGGTGCGACATACTATGCGGGGACGACCAAACTACAGGTTCCGGGCAAAACGATTGAGCCGGCGCGTAGTGATGCCGATGTGGCGACTGCTAAGTCACAGGCTGAAGCGGCTTTGGCACGAGCAGTCTCACTGCATGTATCGGGAAGGGGAGACTACACGCCGGATGCTGCTACCAAAGCCAGTTGGCTGGCAGTTGATCTCTCTAAAAAACCGGCCGAGCTCATTGTGCAAATGGATAATGTGAAAACGTATGTCGGAAAAGTAAACGACGGGATACGAACTGCCATGGTGCCGGTGACGGTAGAAATCGTGGACGGCAATGAGCGTGGCCGCAGTGGTGGGCAAACGGGCACCTCGCTTGATGTTGCAGCAGTCAGTGGGGAGCTGGCAGGTGCATTGACTGGTACAAAACCACTTGTGGTGTCAGCTTCGCTACAAGGGATTGCGCCGGGTACGGTGTACAATCGAAGCTACACGCACTCCGAGGCTGGCTTACAAGCATATGTTGCCTACGCAACCAGTACGCAAAATGTGCGCATCGTCGTGCAGCAACTCGATACACCGGGCTGGAGTGCTAGCGGGCGCGCCGGTGAGAGTATTCCTAGCGCTAGTACGTATAAACTATTTGTGATGCTACGAGTATTTGATGATGTTAATAGCGGTAAGCTCACGTGGGACACCTCAATGCTTGATACTACGGTTGGCGGCTGTTTTGAGCGAACAATTGTGCCTTCGACCAATCCGTGTGCTGAGGAGTGGATTCGACAGTATGGTCGAACGGTGCTGACAAACTATATTCATGCGAAAGGGTTTAGCAGCGGCACTGGCTTTACGTTTAGTGACGCCGCGCATACCACAGCGGGTGATCTCGCAAAGTACTTAATCGGTCTCAATAACGGCAGCTTGGTAAATGGTAATAACCGCAGCATGTTACTCGAGAAAATGGGACGCCAGTTGTACCGCTACGGTATTCCCACGGGTACGAAGGGTTGGACACAGGATAAGGTAGGGTTTTTGTGGGACTACATCCATGACGCGGCCATTGTGCATAATCCGAAAGGTACCTATGTGTTAGTCATCATGACAAAGGGTTATTCGTACGGGTATATCGCGAATGTTGCCAAGCAAATTGATACGATATTGTATCCATAGGTCCACCGATCCGGCTCGTTTCCTGAGAAGTATAGCCGTTATTTGTCGATAGACTATAATAAACTGTATGAAACAACGTCTCGATCAAGTCATGACCAAGCGTGGCCTGACACCATCGCGCTCGCAGGCTGAAAGTTGGATTCGGTTGGGGAAGGTGACAGTTGAAGGCAAGGTAGTAATGAAACCGGGCTTTTTTGTTCATGACGAGGCGTGCATCACGCTATCGGCAACCGAGCAATATGTCAGTCGTGCCGGACTGAAACTGGCGAGCGTAGCGAACAAATTTGGTGTTCAGTTTACAGATAAGATAGTGCTTGATGTCGGGAGCAGTACCGGTGGTTTTACTGACTATGCGTTGCAGCACGACGCGAAAAAGGTCTACGCTGTTGATGTCGGTACCGATCAGCTACATCCAAGCTTGCGTGGGAATGCGCGTATCGAGCTGCACGAAAAGACAGATATCAGAAATGTACATCGAGAGTCAAAGGCCGGAAGGCACGGGCCGAGCAGAGGGCAGGTGCTCATCGCTGATGCGCTGGACATTGTCGTCATTGACGTGTCATTTATCAGTCTTCGGCAGATACTCCCTCACATTGGTAACTTATGTGATGCTCATACGCAAATTCTGGCGATGGTGAAACCGCAGTTTGAAGCAACGAAAGCGCAGATAGGATCGAGTGGCGTTATCAAAAATGACAATGTGCGCCGTACAATTTTGAAGGATTTTGAGCAGTGGTCAAAACAATATTTTCGAATTATCGATAAAGCTGATAGCGAAGTCAAAGGCTCGCGCGGTAACCAAGAGCGATTCTATCTATTGCAAATTATTTTGAAACGTTAAAGCGGAACTCGACGACATCATTCGGCTGCATGACGTAATCACGACCTTCGGTGCGGATCTTCCCGGCGGCTTTTGCAGCCGCTTCACTGCCAACAGAAACAAGATCATAGTAGTCAACCACTTGTGCAGCAATAAAGCCTTTTTCGAAATCGGTGTGTATCACGCCAGCCGCTTCGGGTGCAGTTGCGCCTTTTTTGATTGTCCAAGCTCGGACTTCTTTTGGCCCGGCAGTCAGGTAGCTCTGGAGACCTAAGATATTGTAGGCAGCGCGGATCATCTGAGATAGACCTGGTTCAGAGATGTCATAACTTTCGAGTAGCTCTAACGCATCTGACGGATGCAGTCCCTTTAGTTCGTCTTCTAGTTGTGCGCAAATAAACAACGCATGGTTTTCTTTGGCAATGAGTGACAGTGCGCGTTTTCTCTCCTCGTTTACCAATGTTTCCTCGTTGACGTTAAATACATAGATGACCGGCTTGGCTGTGAGAAGCCGTAGATCGCGGGGGATAAATTCATACAGCTTCGCTGGGATATGACCAGCATCAAGCTCCGCACGTACCGCCTCGAGCTGCTCAAGGACATTCTTTTGTTTAGGGTCGGCCTTTACTTCTTTGGCAAGTCGTGGAATATGACTATCGAGCGTCTGTAGGTCAGCAAGGATAAGCTCGGTGTTAATAATATCGACATCTCGCTGGGGATCGACACTATTTTCGACATGAACGATATCGCCACTCTCGAATGCCCGCACGATATGGACGATAGCATCACACTCGCGGATATTGGAGAGGAACTTGTTGCCGAGTCCTTCGCCTTTGCTCGCGCCAGCCACGAGTCCGGCAATATCAACAAAGGTCACGGTAGCGGGGACGATCTTTTCTGCGCTATACATCTTTGCCAGGACAGCAAGTCGTTCATCAGGCACAGGCACGATACCAGTATTTGGCTCGATGGTAGCAAACGGATAGTTGGCCGCCAAAATATCGTTATGGGTGAGCGCATTAAATAACGTCGACTTACCGACGTTTGGCAGACCGACGATGCC
>JBDHUN010000008.1:0-43851 GCA_039809225.1 Saccharimonas sp. (SeqCode)
GGAAAAAGAGTTTGATGTCGTGACCGTTGCGCGTAAGCAAAGTGCACTATTCAGCTTTTACCGCAAAGGGTTACAAAACGGTGATGAAATTCGATTTATTCCCGACAATACAATCATCGCAACCGTTGTCGGCGAACGTGAAGTTGAATACGGCGACCAGAATTGGAAGCTGTCACCATTGACGTACAAGATATTTGAAGACAAAGGACAGTTAAACAGCAGCGGTGCATACCAAGGCGCTAACTACTGGCAGTTCAACGGAAAGAAGCTCAAGGATTTGCCAGATATTACGCGCTAAGGCTTTATTCTGATAGAATCAAATTAGAAGATTCGTGTTTTAACGATTGCGAGAAAACATGAATCTTCTTTTTATGTCGTATCCTCAGAGTTATATGTAGCAAGCCATGGCATTCGTTGGGCAAACCGTCGCGGCAACGCCATAGCTTTGTAACTGGCAATATTACACATACATATTTTTTGCTCAATCTTGCGTAACATCCTCCTGTCAGCTGCGATAGGTGAGTTCATATGAATGATGTGCCCCAAAAAATGTAAGCCTGCCTTCACCGGTATGGTTATGTTATTTGTATGGTGGACTCTTAAGTGTAATGTTGTAGCTAGCCACTCTGTCGCAATCATCTGTGCATGTTGAGCCTCTGCCTTAGTGTTCATAATTAGAACGAAGTCATCGCCGTATCGAATATAGCCGAGTGGCTTCAGTACGTGCCGTACAAATCGATCAAATTCATTAAGATAGATATTTGCAAAAATTTGACTCGTCAAATTGCCGATTGGAATTCCTTGCCGTGTCTGTCTGTCTGTCTGTCTGTCTCCATTATGTATGTAGCTTTCAAGCACTTTGTCAAGTAGGTTTTGCGCCAATTCATCAGAAGAAAACCTCGCTAAACACTGTTTCAATACGCCATGTTCAATGTGGTCGAAAAACTTACTGATGTCTGCGCGCCATACCCACCCGTGACTGTAATCATGTAACAGGTCATGCGCACGCTGCAAAGCCTTATGCAAACCTTTATTTTGGCGGCATGACCAAACGTCATAGTCCAGACGGGGATCAACAATAGGTACAAGATAGTCGTAGAGTAAACGGTGGACTACACGATCGCGCACACTAGCGACGGCAATATCACGCCGTTTCTTTTCATTCACGATTCGGTGGTGGTACCTACCGTGTTCATATTGTCCAGCGTTGAGATCGGCACACAGCCGTAGTATGTTATATTCAAGCTCGAATTCAAAAGCACGAATATCACGACTGGGCTGTTTGCCGCGTCGGAACGCCGCCCATGCGCGCCATACATTTGTTAAACTAAGATCAATGGAAGAATTATCAGTCATAACGCTCATATATGAAGTATATAAGAAACTAGCGACCCTCGTTACAACAGTCGATAAGAAATATCGCTATACACTAGCTGAGCCAGTCGTCGCCAGCTGTAGTGAAGTTCTCAAGCATCTCATACTAGCAAAGCATGCCCCAAAAAGTCACAAGGCAATCTATCTCATAGCCGCAGATGCAAACGCAGAGCTGACCGCACTCAAACTACGGGCTTTACTAGAGCTAAACCTCGTCAATGACACCAACGCCCTCAAATTGCAGGCAAAACTCACGGAAGCACGCCGACAGATTGGCGGTTGGCGCAAAAGTGTTAATTAATTTCATCTCAATCCTCACCAGGACGCGAGCATCGTTGTCGTTCTCGGCATTCGAGTTGTTCAGGTTCGGCTTGCCGTTGTCGTTCACATACGAGTTCGGCACGTTCAACCACGAGTCAATGCGCATTTCATACGTCACACGGTTCGTTCCATAGTCGACGCATCGACTACTTCATTTAATTTTCAGCCCGTATACACAAGCTCCAAATGACCATACGTGGGGATTGAAAGGTTCTTGTTGTGTAGACAACCGGACATATGCCATAGATATGTCCGGCTTAAAGCATCTACAAACAGACACAGAGGCACCGATGAGCATAGTAACATGCAATTTGGATTATTTACCTCTTATGCCTATTTTAGCAAAAAACGCCCGGCTCTGCCTACGGCAGAGATAAAGAGAAAGAGGCAAAGAAAGGAGCAAGATTAAAGTTTTTACCCCGCCAGGACGCGAGCACCGTCGCCGCCCCCGGCATTCGAGCTGCCCAGGTTCGGCTCGCCGTCGCCGAACACACACGAGCCCGGCCCGCTCAACCACGAGTCAATGCGCACGGGTTTTAAATCAAAATGGCGAATGTAGGTTAGGTTAAAGTCGGCAACCGAGCCATTTTTGGATTGCAAAGTGTGCCAGTAGGTAATAGCTTCAAGTACGCTCGGCACGCGGAGGCCTAGATTAGGCTGCTGAGCTTGTAGTCGGTTGAGAATAGTCTGCTGAGCCTCGGCTGTATTGTAGCCGAGTTGCTCGGTATAGCCAGATGGCATGACGCTAAAACGTAACTTGCCGTCACTTGGCTGACCAGATAGTTCTTCCGCGGAGTAATGACGATACAGCTCATCGTACACGTACGTTTCAAATGGCTGGCTTTTACCGAACTTCACCGCTATCGCCCGCAAAGTTTGCCAGTCGGCGATGATATTGGGCACTGCGAGGAGATTCGGTTTGTTGCCATTGTCTACAAAGTCGCGCACGATATACTCCATAACGCCGTTTTCGCGCCATTCTTGCACCTTAGCCTTAAATAGATCTGCGAATTCCTGCGCACTTGCTACCTCGGCGCCAAGTTGGCTGGCGACTTCGTGGTAGCTTTTGTAGCTCGATTCAGCCTGTGCGGCCAGTATCTCAGGCAACAGCCTGGTAATTTCCGGGTAGTCACGCTCACCGCGCCTTGCTTTTATCTCATCGATGCGCGGATCACGTTCGTAGCCAAAGCCATCGATATTGCGGTTCAGTTCATAAAGAAACGCAAGGTCGGCACTGTCTAGCATCATATCCGGGTTTTTCTCGAGGGCGTTTTCGAGATCGGTTAGACGTTTCATATCTTCAGCTCTACGAACATATTGCTCGCCACCAGGTAAAGTACGCAGTTTGTCATTCACGACGTCTGCCATGATAGGTTCCATGTTTTGATTTGGTAGTACTCCGCGCACCTCAGCTACCTCGCCATTTTGCATACGAACTGCCACACGCGGAACAGTGTCCCTACCGTCCTCATCACGTGTATAGTAGACGTAGAAGTCACCAGCACTCAGTTGCGCAGCCGCAGTACTTTCACCCGCCGTACACCAGCCAGTGCCATGACCTTGGAGTGATCCGCTGAGGCGGCGGGCGGTGCGGGGGTCGTGAGTTTGATTGAAGAGTGTCCATGATCCTTCTACACTGTTCAACAGTTCCGGGTTATCTGGTGTTACTTCGGTGATGGCATGGGCGTACAACCGACCAAAGCTACCTTCTTTAAGAATTTGCGTCAGTTTGTTATCATCAATCTTTTCACCAAGTACATGGAATTTTTTCACGGTGTCGTAGGCATAAGCTAGAGCCTCACGATTGAGCTCGGGATAAGGGGCGACTGTCGTAGCATCACGACGGTCAAATTTGGCTTTTTCCTTGTCATACGCCCCAAGTTTTGTGACTGAATCCCATGCAAAACGCTTGAACCAATCTGGATAGCTGCCGTCATCACCACCAAGATATTCCACCCATTTTTCTAAACTACCCCTTTGGTCGGCCTGTGCAGCCTCTATGAGTTGACGCCTCATATCTGGCGTGATCTCAATATCACCATGACCTTGCTCACGGGCAATTCGGCGCTGAAAAGCAAAGTAGCTTTCTGGAACATCTTCTGGCTTTATAACATGTGCGTCTATTTGACGACCAACACTTGTGGGGTCGCCGGTAAGAATACCGTCGTTGACCGTATCGGCCATAAACTTGAGGTAGGCAGCTGTTCGATCTCCAGCTTTATCTGGGATAGTATGACCACTGCCACGTAAATAGCCAATGACGTGATCTTCTTCTTTTGGATCAACAGCACCATATTTACGGAGGAAACGCCCTCCAGATCTCTCATCATTCGTAATAGCAAGATGTCCGAGGCCGTTATTCTGCAATTTGGGCACGACGTGGTTTTCATAGAATGCGGCAACGCCAGGATGTTCAAGATTCCATTCACGGGCATCTTGAGCTAATTGCCGCCAGTCTTCAGTCGGCTCAGTAGGAGTGATGTCGGGATTTTCTATTGGCATTTTGTTTTATAAGCTATATTGTTGCACCTATGTAAATCTTATCATATTTCACAATGTTTTTCATTTCTACATATCATTTCGGTTTTCCGTATGAAAGGCGAAGTCCAACCGAGTGCGCTCGGTTGTTTGTGCTTATCGTGCTATTTGCCATCGTTGTTTATCGTTGGTAAAACCACGGTGACGATTTCGTCATCTGTTAGCTCTCTCTTGGGATTGTTGCGGACGGCTTCAAGTAGTTCGCGATGCTGAAGGGCATTTCGTTTGCGGTTGCGCCCACTACGGGTTAGTAAGCGGAAGGGGATGACGAAGATCCCGAACAGCCCAAAGATAATGAAATACCAGATGGCGACGAACGACCACGCCATCTCAGATAAGGCATGGCGACTTTTTCGAAGAAGCTTTTGCCGAAACTGTTGCAGCTCGCTGGCGATCGGCGTCGATATCGGGGTACAGCGACAATGCCGACTCGCTACTTCCTACAGCGGACGGAGAGTATTTGCCGATTAAGTATTCCTCACCTAGCCATGGATTAGATGAACATGGTTCTCTTGGTGTGAGTACAGTACACTCAGCATATGCAGCATATGGTATTGAACTGCTAAGTGATCATTCAGGAGTAGACTTGTATGAATTGATGAAACAGGCACGTCAACCAGATACAGAAGTAACCGCAAAAAGAGAAATCATCAAGACGATCAACTCAATTCAACCAGGCTTATATGAAAAGTTAAGAAATTTACAGTATTATGGCGCCACAGGAGAATTTATAGAGGGATTGCATCTTATAAAGGCAGCTATTGCTGGTAATGACACAGTCGCCTAAAAACTCCATACAAAGATGAATGTATTGGTATACAGCGAGCATATTGTATCGGTGAGCGAACTTTAAAAACCAAAACACCCTTTTCAGCTTCCAAAAATACAGCGGGGGAAATTTCAAAAAAATAACCAAAGGGTTTTTGGTTTTTGCAGCGCGCTATGCGCGCAAGGCATTGAGACTGCAACGTACTATGTGCAGTACTACTCCCTCTGCTTGTTAATGAACACCAGGCCAACGACAATTCCTTGCCTTCAAGCGATATGCTTCTACCTATTTGTTAATGTTCGTTTCACTTTTGGATGTATCAAACCGCCTTTGGTACACCCGTTCGGGCAATCATTCTGTGAAATAAAAAATCCGGCGTGTAGCCGGTAAGTGTCGAGTATTAGCGTCTACTCATTTTGCCGCTTGGATTAAAAAATCCCCATTTTACTGGGGTGATAAGTTCAGCGCTTGACCGATTGTCTACGACTCTCGGCGGAAGAAGGTGAGATAGGCATTTCCATAACTACGATTGTCCACCACAACAATTCCAAGTTTTTCCAGATTTGGTACCTCACCTCTTCCTGGATGCGATAATACCATAAGCCCATTAGGTTTGAGAAGCCCTAAAAGCCGACTGACTGTGGATAACTGCGGGTCGTGATAGGGCGGATCAGCAAAAATAATGTCGTAGTTCTCTGGCGAGGCACTGCTGAGCCAGTTATTGACCGACGTTTTAATTAATTCACATGATCCTTGCGCGTCAAGTGTATCAATATTGTTTGCGATGATTTTTGCCGCCAGCTTGTCACGCTCGACGAATGTCACCCACGATGCACCGCGACTAAGTGCCTCAAAACCCACCGAACCAGTCCCGGCAAAGGCGTCAAGGACTCGTGCACCCTGAATTTCGCTGCCGACGCTATTGAACAGTGCGTTACGAATTCGCTCGCCCATTGGTTTGGTGCGAGTGTTCTTTTCATCCGGTGCATCGAGCCAGCGGCCGCCATACCGACCAGCGATGACACGAATTCGGCTCATAGGCCGGCCTCGCGGTATGCCGTATACCAGGCATAGGTGACAACACGGATAATTTCCGGCACCAAGATTTCACGCGACTGCCGCGCCAGCTTGGCCGTCCAACCATTGTTCCAAAAGGTGTGATACATATCAAGAGCAAAGATCGTCGCCACCGTTTCCTGAAAGACCGTCTCAAAGCCTTTGCTGTCGGCAATCCTCAGCCATTCGTTTGTGGGAGTGGCACCAACAAAACGCGTTGTCTTAATACTAGTTGCGATACCCAATTCAAACAGGACATGTGTCACAAATACTCCTTTTGCGCCCCAATACTCCCAGTTCCGGCCGATCGTCTCGCGGCGGGTATTGCCTCGAATCAAATTCTTATCCTTGATTGTCAATCGCTCTTCCTTTGGCTTCCCCCACAATTCCTCGATCTTGTCGCCTAGTGGGTAATGATGCGCCGGTGTTAGCCCATCGACAATAGCATGGGCTAGCCAGGCAGCTTCAAAGGCGGCTCGTTCTTGGTTGTGATGCTTGAGGGCCAATGCCAAATTGTGGTGATGGTCAAGAATCATATCAAGTAGTTCACGATCGTCAGGCTTCGTCGGATCGACATAGTGCCATGGTTCATCCTGGCTAGGGCTCTTGCGCTTGATACCATCAGGGCCATTGTTGCCCTCAAAATGTAAAATCTCGCGGATGCTTGGAAACCCGCTGGCCACGCCAGGTAACGCACCAAGCGATCGCCTAGCGACGCGATCAATCTTCTGGTGCACACCGATGAATCCACCTGAGTTTTTTCGAAAGGTTGTACCACTATACATTACCTCTATCATAGCAGATAGGCTAAAAAATGGCATCGAGCGGTTGACAGAACCGGTCTATAATGTATAGTATGTCATGCACCTTACCCTGCTAGAAAGGTTTCGCCATGGTTGATCCCTCTAAGACCTACACGATTCAAGAACTCATCCGAAATGCTGCATGCACTCGAGCAAACTATGACCGAGATGTGTGTGTGCGTCATAGATGCGCGTGGCCATACGATGAGGCAGCCTGCAACGTGATCATCGGCATCTTGGGAGAAACGCCACGTCGCTATCTGGGAGACGGCCGCGCGACTGGTGAGCCGCACTTACCCGTCACAAGGAAAGGATAGTACGCCGCCTAACTTCTCGTACTTTGAGAAGTTAGGCATATTTTATTTACGGTTAAGATCCCCTGCTCTGATTTTGCTATCATTTGTATACTAATTTGTGACGGCCGTCACTTTTTGTTATACAGTTTTTAGATGTTGCGATGAATTATATATTTATCGGTGCGGCTACTGGGCAGGTCTCTGCAGGATAGGTTAATTAAGTGTTGTCAGGCGCTGATAGTAGCGGACGCGGTCGCAGAGGGATGCGTATTTTTCTAGTTCGTCGGCACCTTCGATAAAGACTCGAGCGGCTTTTTGGGCACGAGCAATTAGTTTCGTGTCAGCGAGCGTCGCGATTTGCAAATTAAGTGCGCCGTGCTGCATACGGCCGTAAATTTCACCTGGCCCGCGTAGTTTCATGTCAACTTCAGCCAGATAAAAGCCGTCGTCGTTTTTTTCAATCTCACGCAACCTCTCGGTTGGTTTACTCGTATTGCTCATCATCAGGTAACAGTAGCTTTGGTGTTCGCCACGCCCCACCCGGCCGCGAAGTTGGTGTAACTGCGCCAAGCCAAAGCGATCAGCGTTTTCGATGATCATACAGGTGGCATTTGGTACGTCGACACCCACCTCAACAACAGTCGTGCTGACGAGAATATCATATTTGTCGTTTTTGAAATCCTGCATCACTTTATCTTTTTCGGCCGGTTTCATTTTGCCATGCAGCAAGCCAATCCTGCGGTGACCAAACACACTATTTTTCAGCCGTTTGTACTCGGCATTGACGCTCTTGACGTCATTATCTGGATTTTCGTCGATGAGACTGCAAATGACATATACTTGCCGCCCCTTGGCAATCTCGGCATCGATATATTCATATACTTTTGCTGCACTGACCGGCGAGACGATCTGTGTTTTAATCGGCAAGCGATTGGCTGGACGCTCATTCAACACACTGATATCTAGTTCACCATACACCGTGAGCGCCAGACTACGCGGGATCGGCGTCGCCGTCATGGCCAATAGATGCGGAAGCGTACCAGATTTGCCAAGCAGTTTTTGCCGCTGATCGACGCCAAACCGATGCTGCTCGTCGATGACGACAAAGCCGAGGTGATGAAACTGCACTTTTTCTTGGATGAGTGCGTGCGTCCCGACCACGACGTGTACTTCGCCGGTCGCGATCTGCTCGTATAACGTCGTGCGCGCCTTGCCTTTGACGCTCCCGATCAGCAGCCCCACTTTGACTCCAAATGGACACAGTAGTCTATCAAGCGTTTCGGCATGTTGAGTCGCCAGAATTTCCGTCGGTGCCATTAGCGCCGTCTGGTACCCATGACTGGCCGCTTGACGCGCCGCGAGGCCGGCGACAACTGTTTTGCCGCTGCCAACATCACCCTGGAGTAGACGGTTCATCGGCACGGCATGCTCAAAATCTTGCAATATATCCCACCCCGCACGCTTTTGCGCGCCGGTCAGCTGGAATGGCAGCTGCGCCACAAATTGTTTCACTACCTCGACCTCGAATGGAATATGATAACCGGCAAGTTTTTGATTCTCGAGTTTATTTAGCTGACTCGCGAGCAACAGCTCAAATAATTCTTCAAAGGCGAGCCGTTCGCGTGCTTTGGCCACGTCTTCCACCTTACTCGGGAAATGCATCGTGCTAATCGCTTCGGCGCGGCTCATTAATTTTTCTGATTTCGCTACACTTTCTGGCAATGTTTCTGGCAGCACGCTCATGAGCGGCCGCAGCGTTTCGAGGACTTTACGCACCAGTTGGCTCTTGAGGCCATGAATCGCATGATACACCGGCAATAGACGCTCGGCCTGCACCGGCAGCTCAGCAGCTTTTTCGGCACTCGGGTTGGTCAGCTGATATTTACCGTAGTTGTATTCAAATGTGCCGCTGAAATAAAATTCCTCGTCGCTGCCACCAAGCTGCTGCGTGCGGTACGGCTGGTTAAACCACACGGCGTTTAATTTACCGCTGTCATCGGCCAGCACCGCCGTCGTCAGGCGCAGCCCGCGACGCACCGGTCGGGTCGAGATTTTCTCGCAGCGAGCTTTGATCGTCACCTTACCCGGTTCCAGATTCGCAATCTTGCTGAGACCCGTGAAATCTTCATGACGCATCGGCAAAAAGGTGAGCAAGTCACCTACCGTCAACAACCCTGCCGCCCTTAGTTGTTCAGCAGTCTTCGGCCCTACTCCCTTGATTTGGTCTAAATTTGTCGCTAGATTCACCAGTACTAGTATACTATCTCGACTGTAGGTACTCGAGCAGACCGTCAGACAAGCGCCTCTCCCCATCCCATATCACGATATGATAACCTTTGATAAAATCGTTTGGATCTTCATCTCGAAAATCAATCGCACGGACAGACGGCGGCAGCGCGATACACATAAACCTATCGGCGCCGCCGTCATGAATCTCAAATTTATCACCCCATATCTCCAATTCCTCGGGGTCATCTGCATCACTAGTCGAGAGACCAATCGACGCCATAATCTCGGGCGATTTGAGCACGCGCTCAATCGTATATGTCTTGGAGACGCACTGTACCGAAAAGTCGAGTGAGCAAGTTCCGCCAAAATTCGGGCTGATAGGGATATTTGCGGCTGCTAATAGTTCATTAGCACGGGATTGCAACGCTGTACGGATGTCCCGACGGCCACCGACTAATGCTATGTCAACGCCTATTTCTTTCGCTTGCTCAATTGTCAGATTGGTCGCATTGGCAGCACCAATAGTAATTTGCGAGCCGCGGTCATCATATAACACATCAAGCGGGTCGCGGCCAACTTTTTCCCAGAACTCCGCTTTTGGCTGAGTCGGGTGGCGTCTCAAATGAAACTCGTCTACAAGTTGCTCCGTTATTTCACGCTAGGCCTGTTTCTGCTCGTCAGTAAACGCTTCTTCGTAGGCACTATAGAAAGGCTGGTCATGCAATGTGCCATCAGCATCAAAGCCACGCACTTCGGCTCCACTGCAATACGCAATGAGTATGTTTTTGCGCAGTTCGGCTGACAGATAATCAGTAATGCCCCAAGTGATACGGTGAATGTCACGGCCTGATACCATGAATATCTTAACACCATCGTGCAATAACCTCTCGAGCTCCGCAACCATCTCTGGACGCGCTGGCTCATATACTGTCGCTATCGTATCATCGATATCTGTTAACACGAGCTGTAGTTTCGAGTTCCAGGTAATTGATGGCATCGCTACTCAGTCACGCCTAGAATACCACGGACGACGTAAGGTGTAGTTTGCCAGCCATCAACATCAATACAGTCGATGCCCATTGCTTTGACCGGGTAGTCGTTACCGCCTTTCTCGAGACGATCACCAACAAATAATACTTCTTCTTTAGTCACTCCCAGCGCTTCAATAAGCTTTTGCATACCATATGCTTTGTCTACACCGATTGGAGTAATATCGATAGTTGTCGTACCACCATTGCGGACCTCGTACTCTGGCAGCTCCTCAGCAATTTTGTTGCGGAGAATAATCGCCTCTTCATTATGGGTCGCATACCACTCGTACTTTTCCTCGGCTGGCGCTTTTTGCCCGAGCATGCTGATAGCGATCTGACTCAAGCGATCCTCAATAACTTCACCGTGAGGATTTTTTGGCCACAGACCAGACTCTTTAGTCAGTCGTTCGGAGACTTCGATAATTTGCTTTTTCTGCTCCTCGGTGAAGTCTTCCGCATAATTTATATCCCAAGTATCGACTTCGTGGTCGTAGGCGTAATATCGGGTGCCGCATGTCGGCAATATATGCATGTGCTCAAGCAATGTACGCGGCTTTTCTTTCAGAGGATTGATGATATTCTCTTCAAATATTTCAAAGCGACTTCCCGAGATGATGGCCACCTCGTAATGTTCCATGAGTTTTGATACGAGGGACACCATTTCAGGGGTCAGAGGATTTTTAGATTTGACGAGAGTGTCGTCGACATCAAATGCGATAACTTTCTTCATATTCTCACTATATCACTGCCGAGAAGAAGATACGATGGCCACCAGTTCGTCATGGATGCGACCATTGCTAGCAATTGCGCCCTTGAACGGTTGTGTATAATCAAGAGTTTCCCCATTGAGATCAGTTATCTTACCGCCAGCTTCTTCGACAATTACTTGTGAAGCTGCAATATCATGCGCGTTGAGGAGTTCTTCGATATAGCCGACAAATCGCCCTTCTGCGACACGCATGCATTTTGCTACTGCGCCGCTAAATGCCGCCATATCAACGCGACGTTTCAACAACTCGTTGAAGTAAGGCGCTTCATTACGAATTCTAAAATGGCTGCTGATCGTCCCAAGAATCCCCGTTTTAAGTGTTTGATCGTTAACGTGGATCCGTTGACCGTTACAGAACGCGCCCTGTCCGGTGACTGCCCAGTAAAGTCGATCCAGCATCGGTTCGTAGCACACGCCCAGCACAGGTGCCCCATCGACGACGAGCGCAAGCGAAAACATCGCCGTTGGTACGCCCCAAGTGAAAGCTTTCGTGCCATCAATCGGGTCACAAAACCATTGGCGTCTGCCCTGACCGTATTCACCGGTGCTTCCTTCTTCACCGATTACGACATCGTTAGGAAATGGCGCAGCCAACTCCTCGACAACCATGCGATTGATGGTGGTATCGGCAATCGTCAGCGGTGTACCGTCGTGTTTTATCTCACGCTGCTGGTCCCCATCAAAATAGTGTCGCATGATCGTACCAGCCAACTCGGCAATGCGCTTTGCCTCGTTTAGTTCGGCCGTATACATTAGCCGCGCACCAGCAGGAAGTTGTTCTTACCTTTTTTGACTAAGCTTGTCTCTGTTATATCTTGATCTTTAGTGATTTTTTGACCATTTATACTAATGGCACCGCCGTCAATCAACCGTTTCGCTTCGCCATTGCTTGCGCAAATGCCAGCACTTACCAAGGCCTGAATAACCGATTGCTTTTCAACAGCAGGGATTTCCGCCGCCAGCGCATCGAGATCATTATCATTTAGATTATGGAAATCGTCGCCTCCGAACAGCACGCCCGTCACGCGTTCAACCGACTCGCGGCGTTCACGGCCATGTACGAGATCAGTCACTTCGCGCGCAATTGTTTTCTGCAACAACCGCTGTCCAGGATTGACCGTATGCTCTGCGACGACGCTTTCGACTGTCTCCTTATCGAGCAGCGTATATATCTTGATTAGATCCTGACTGGCTTCATCGTCACAGTTCAACCAAAACTGGTAGAACTTGTACGGACTCGTCTTGACAGGATCAAGCCAGACCGCCCCGTCTTCAGACTTACCGAACTTCACCCCAGTCTGTTTGTTGACAACGAGCGGTGTTGTCACGACATGCGCTTCACTATTCTCCAGTCGGCGAATCAACTGAGCGCCTGAGATCATATTGCCCCACTGGTCACTGCCGCCAACTTGTAGTGTCGCACCTTTTTCGCGAAAAAGGTGGAGAAAATCATACCCCTGGATCAGCGCGTAGCTAAATTCGGCGTAACTAATACCGGCGCCCCCCTCGCCAATGCGTGCCTGGACAAAATCGCGATCAAGCATTTGCGTGACAGATACGTGCTTGCCAACATCACGCAGAAACTCAAGGTAATTGATACCGCGAAACCAGTCATAGTTATCAACAATCTCAAAGTCTTTACCGGCAAAAATTGTTTTGTATTGCGCGGCCAGACCGGTTTTGTTTCTCTCAATCTCGGCAATTGTCTTGAGGTCACGCTCTTGCTTCTTGCCATCCGGATCACCGATTAGCCCTGTAGCCCCACCAACCAGTAGAATCGGTTTCCACCCATGATCAATAAACTGCCGCACAATCATCGCTGCCGCTAAGTTACCGATTGTCATACTGTCCGCGCTGGGATCGACACCCCAATAGAAAGTCCGAGTCTCTTTGTCTAAGTCGGTAATGTTAGCAAATGTCGTTTGATTGACAAAGCCACGCCACGTCAGCTCTTCGCTAAGCGTCATGATGAAACTCTCCTTTCTTTGTTATTTCAGGCTACATCTTAGCACAAAAAATACTTTTCCGCACTGGCCTGGGAGTGCTATAATCAGAATAATATTGCTTATGAGAAGGTGTGAATAGCAAGTGGTCAAGACCAAAAAACCGTCACGCAGTGTCAGCGTGTACTCCAACCTCGCGGCCAAACGCCGTACCAAAAAAGATGTCGCGGCGCGTAAGAAGGCCGAGTATTTGGCGACGTTGCCAAAACATCCGATAAAGCGACTGGCCTACCGTTTACACCCGAAACGCCTGGCTGCTTTTTGGTTCAGCAAGAAAGGCTTGTTCGCTCTTTTAAAGGGAGCCGGCGTCATGATGGCGGTGTTCATTCTTATGGCATTAGCCCTATTTGCATACTATCGCAAGGATCTCGACGCGATTCGCCCCGGCACTCTGGCACAACGGGTCAAAACAACTGTCACAAAATATTACGATCGCAACGACAAGTTACTCTGGGAAGATAAGGGTACCGGTGATTATACGCTAGTTGTCGACCCCAAAACGATTTCGTCATGCATGGGCAAGGCCACCATTGCCATTGAAGATAAAGAATTTTACAAACACAGTGGAGTCAGTATCAGTGGCGTGATTCGTGCCCTACTCAATAACTCACAAGGCAATGCCGTGCAAGGTGGGTCAACCCTCACTCAACAACTTGTCAAGCAAGTTTTCTTCGCCGATGAGGCACAACAACGCGGATTAGCTGGCGTACCACGCAAAATCAAAGAAATGATCCTAGCCGTCGAAGTCGAACATATGTACAGCAAAGAAGAGATCCTCGGCTTATACCTCAACGAATCGCCGTATGGTGGCCGTCGAAATGGAGTGGAATCGGCCGCACAGACCTACTTCCATAAGTCATCAAAAGAACTCAACCTACCTGAATGCTCGCTCCTAGCCGCAATTCCAAATAATCCTTCCGTTTATAATCCATACAATGTCGAAGGGCACGATGCGTTGATTACTCGTCAGCACAAAGTGCTCGATAGTATGGTGGAAATGGGCTATGCCAAGAAAGAAGAAGCTGAGGCCGCCAAAAAAGTAGCGATTCTTGACACCGTGCAACCGCTCGCTGATCAGCTAGCTGGCATTAAGGCACCTCATTTTGTGTTGATGGTACGAAGTCAACTCGAGAAAGAGCTTGGCAAAACGGTCGTCGGTAACGGAGGTCTCACTGTTAAAACAACCCTCGATAGCGACATACAAACTCAGCTAGAACAGAATATGAATGATATCTTTAGCGGCAAGCTCACGGGACAGCCGTGCAGCTGGGCAAACTGTGCGAGTATTGCCGGCTTCACCAACGGTGCAGCGGCGATCGAAGATACTAAATCAGGACAGCTGCTCGCGCTAGTAGGGAGCCGAGATTTCACCTACCCGGGCTTTGGTCAAGACAACGCCGCGACCGGCTTCATTCAACCCGGGTCGTCGATTAAGCCGCTGGTCTACGCGCAGCTATTCCAGAATCAAGGTGATGGTAAACAAAACTTTGGCAGCGGCTCAATCATCGCTGACAGCGCTACTGTTTTTCCGGGCGGGTACAAGCCACAAGACGCCGATGGCACCTTTAAGGGTAGTATCTCAATCCGTCAATCACTTGACCTCTCGCGTAATATCCCAGCCATCAAAGCCATGGCGATCAATGAACAAAACAACGAAGGCAGTACCTGGAAAACGATCCGCGATATGGGTGACACTTACTACTGTACCCAAGGTGCCGACGCTCAGGCTGGCTTGTCAAGCGCCATCGGCGGCTGCGGTACCCGTCTCGTCGATCACGTCAACGCTATTGCCTCACTTGGACGAATGGGTGCGTACATGCCACAGTCAACCATTCTCAAAGTCACAAATAGCGTCGGTCAGGTGCTCAAAACGTATAAATCCGAAACAAAGCAAGTTATCGACCCGCAATCGGCATATGTCGTGACTGATATTCTCGGTGACGCCGCCGCTCGCCGTGGGCTAAATGGTGGTACAACCTACTTACCACAACTTGATGGTACGGGTATCAAAGTGGCTGCCAAAACCGGTACAAGTAACGGCCAAATCGGCAGCAGAATTGTACCAAAAGACATCTGGACTGTCGGCTACACGCCAAGCTTATCGATGGCAGTATGGCTTGGTAACCCAGATACTACTCCTTTGACCCGTGGATGGTCAACCATCCCGGCGATGTTCTTTGACGCCACGATGGCCCAAGCCACCCAATTGTACATAAACCAGGGCAAAGCTGGCGCAGGCGATTGGTTTACCGCACCTGATGGTATCCAACGCATTGGCAATGAGGTCTACCCATCGTACTACAACAAGAGGCAATCGGTTGGAAATGCCACCATGACGTTTGATAAAGTATCGAAGAAAAAAGCCACTAGTTGTACTCCAGCCGCCGCCAAGATTGATATAACTGTGACAAAAACAAATGATCCTTATACTAAAAAAGAGGTTATCACCGCGCCAGACGGCTATAATCCGAATGCCGATGATGACGTTCATCAATGTGGCGATGCGCAGCCTACCATCGGCTTCAGCCAACTGAATAGCGGCAACAAAACTGTCGTTGTCACTGTGACGAATGGCCGCTATCAGCTTCAGTCTTTTACTGTTGCTTGTGGCGGTACAACATTATCAACGCAATCTGTCAATGCTGGTGGCAGCTATCCGGTGAGCCTCTCGGAAGTAAAAAACAAATGTGAGCTAACTGCCACCGTTACTGATACCGGTTACTATGCAGCGGCAGCTACACCCATCACATACAAACCCCATTAGAACCTTCGGGTATACAGATTGAAATTTTTACTGCTTGTCGATAAGCTCAACAAGTGATGCCTCATGATCTATGCGCTGGCTGCGAGAACTACGTGGCGCATGACTCGTCGTGGAAGTCCGGATACTACGAGGCTGCTGCTTCAATCCAGCGCGACCGGAAGAGTTGGATGATGCAGGTACCCGGGATTGACGTGGTGCTCGCCGCGTCATAGTTTTTGGCGGTATCTTGGCATCATTATTCGGCATATGCTTGATCGGTTTAACCGCAACACGTTTTGCAAACATCATCTTACCAGCGCTGGTTTGCAAACTACGGACTACTTCGACGCGCACAGCCTGACCGATCAAGGTATTCGCCTGTTCGACTACTACCATCGTACCATCGGCCAAATACCCCACACCCTGATGACTGTCTTGGCCTTTTTGGACTAGCTCAACCGTTAGTTCTTCACCAGGCAAATGCGCCATACGAAGCGCCTGAGCAAGCTCATTAATATTCAACACCTGAATTCCTTCGACGACTGCAACTTTGTTGAGATTGTAGTCAAGCGTGCAAATTACCGCGTGATGCTGCTTGGCGAGGTTGAGCAATCGTTCGTCCACCCCTTCGTCGGCTTTACTGCCATCTTGCAACAACTCGACCGACACAGACTCCATCTGTTGGAGTGCCGAGACAATATCGAGCCCATGCCGCGCACGAGCCCGCTTGTCGGCATCGGCGTTGTCGGCGAGGAACTGTAGCTCGCCTACCACACTACGTGGAATCACCAGCGTCCCGCCGATAAATCCCGTCGCAGCAATGCTCGTGATCCGCCCGTCCATCAACACTGACGTATCGACTAAAATCGCCCGATCTTTCGCTTTTATACTCGTTTTTGGCAACTTTGCCAACAAATACGTTACTTCTCCTAGTACCACTAGCGTCACCGCTAGTAGAACAATATCTTTTGTTTCCATTCGTTTTCTTTCCTTTCTCTACACCGAAACTTTCGGTAAGAGGGCGAAGAGCTATGACTGTTTGTCGTAAAGGGCTGTGACCCAGATTTCGCGTTAGCGAAACGGGGTCAGCCGAACGCCATGGGCGTGCGAAGCACCCCATAGAGAGTACCTGCACGATAGATAGCCATAGCTCTTCGCTGTTAATAAATAATTATTTTAAGTAGCCGATGAGTGCGGCGCGTAAATCTCGCACTCCTTTTATAAATGAATCCTTTTTGCCACCAACTAACGGCGCAATCGCCTCAGTAAACCCAAGTTTCTTGGCCTCGGCAACACGCTTCTCTGCGAGTTGCGCCGAGCGTATCTCACCACCTAGTCCCACCTCACCAAATACGACCAGCCCGTCGTCGAGCTTTCGACCAGCTGCCGCACTGGCGATCGCCATTGCCACCGCGAGATCAGCCGCTGGGTCAGCAAGTTTCAGACCTCCTACGACATTAATATAAATATCTTTGTCCGATAAATTCAGTTTGGTCCGCTTCTCAAGCACCGCGATGAGAAGATTGAGTCGATTGAGGTCAAACCCACTTGCTGTCCTCTTAGGATACCCGAAATTCGTCGAATTGACAAGTGCTTGAATTTCTACCAAAATAGGACGATTGCCTTCGAGCGTTGCCAGTACTACTGAACCGTCAGCATTTTGGCGCTCTGCGAGCAATGCCGCACTCGGATTTGCTACCACCCTTAACCCATTATCTGCCATTTCAAATATTGCGGCTTCGGCCGTGCTGCCGTAGCGATTCTTGATAGCTCGTACTACTTTAAAGCCACCATAACGATCACCTTCAAATTGCAGCACAACATCGACCAAATGCTCGAGCACCTTTGGTCCAGCAATTGACCCCTCTTTGGTAACATGCCCAACCAGAATCACCGCAGCACCCGACTCCTTGGCAGCACGGATAATCACATTGGCGCTATTAGTAATTTGGCTCACCGTACCAGGCGCAGACGTAATTTCATCGAGACTTAGTGTTTGGATGCTGTCGATAATCACTAGTTTGAACTTACCACTGCGTATGGTGGCCGTAATATCATCGGCGCTGGTACTGGCCACAAATTGCAAATCATCTCCCGACTCGGCACCCAGTCGCGATGCCCGCAGTTTCACTTGGCTAGCGCTCTCTTCACCGCTCGCATAGAGAACCGCGTGTGTCTCGGCGATATGAGCTGCAATTTGCAGGAGCAGGGTAGATTTACCAATCCCTGGTTGGCCGGCCAACAGCATCACTCCCGATGGCAACACCCCACCGCCGAGTACGGTATCGAGATCAGCGATCCCCGTCGACATACGCTTTACTTCATCTTCAGCACTGATTGATTTCATAGATTGCGGCGCTAGCACCCTGCCGCTATGTGCTGCACGAGCAACAGCTGAACTACCGCTGCTTTGCACCGTCTGTTCGACGAGCGTGTTCCACTCACCACAATTTTCGCACTTACCCACCCATTTCGGGTAGCTGGTACCGCAGTTCTGGCACACAAAGGTTGACCGAGCCTTTGCCATGGCTAGACACTCCCCGCCGGCTCGGCACCGTTGATGCTTTGGTACAGGTCGTTTGCCTCGACGGCAAGCGCGTTGAGGGCCGCTACGTCAGCATTATATTGATTAACACGGCGATTGAGCGCGTCACGGCGAGCATTTAGTGTATCGACACGGGCAACCAACGCCGAACGAGCAGCATTGAAGGATGCTTGCGTGCGGAACGCGCCACTACTTGCTTGCTGGTTAAAGCTGGTGATATCGGATTCTACCTGCTGACGTTCAAACTCATATGATGCCAGGTCGGCTTTGAGCTGTGGTTCAGCACTTTTAATCTTTTGCTGTAATTCATCTGCCTTTTGCTTGAGATCACCAAACACTTTGTTGTACGCCGCATTGAGCGCCACCACAACAGAACGATCAGAGAAATATTGGGCATAATAACTTTCTAGCTCGGGCCCGAGCGACGCAACAGTAGTCCCAAGGATCGAATGCAGCTCATTAACTTCTGCACCTGGCTCGGCTTGGCTATAGTACTGCATTACCTCTTTGAGATTCGCATCGTTTTTGACTTTTTCATATGCTGCTTGAATCAGCGCATCGACACGCTGTCGCTCAAACCAATTCAGTCGTTGATAGGCAGCATGCAGCATTTCGTGAGCCGCCGTTACCTCTAGTGTGCCGTCAAGCTTAGCGTTTTTGATATCATACAGATAAATATGATCTCGGTAATAACACCCCAAAATCGCCGCTGTGCGCTCGGCACTTTGACAGCTAGTATTGAAAGCTGTTTTAGTTTCGATCAGTGGTTGTGCTGCATAGAACACATCACGACCACGATCGGTTAATTTCAAACGGTCACTGATGCTGGACACTTGGCTCGTCGGGTGGAACATCGACGCCTTGACATGATCAATTACCCGCTGGCCATACAGGAGAGCAACTGCCGCCCACACAAGCACTACAATTGCCGGTATGATCGCTCTAAGCAACCGGCGTGTCGTCTCTGCCGATTGACGAGTCGGCGGAGGTACAACGGAATTACTCTGTTCTTGGTTCAACGCGAATGGACCCCTTTTGTGCTATTACTTCCAGTATAGCGCCTTTGGGGTAACTTTCGCTCAAAATACCTTCGGCAATAGCGTGTTCGACTTCGTCTTCGATGGCTCGCCTGAGTGGCCGCGCTCCATACTTTGTGCTATAGCCGTGATCAATTAACAAGCGTTTAGCCGCCGATGTCACGTGGACACCCAGTCCTTTACGGACAAGCCGTTGTCGCAGTTCCTCGACAAGTAGATCAAAGATTTTACCAACCTCTGACCGTGTCAAAGCGCGAAAAGTCACGATGCCATCAAAGCGGTTGATCAGTTCTGGCCGCATAAATTTCTCTAGCTCTTCCCGCGTCCATTTGGCATTTCGGGCATGCAAATCGTCAAGTTTGGCGTCTTTAATATTGCCATGGAATCCAAGCGTCGACTCCTTCGTCATTTTATCGGCGCCAAGATTACTGGTCAGAATGATGATGGTGTTGCGAAAACTGACCGCACGACCTTTGGCATCAGTCAAAGTACCATCTTCGAGCAGCTGCAGGAGTAGTTGAAACACGTCAGGGTGAGCTTTTTCGATCTCATCAAACAGCACAACGCTATAGGGCTGGCGACGAATTCTATCGGTCAGCTTACCGCCATCTTCGTACCCGACGTAACCGGCGGGTGCGCCGACCAAGCGACTGGTAGTATGTTTCTCGCCAAACTCACTCATATCGATTTTAATCAGTGCGTCTTCGCTCCCAAATACTTCACGAGCTAAGACGCGTGCCAGCTCGGTCTTGCCGACACCAGTCGGACCCATAAAAACAAAGCTACCGATCGGCCGTCTGCTGCTAGCCACGCCGCTTCGGCTGCGGCGGATTGCCTTCGCAACTTTGGCGACCGCCTCCTCTTGACCGATAATATACTTCCCCAGTTGTTTCTCTAGAGTGCGCAACAAATTTGCCTCGTTGGCCTTGACCTTTTCAGCCGGAATGTTAGTCATCACGGCAATCGCATGAGCGATATCGTCCTCAGTTAGCGCGATCGGTGTTTTACGATCATGTGCCTCGCGTACCGCGTCCAACTTCTCTTGGATCTGGCTAACGCGCTGTTTATAGAGAGCTGCTCGTTCGTAGTCTTCACCCGCCACGGCTTCTTCCATTTTTTCGTTCAGATGCTTCAATTCTTTCATGAGTTCGCGCTGACGGCTGGGCTTGTGACCCTGTTTGACACGCACCAGCGCCGCTGCCTCATCAATCACATCGATGGCTTTATCGGGCATAAATCGATCTGCTACGTAGCGGTCACTCATATAAACCGCCGTTTCCAGCACGTCGTCGCTCATCGCCACGCCATGGTGTTTCTCGTAGTAGCCCTTGAGACCCTTGAGGATCGCCAGTGCTTCAGTCGTCGACGGCTCTTTGACAACGATAGCCTGGAAACGTCGCTCCAACGCCGTGTCTTTTTCGATATGTTTACGGTATTCGTCCATCGTCGTCGCACCAATCATATGTAGCTCACCGCGAGCCAGCGCCGGTTTCAAGATATTGGCCGCATCCATGCTGCCTTCAGCCGCACCGGCACCGACAAGCAGGTGCAGCTCGTCAATAAAGACGATGACATTCCCTTGCTTCTTAATCTCATTTATCACTTTCTTCAAGCGGTCTTCGAACTCACCGCGATACTTCGTACCGGCGATCATGGCTGCCATGTCAAGCATAATGACCCGTTTGTCCAGCAAGTGATCTGGTACTTCCTCATGCACAATTCGCTGCGCCAGGCCTTCCACAATCGCCGTCTTGCCAACCCCTGGTTCTCCGATCAGAACGGGATTATTTTTAGTTCGACGACTAAGCACCGTTACTAGCCGCTCCGTCTCTTTGGCGCGTCCGATCATCGCATCCAGCTCGCCAGCGGCCGCTTTAATGGTCAAATCAATCCCAAATGTACTCAGCGCTCCGCCGCGCACTGTGCGCTGCTTCGGCTCTGTCGCCACATCGCCATGTTCGCCACGTGTTTGATCAAAGTATCTCTCGAGCTCGCTCATCACATCGTCGACATCGACGTTCATTTCATCGCGCAGTAGTGAGGTCGCCCGCGCAGTGCTTTGGCGCAACAAACTATACAGAATATGCTCAGTGCCAAGATAGTCATGATTGTACTCTTTGGCGGTTTCCCACCCCATACGTAGTGTCAAAAGCGCCGTGTCACTGAGACCGACGGCACCAGTGCTGACAACGACTTTACTCGGGCGAATATCAAGTACATCCTCAGCTTTAGCAAGTGTCACACCAGCGTCAGCCAACACTTTAGCGCCGGCACTTGACCCCTGGGCCAGGACACCCAGCAAGAGATGTTCTGTGCCAATATAATTGCTCCCATTCCCACGAGCAATCGCATCAGCGTGCTGGACGCTAAGCTTGGCGTTATTTGACAAGTGTGAAATAAAATCTGCAAAATCTTCTGGCATAATATGCCCTCCATTGTTAGCAATAGCGCTAATCTATATCTGATTGTACGCGAAATATTAGCACTCGTCAAGTCCGAGTGCTAATTATTATAAAATGTTCTGCACAACACTGGCGTGATTGATCAGCGTCGACGAGATATCGCGGGAATTCAGCTAGATCACATTCCTGTAGAGCTTCGGGAAACTTCATCCTTCTGTCAGCAGATCATTCGCGTGGCTCTTTTATATGATAGAAAATTGAATCAGGAACGTAATAATAAATAGAGCGGTAGCCAGCACCACAAGTCCTACTATAGTCAATACCGTATAGGTTCGCGCTCGTGTCAAGATGCCGTAGTTGACGCTATCGAGTCGACCACGAAACCCATAAGCTATCTTGCTGGCCGTCTCGACCGGCGCACTGTTGCGTACACCTCCAAGTGACAATTTCGTCGTCTCAATATCCACCCCCTCATTATCGAATCGATAGGCTTCGATATTCTTGACGAGATCGTATAGCATCATATCAATAAAATAGTACCCCCACTGCAAAAATGTCTGCCAATCAGGCGTTGTCTCAGTGCTAAGTGATCGATCCTGCCAATACATGTGCAGCACCTGGTCTTTAATCTCGATATCTACCATTGGTGTGTAGTTGATCAAGCGCAGCATTGTATCTGGCGGCAGAATATAATAGGCGATACGCGCTGTATCAGCGTTCTTTGCAAAAACGGTAAAGTACGATGGAAAGTTACCTTCTAATTTATGAGCCACGTCTTTCGGCAATCGGGCAGTTAAATTCGTGGCTGTGAAATTATGGTTGTTCGCGTCTGCATCGATGATAATATGCGGAAAAGGCCGCTTCAGAGCGACCATGATATGTCCAAACCCACGATACGGTCCATTGGCGTATACTCGACCGACAAATATGTTACGATTTTTACCGATGTTGACGATTGAGTACGCGCCAAACGAAGACATGAGGTCATATGTCGGCATACTGGTTGATTCGCGCGCTCCGGCGCTCACGATCGGCAGCGACAGCTCCTCGATCAGCTGGCCAATGACACCTTCAAAATCATGTCTCATCAGTTTTGTGGTCTGCCGATTGGCGGCGTGAAAACGTATCAAACCATCATCGTAATCCACTTTCAAATACTTCCGAAACGATGAGACAAGCACCGGATAAGAGAAAACTATTGACAGCACAATAAACACGTAAATGAAAAAAGGCAGTATGTGCAAAGGTACCGTCTCTCCATGTATCCATAGCCCAACAATAATTGACACCACTACAATGGGTCCTGTGGCCAGTGTCGCCACCAATGCGCTCGCAATACCCGCCGGACGACCGCTAATGTCGGTATTGACACGTTTGATAGACCGTCCGATCGCGAAATTAAATGATCGAGCAGTCGGATATGCCACCGGCTCCAATCCTTGTAGATCTTTAAACTTCGTTTGTTCACTCATCTAAACTACCTATGGTTTATATTACACTACAAACAAGGACGATAAAAACAATACCTCGTTTATGCGAGGTATTGTGCTAAAACAGTACGATGTATTATTCGCCTTGTTCTTCGATCGCCGAGAAGAGATCATCTTCTATGTTCTTCTTCGGCTTCTTTTCGGCTGGCTTGGCTACGGCTGTTTCGATGTCGAGTTCGTAGTCAGTCAAGCGGCTCGCCAAGCGAACGTTTTGACCGCCGCGGCCGATCGCGATACTTTGCTGATCATCGCTTACAAATACCTTCGCACTCTTGGCGTCTTTATCAATTTCTACCTTGACTACTTCAGCCGGGCTAAGCGCATTGCGAATATACGTATCAATATTCTCGTCATACGTCACGATGTCGACTTTTTCTTGATCACCTATCTCGTTCATGACGGCATTGACGCGCGTGCCATGACCACCGACAAAGGTGCCTACCGGATCGACCCCAGGCACAGTACTGGCGACAGCGAGTTTGGTACGACGACCAGCCTCGCGGGCGATACCTTTAATTTCCACAGCGCCCGTCTCCATTTCCGGCACCTCTTGACGGAAAAGATATTCCACAAACGCTTCATTACCACGGCTGAGGATAAGCTGCGGACCACGATTATCACGCTCGATATCTTTGATAAACACCTTTATACGCTGCCCAACCGAATAGAACTCACCCTGAATCTGCTCGCTTTGCGGCAAGATGCCGGTGGCCTTGCCTAGCTCGACTCGTACGACGCGCGGTTCGACGCGCTGCACGATTCCCGTCACGACTGTCCCGATTTTATCTTCAAACTCAGCCAGCACAACTTCGCGTTCGGCCTCGCGCAGGCGCTGCAGCACCACTTGTTTTGCTGTCTGGGCTGCCACGCGACCAAACGCCGTTACTTCATGCTCTTCCTCAATAACATCTTCTAATTTAGCGTCTTTTTTAACTTTTTTAGCTTCGTCGAGGCTGATTTCTGTCGCGTCATTGATCGGATCTTCGACCACTTCGCGTTGCACAAACACTTTGGCAGTACCATCATTAATATTAAGTTCAGCGCGCACTTCTTGCTCGCGTGCTCCATTATCTCGACGCCACGCAGCAGCAATCGCTTGCTCGATCACTTCCATAACCGTTTCTTCAGGCAGATTCTTTTCCTCGGCGATGGTACGCACCGCGAGAGTCAGTTGTTTGATATTCAAGTCTTCCATATATAATTCCTTTGCTTGTTTATCCTGATACGAAAAACACCGACCTGCCGGCCGGATGTGTACGTTATTCAATATACCAAGCTAATAAAAATCCGTCAATACTGCAGCAATAAATATCCCTCGCGACTGGGGTCGCGAGGGGATGAGTCATACCCATGGAAACACATCTTTGATTGAACCGTAGTACTCCACCTTATGTTCCAGATGGTAACGCGGAATCTTACCCCGGCTTACCCAGTGTGCCACCCGGGACAAGCCCACCATGGCATACCCCATGACCCAGTACGTAGCATTGTAAAGGCCAAGCGGCAGCGCGAGCATCACGAACCATAGCAGGCAGGCATATGTCAGAAATGCCATAGGCAACGACAAAATACCGACCACCAAGAAGTAGTAGCTGGAATCGATGTGCATTGCAACACCTTTCGTGTCAGGAACAATGACCAATGGTAATTATAGAACATTTTTGTGTGAATACAATATTTTCTCTATGCTATAGTACGTCATATGCAATTATCTGACTTTCATTATGACATTCCTGATGAATTAATCGCCGATTATCCGCCCGAAGTGCGCGGCACTTCACGACTACTGGTACTACACCGTGGTACCGGACAACTAGAAGACCGCGCCTATCCTGATATCGTCGACTATCTCACCGCTGGGGATGTGTTGGTGATCAATGACACGAAAGTCATCAAAGCACGCCTCATCGCCACTAAGCCCAGTGGCGGCACTCGTGAATTGGTGCTGGTAGAGAAACACGGCACACACGATGACTGGCACCGCCATAAAGTCATTTATCGACGCAAACTAAAAAGTGGCGACGAACTGTATGTTGGTGAGGATAAGTTGACCGTCGAGGAAATCCTCGGTGATGGCATTGCTATCATCAATAGCGAGCGCGACCTGCTCGATATCGCAGCCGAAAACGGCTCGGTGCCGCTGCCGCCCTATATGAACCGTGACGCTACGCCAGAAGATATCGAGCGCTACCAAACAGTGTTCGCTAAATACGATGGCTCTGTCGCCGCACCGACAGCTAGCTTGAACATGACCGAAGATACGCTTGCGAAACTTCGTAACAAGGGTGTGGTAATTGCCTACGCGACCCTCCACGTGGGCCTTGGTACTTTCCTGCCGATCCGTGTCGACGACGTCACCACCCACAAGATGCACCAAGAGTATTTTGAGATTCCCGAAGCAACCGTGGCAGCAATTCAAGCCGCGAAAAACTCGGGCAAACGCATGGTAGCACTCGGCACAACTATTACCCGCACCCTCGAATATGCCCACGATGACATTATGAACAAAAAACCTCACCGCATCACCGGCGAAGCAGATATTTTCATTTACCCAGGTTATACTTTTAAAACAATCGACATGCTCATCACCAATTTTCACATGCCCGAGAGCACCGTGCTCATGCTGACCGCCGCCCTTGCCGGCTGGGACAAATTGAAGCCAGCTTACGAACATGCTATTGCGGAGAAGTACCACTTCTTTAGCTATGGTGACAGCATGCTGATTGTCTAACATGAAAATAGCCCGCTACCGAAGGAGCAGGCATTGATAGGTGTCACAGCCCTTTTGTGTAACTTACGATGAGAAAATATTTACAAATGATATGAAATATGATATAATCGAGAGATAATGACAAAAAATCCTTGTGTTCTTGAACAATTATCAGCCCTTCCTACTCCAAGTGCCATCATGATGGCGGGCATACCGGCGAGCGGTAAATCAACTCTTGCGGGCAAGCTTGGGGAATCGCTGCAGTTGCCAGTGCTTTCGAGCGATGCCATGCGACTCGAGCTAACGGGTAACGAAGAAGATTTGTCTCGTGACACAAAGATTTGGAATGAATTATATCGCCGAGCCGAAATGCTCTTAACAGCAGGCCAGTCTCTCATCGTTGATGCTACGCACAATACACTCAGGCAACGAGAATTCGATAGTCGGTACTATCGTAGCATGGGCGCGCAATCGGTCGTATGCGTCGCCGTCATGATCGACCTTGCCACTGCCTTAGAGCGCAACCACGCCCGAACACGAATCGTGCCAGACGACGTTATCGAGCAAATGCACAACAACCTAACCGAGCACCCACCGCGCGTCGAAGATGGGTTCGATGGCGTGATTATTATCGAATAGCTGCTCCCCGCCAGTCACTCAACGTCTGCTATACTATCTCGAGATGAAACAAGCACTTGAATTCACGATCACTCATCGGCTGAATGATACATTGGCGCGGACTGGCGTGATCCACACACCGCATGGCGACATCGAGACGCCGGCATTTATCGTGGGTGGTACCAAGGCAACGGTCAAGGCCATCACTCCCGAGCAAGTCAAAGAATTTGGCGGTCAAGCCGTCCTGGCCAATACATACCACTTGATGCTGCGCCCAGGGGCTGAACTCGTTCAGAGAGCCGGCGGTCTCGGAGTATTTATGAATTGGAGCGGCCCGACATTTACTGATAGCGGCGGGTTCCAAGTATTCAGCCTCGGCGTGGCCTACAAAAAAGGTATCGATGCCGTCGCCCATACCGAAAAGGGCGACGCTGCGCAAGCAGTGAAATCGACTCAACAGCTTGTTAAAATTACCGAGAAAGGTGCACACTTTCGTAGTCACCTCGACGGCCAAAAGCTCTTGATGACACCAGAAAGTAGTATGGAGCTGCAACACGCCATAGGTGCCGATATCCACATGGCGTTTGATGAATGTCCGGCTCCGCTGGCGCCGCTCAGCTATTTAATTGAAGCGGTTGAGCGCACCCACGCCTGGGCCGAGCGCTGTTTAGCGCGGCATAACGAGCTCAACGATGAGCACACCAAACAGTCCGAGTCGCTGCAAGCGCTCTACGGCGTCGTGCAAGGTGCGCGCGATGAAAAATTGCGCAAACACTCCGCGTCATTTCTGGGCGAACGCGACTTTGATGGGTACGGTATTGGCGGCGTCTTCGAACCCGGCGAGATTCCAACGGTCGTCAAATGGGTGTGCGAAACATTGCCCGAACATAAACCGCGTCACCTCCTCGGCATGGGCTCGCAGCCCGCTGATTTGTTCTTAGGTGTCGAATACGGTGTTGATACCTTTGACTGTGTTGCCCCGACTCGCCAGGCACGCAATGGCGCACTCTACACCCGTGACGGCCGCATTAACATCACCAATGCAAAGTACCGCGATGATTTCACGCCGATCGACGAATGCGATTGCTATGCCTGCCAGCATTACACCAAAGCATATATCAACCATCTTTTTAAATCCGACGAGATCCTCGGTGCGACCTTGGCCAGCATCCACAATGAGCGCTTCGTCGTGCGCACGGTTGACGAAATCCGTCATTCCATCAAAGACGGTACATTTTTTACGCTCAAAAAACAGTTCCTGACCCGCTACTATGGCGACAAATTGCCTAGCGGCGTTACATTGTCTTAAGTCATCAATGAAAAACCCGCTCTAAATAGAGCGGGCGGAAGCCTCAGTAGGCGCTGGGGCAAGTTCGATCCGATAGCTGGTATGCCGCCACTTTGCCCTTTCGGCGCTGTTGAGTGGCAAGAGGTCAATCTCTGCCAATCGGCTCATCTCCAGTTCATCGCGCTGAGCAGTGCACTCGTCGAGGCTGCCCATCCCAACTGTATACGGCTCACGAGCCGGTGTCCTTTTGCCTTCGTGTAAGTGCGATTCAACCTCACATCGCACAACGAATGGCGCGTCGGTGGTGTTACCCGTCGTTCATCCTCTCCTGGACTATTTCGAACACTACGTATTATACAATGAGATACTCGGCACTACAACACCATCAGAATGCGCCTAGGCAATCCTTAGTTAACGAGATAGGCAGATGGCGATTCGTAGGTATCGAGTTTTTCGTGTTGTTTAATATGATGGATGATACGCATTGTCAGGGGCGAAGCAATAATTTCCGTCGCCATTTTGATCAAAAATACCGTCGCGATCAACTGAACCATCGCGCTTCCCGACATAGTTCCCGCAAAAGCCAGCACGCTAAATAGTGTCGTGTCGACCAGGCTGCCAAGCGCAGAGCTGCCAACTAGGCGGTGCCATAGCATCTTGCCCTTTGTCTTGATCTTGAGCGATGCCAATACATACGAGTTGAGAAACTCACCGACGAAAATTGCCGTGATACTGGCAAACACGATCCGCCACACCACACCGAGAATCTGATCGTACGCCGCTTGATTGTGCCAATCTCCTTGAGCCGGCAGCATGGCTACCAGCCAAAATGTCGTCATGGTGACGAGCAGCATGGCGATACCAACGTAGAGCAGTGAGCGCATCTTGCGATACCCATAAACTTCGGTGACGATATCGCCGACGATATACGCCAGCGGAAAGAGAATCGTGCCGGCATCAAATACCAGCGGCCCGACTGCTACCATTTTGACACTAGCGATATTGCTGACGATCAATGTCGTGACAAACAGTCCAGCCAAGAGTTCATAGATATGAATCGATTTACGGCGAAATAATTGCATAGAGGTCACTATAGCATAGCGTAGACGAAAATAACAGAGATGACTATTGACATTTTATATATAATTTGATATAATGATAAAAACAGTACATTCACCTCGCGGCAACTGCGCCGCGCGAACCTGAGAGGCAGAAATGACACTCATTCGCTCAAAAAAGCTCAAGCGAAATTGCAGATGAGCTCTTTCGGCAACAAGTTAATGCCCTGATCGGCGGTGAGTTCGAGTTCTTGTACGACACTCCCGAAGCGGTCCTCCTGGCAGCACGCGATGAACTCGATGCCAAGGGCTGGACGGTTGTATACAGCCCTAACTAAAACATACTCTCTATTTACTAGGCGGGGATTGCTCACTCCCAGCCTCACGCCCGTGTTTATCATAAGAACGCGGGCTTTAAAATGCCCATATAGATCGTATCTACATGGGCATGATTATTTAACCGTAGGTACCGTCTGCTCGGGGCACGTGCCGAGCACGCGGGTCATGGCGTCTTTTTCAGCTTGGGTCACCCAGAGTTGGTACTTGCTTTTGACGGCGATTTGCCGCGCCACGTATTGGCAACGAAAGGCTTTATTGGCCGGCAGCCACGTCGCCGCATCGCCATCACCTTTGGCTTGATTGGCATCACCATCGACCGCGAGGAGTTCCAGCGGGTCATTGGCGAGCGCAATCCGTTGCTCGATTGTGAGCAACTGAGCACCGGTTTGCCAAGCGTTGCTGAGCGCCACGACATGATCGATTTGTACCAGATCGCTTGTAGCTGGACCGCGCTGAAACAACACGGTCTTGCCAGTGTATGGGTCGTTCAGTGTACCGCTCACTACCTTGCAATTCGATACTACCGGACTCGCCAGGTCGCGATTCAGGATGATATTGCGCGTGTCGCAGTTGCCCACCAGGAGCCACCCATCACCAAACTGTACCCGTGCATAGTCGGCCTTGGGGGCGCGACCTTTGATCGCTAGCTGTTCCAAGATGGTTGTCGCCAGCGGCAGGTTCGTCTGGGGTACCGGACTAGCCGGTTGATCGGCCGTCGGCGCTGGCAATGTTGGAACGACCGGTGTCTGCGCCGGTGGTGCATCAGACGTATGGAATTGCTGTTGCAGCACCAGGATGGCGATGGCCACCGCAATCAGCAGCACACCAAGTATTCGCCTCCGTCGATATTTCATAGGAGTATTATACCTCTGCTACAATAGAACAATGCAAGCAGTTTCCCGACTTTTAGATCATTTTGTTCCCAGCCGCTATCAACTTCATCTTGATATCGAGCGCGAGAAGCGCGTCTTTCATGGCACGATCGATATCGAGGGCAAGTTAGTCAACACTTCGATCATGCTGCACGCTCATGAGCTCGAGATTGAGAGTGTAATGGTCGACGGCAAGGCAGCCGCATGGCAATTGGGCGGCAACGACGAGCTCCTGATTACTCAAGACCAGCTTGCTCCCGGCAACCATATTGTGACTATTGGCTATAGCGGTGTGATTTCTGATGCGCTCCACGGCCTTTACCCATGCCACTTTACGCATGACAGTGCCAAGAAAGAACTGTTGATGACACAGTGTGAGAGCCACTATGCCCGCGAGGTATTTCCTTGTATCGACGAGCCAGCCGCAAAAGCTACCTTCGACGTGAGTGTAACAACAGAAACGGGAATAACTGTGCTCGGCAATATGCCTACGAAATCCCAAGTGGAAGAAGACGGCCGCTTAGTCACGACGTTTAACACTACACCGCGCATGAGCACTTATCTATTTGCACTGGTGATGGGCGAACTACAGTCCAAAAAAGCCACCACCAAAGATGGCGTCGACGTCGCCGTCTGGGCCACACCCGCCCAGCAGACAAGTAGTCTCGATTATGCTCTCGACGAGGCCGTCGCTGTCATCGAATTTTTCAATGATTATTTCGGTGTACCCTACCCTCTGCCCAAAGCCGATCACGTGGCCGTGCCAGATTTTAGCGCTGGTGCCATGGAAAATTGGGGGCTCATCACCTACCGCGAGTCGGCATTGATCGTCGACAAGCAGCACAGTAGCCTGCACGCTCGGCAATATGTCTCATCAGTGATTGCTCACGAACTCAGCCACCAATGGTTTGGTAATTTAGTGACGATGAAGTGGTGGAATAACTTGTGGCTTAACGAAAGCTTTGCCAGCATCATGGAAGTTATTGCGCCCAACGCACTCCATCCATCGTGGAATGCTTGGCTGGATTTCGATACTAGCGCTGCGGTAGCAGCGCTCAGGCGCGATGCCATCGGTGGTGTACAGTCGGTGCAAGTCGAGGTGCGCCACCCGGATGAAATTCAATCGATCTTCGATGGCGCGATTGTTTATGCCAAGGGCGCCCGCTTGCTGCGTATGATGGTGAGTTACATCGGCGAGGAGGCATTTCGCAAGGGTCTCAAGCAGTACTTTAGCGACCACGCCTACGACAACACTGATGAGCATGATTTATGGAAAGCAGTGGCCTCGGCAAGTGGCAAAGATGTTGATTTACTCATGACGACGTGGATTTCACAACCCGGGTACCCAGTAGTTACCGCAACCCTAGAAGCCAACTTATTAACCCTCAGCCAACGACAATTTCTCGTTGGTGAAAGTGTAGGCACCGACAAATTGTGGCCAATTCCGCTCGGCGCGACCGAATCAGATATACCAGCGTTGCTAGCGGAGCCATCAATCCAAGTGCCATTCACGGCCAACTTGCTCTATCTGAACCACGATAATAGCGCGCATTTCATTACGCACTACGACGACGGATTGCTTGCAAGGCTGCTCGATCAGCTACGCGCCGGAAAGCTCAGTACATCGCAGCGGCTTCAGTTGCTCAATGAGCAAATTTTGCTGGCACGCGGCAGCATTACCTCACCGACGCGGCTGATCGACACACTTGAAGCCTACGTCAATGAAGACCAGGACCCGGTCTGGGACGTTATGGTAATGGCGCTCGGCGAATTACGGAAATATATTGAACAGGACCACGACGCCGAGGCTGCACTACGACAGCTGACGGGTCGTTTGGCGACCAAGCAATTTAAGCGGCTTGGTTGGGATCCAATTAAAGGCGAGTCGGAAAACGATCAAAAACTTCGTAGCCGTATCATCGCCCAAATGATCTATAGCGAAGACCGAAAGGTGATTGACGAAGCGATTCGTCGTTCGCGGGCGCTGCCTATCGAACAGCTTGACCCTGAGCTGCGCAGCCTGCTATTAGGAGCCGACGTACGCTATGGTGACAATGCACAGTTGGTCGACGACCTCTTGCATCGCTATAAAACCGAGGTATCACCTGACATCAAAGAAGATATCCGCGGCGCGTTAGCATCAACAAAAGCTCCCAAGACTATTTCGAAACTGATTAGCATTCTCACTGATACATCAATAATTCGTTCGCAAGATACGACCTTCTGGTTTATTTATCTTCTTAGCAATCGTTATGCCCGCAAACCAGCCTGGCAATGGCTGCGCAATCAATGGCCATGGGTAGAAAAAACCTTTGGCACTGACAAAAGCTATGACTACTTCCCGCGTTATGCTGGGCAACTACTGATGACCCACGAACAACTTGATGAATACCGCGCGTTCTTCGCGCCGATGCGCGAGAACATCGCCCTCAAGCGCGTCATCGACATCGGTACGGCCGACCTCGCCGGTCGGGTAAAGCTGATCGAATCTAATGAACAAGCTGTTTGCGAACGACTAAAAATGTTATAGGCACGCACGAATCTATTTGACTTTAGTTCATCAGTTTGTATAATAGAATTGTCTTACTCGCCAGTGAGACAATTCCTTGACAATCAGACAGTCGACTACAAGGAGTGTTGCGCGATGAAGCTTAGTGATTTGCCATCCAGGCCGCCAGTTTGCTGCAGATTGCACCTGCATCGTTGGTCAGGCTACTACCCTCGCCCACTCTGGCACCTAGGAGAGTACCCATGGGAAACATGGCAGCACGTGTGTATCGCTCATTACAAGAGCTGCACGCGTTGTGGCTATACCCGGAGAAGTTTTTTCAAAAATCGTGAGTGTGTCGGAGTATGGGTTGTACCGCTCAATAAACAACCACACAAGCCGTCGAAGCTCGAGATAGACAAAGCCTCAGAAGTTCTCATGAAAAAATACACGTAATATTTCTCCGAGCGAACCACTGTCTAATTGTCATGTTCGCTCTGCAACTGTGTGCGTTGTACTGACGAGCCGAAAACGGCGAAAGCGAGTCCTCATTCAGTTATCTCGACATAAGAAGACACTTCCGGCGGTGTGCCAGTCGTGGCAATAACCGTTAATTTGAGATTTACTTGGTTTTCAATGTGGTTAGTGTGAGTATAAAAGCGAGCGGCAAATGCCATTTGGTTCTGTTTTTTCTTAGTGACAGCCGCTAAGCCATCACCAGTCTTGTCGCTTTTGCGGTGTTTAACCTCAGTAAAATACAGAGTGTCGTCTTTCCTCGAGATAATATCAACTTCACAATATTTCGTCTTCCAGTTGCGCACCTCAATCTCGTGGCCATGCCGCACCAGATAATTCGCGGCGGCCGTTTCGCTCATATTGCCGACTTCGCGAGTGGTAGGTGAGGCTATCGATGCATCGCGCGAGGTAACTGCATTCTCAGACGACACTGTCTTGGCATATCTTTGCAGTGGCGCAAACGACAGTCGATGCTCCGCGCACACTCCAAGCCGCTCAATAGTATTGCGGTGCGCCGCGACCCCATAGCCGACATGTTGCTTAAAGCCATACTCGGGGTAGGTCGCATCGATCTTATGCATATAACGATCACGAGCCACTTTGGCAACAATCGATGCCGCGCTGACACTCGGCACCAGTGAGTCAGCCTTTGGCATTGTCGTTACATACTCACCCTTTTTAGTGCCAGCCAGAAAATTCACCGTACCATCGATAATAATTTCATGATATGGCACCTTGATCTGCTCCACCGCCCGACGCGTTGCCGCCCGTAGCGCCTCACTCATGCCTATTTCATCCAATTCCCTTGCCGGAACCCAGCCGACTCCAATGGCGGCAGCTTTCTCATAAATCTCATCATACAGCCGTTCGCGCGTTTTCTTGGTGAGTTTTTTGCTATCGTTCAGACCATCGATTTCGACACCACCGAGCACTACTGCCCCAACCACCAACGGCCCTGCCCATGGCCCGCGACCAGCTTCATCTATCCCGAGAATCATATCATCATTTTACGCTACATTGACAACAGTATGTAATGCATTTATAGTTAGTATGTCTACACGAAAGGACGTGAGTACCTTGCCCGTTACAGTCGCGCCTGAGGTCACGATGTATTTTCTCAACTTTACGCGCTCTATCGCGTCATATGCGCGAGAAATCCATATTTCACCTGGCGCGGGGCACGACAAGCTCCGGGTCACACTCGTACTCGATAAGCCGTTCCTAGCGCCGCCTATGTCACTCACGGACGCCGTCGAACTCGTGACAATACTCAGCACCGCAAACGTAGAGCTAGTGGAGCAACAAATCGCCAGCCTCGTTGACGGCACACTGGTCTACGCGAAGTTTCCCACCGGCGTATATCACCCGCCGGTCTAGACCATTCCCTCATAGCCAACTCTGGTTATGAGGGATATTTAATAGCTCGGCGAGTTGAGCCGAGCTATTAAAAAATGTAAACGGATTCAAACTTATTGTTCAGCGTTGTGGCGAGCTGCAACCTCAGCGGCTTTAGCATCAAGTGCGGCCTGCTCGGCATCTTTTTCAGCTTGCTTTGCTTCAGCTTCTTTTTTAGCTTCTTCTTTCAGACGAGCGGCTTCTTCTTCGGCATGTTTGTCATGCACATCATTGACCTTTTCGCGGTCAAACTGAACAGCCGTCAAACGGGCGCTCTTACCGCTACGATCACGCAAATAGCTGAGGAAGTTGCGGCGAACTTTGCTGCGGCGGACAACTTCGACTTTTTCGATAAGCGGGCTGTGGAGCAAGAATGACTTTTCGACACCGACACCACTAGCAATCTTGCGCACCGTGATACGGCTGGTGTGCTGAGCTTTGTTGTCAGTGCGAATCACCACACCTTCAAACATCTGGATACGCTCTTTGTTGCCTTCTTTGATTTTCTGATACACCTTCACGGTGTCACCGCTGCGGACATCGACGACTTGCTTCTTTTTCTGCTCGTCGTTGACTTTTTGAATTAGTGCAAAACTCATCACTCTCACTCACTTATCATTTATATTGCAATTCGACTATTTACTATAGCACAGATTTTTAGATTTTAAAAGAGGTATGGGACTAAAAAATATGCTATCATAAAAACATGCCAAAAAGTGCCGACTCAACGCCTGCGACTCGCGCCGATATCGACGAATTGATTGGCATGATGCGCGACTTTATGCATCAAACCCCGACAGAATTCGCACACGCCGAAGAGAAAAATACTATGCGATTCTATTCTGTGAATGACAGCCTCAACAAAATTGAAGCGGAAATTGTCGACCTAAAAAAATCGTTTGATCGGCTCGCACACACCGTTGACGCAATCATAGCGCGTATCGACACCCACGAAACTGAAATGGCTGCAAGAGATGCACAATTCAATCCTTTAATAGCGTGGGCAAAAAAGGTTTCAAAGCAAACCGGTATCCCGTTGGAAGGTTTTTAACTCGTGGACTATAATAAACTTGCTCTCGAATTGCACCAGAAATACAAAGGAAAGATCACGACGAAGCTGCGCGACGAGTCGGAGCTCGACCGCACGAAATTAAGTACCTACTATACACCCGGGGTCGCTGAAGTCAGTCGTGCGATTGCGGCCGACCCAACAAAATTGCCTGCGTATACCTGGACGAACAATCTTGTAGCAGTTATTTCCGATGGCTCAGCAGTGCTTGGCCTCGGTGACGTCGGGCCAAAAGCCAGCATGCCGGTTATGGAGGGCAAGGCGCTGCTGTTTAAGCATTTTGCCGGGATCGACAGTGTACCGATTATCCTTGATGTCCATACAACGGATGAGATCGTCTCCGTGGTCAAAGCAATTGCTCCAAGCTTTGGCGCCATCAATTTGGAAGATATCGGGGCACCAAAGTGTTTCGAGGTGGAAGAGCGCCTGAAGGCCGAGTGTGATATTCCAGTCTTTCACGACGATCAGCACGGTACGGCCGTAGTGGTGCTCGCAGGGCTGATTAACGCCATGAAAGTCACCGGCAAAACACTGGCCGATTGCAAAATCGTGACCATCGGTGCAGGGGCGGCCGGCACGGCAATCATCAAGCTACTGCACCTCTATGGAGCTACAGATATTATCGCTGTCGATAGCAAGGGTATCATCGGCAATTCACGTGCCGACCTTAACGACGAGAAAAAAGCCCTGCTAGCGTTTATCAACCCAAACCAGTCCGGCACCCTAGACGATGCCATCAGAGGCGCGGATATTTTCATCGGTGTCAGTAAACCGGAATTACTGAGTGCAGAAATGGTCAAAAAAATGGCCGACCAGCCGATCATCTTTGCCCTCGCTAACCCCACGCCGGAAATCATGCCCGACATCGCGAAAAGCGCCGGCGCGGCCGTCATCGCCACTGGTCGCAGCGACTTTCCGAATCAAGTCAACAACGCCATCGCCTTCCCCGGTATTTTCCGCGGCGCACTCGACAACGGCGTTCAGAAAATCACCGACGATCACAAGATCGCCGCCGCCGAAGCCATCGCTAGCCTCGTCGAACACCCAACCGCCGATGATGTCATTCCGTCAGTATTTGACGACCGACTCGTGCCAACAATTGCTGCAGTTATTGTATAGTATACCGGCTTGATACGGCTTGATAATTTTTTTGTGTATGAAAAGCCCCTGATTGGATCGGGGGCGAGGAGTGAGGAGCGTGGGCTCAGCGGTCGGTGGGGACTTTGATTAGCTGTCCCCGTGCCTTATTGAGCCGTTCCTGGGCGACTGCTTGCTCGTTCAGGGCATCAGTCTTGTCCTGGATGTCCCGAATCTTGCGCTTGCGACGCTCCTCAAAGAACTTAGAGAAGTTGACGCCAGGCAGCGGCAGATGATAACACAGGCGCCAGACAACACTGCAAAGACCGAACAAAATCCAAACTGCGGGCGCGATAGGCCAGATTATTCCGGTGAACATTGCAATCATGTCTGCTGCATACCACTTTAATTTCTCATCCATGATTCGATAGGACAGCGTAGATATGGCCACACCCACCAAGATATAACCTACGATACTGGCAATCACATAGAGAGCCACCATTTGCCCAACTCCTAACTGTAAAGTGAAGCGTTTGCTTCGCGAAGAAAAATCCTCTTCTAGATTTATATCATGCTATGTAAAAGTCGTCAATAGCTCTCCGCGATACGAAGAGATTTGTTTATTACTCTAACGGCAAAGCACATGTGGTATAATTAGGCCAAGATATATAGGCAGGGGGTGACATGCCGCGACCAGAAGTTATGGCTATTAGCACAGAACTGATTCCCGAGGGAAGTTTGGCCGAAATGGCTGCCCAAGTTCGCCTCGGCAGTGGCGCCATTGTAGTCATAGAGTTATTTGAGTACGATATGGAGCCCGTACTGCGTTTGACTTTCGGGGTTTGCCACCACACCTTGGGAACTATGAGGAATTTGAGATTCACGTAGCCGACTATACACCAGGCCTCGACGAATTATTGAGCATGCAGCAACAAATAATGTTTGAATTTGCCATCGGTGCACGCCAACGGCTATGGGGATGCGCCGAGGCAGTCTACTATGACGATCGCATCGATCCGACTAGTCGATTCTGTAAACCCAACTATTAAAAAGGTGGTTTTCTGGGCGATCACGCACAGAAAACCACCAATAGTCGGTCGGCTGTCAGCTATTTAATATTAGCCTTGTGCAGCCTGCGCCACTCACTGAAATGACGCTTTGTCGTACCATCTGCTAGTTGATAGGCAACAAGGATAGTATACCCTAGTGGCGCTATCAACCAGCACACTGTAGAGAAGAAGTCGTGCTAGCAAGATATGCTATAGGGACACTGAGTTTCCCTGTGACGAACTCGCATCACCTCCTGAATGCGAACTGCCGTGATAACCCACAGAAACACCACGTCCAAGGTAATGTCAACTACGTTCATTTTATACTATTTCATATATTACGTCAACTAAACAACACGTCCGACTTCTTCGAGCGTTGTCTCGCCGCGAAGGGCTGCTAGCACCCCAACTTGCTCGAGCGTCAACATGCCGCGCTCGCGAGCGACTTTTTCGATCGCTTCGGGGTGGACTTCCTCGATATCGCCACGGATAAACTTCTGGATCTCTTCGTCGACGATCAACTGCTCCATGATCACCATCCGACCTTTGTACCCAAACGGTGCATCGTCACTCGGCACCGGCTTCCAGAGTTTGAAGCTGTCGAGATCAGGGCACTCCGTACCTTCCGGCAGGTGCTCGAGCACACGCTTCACATAGCTGCGCGTGGCATCATCTGGCTCATATTCTTCCTTTGTCTCGTCAACCAATCGTCGCACGAGGCGCTGTGCAATCACCAAGCGAATGGCGCTCGAAAAAATGGGGTTCACACCAATCATATCGATCATACGGCTAAATGCCGTGCTGCTGGAATTGGCGTGGAAGCTGCTCAGCACAAGGTGCCCAGTAATCGATGCCTGAATGGCGGTACGTGCGGTATCTTGATCGCGGATCTCACCTACCATCACAACATCCGGATCAAGACGAAGCACACTACGCAGCCCATCGGCAAACGTTTGACCACCGGTGGTGTTGATCGGAATTTGCGAGATACCCGTGAGGCCGTATTCGATCGGATCTTCGAGTGTAATCAGCTTGCGATTGGGTGTGTTCAGCGCATTAAGCATACTGTAGAGTGTCGTGGACTTACCGCTTCCGGTTGGGCCCACCATCAACACTAATCCGCGCGGATGACTGACTACTTCGTCGATCTCATGGCGCTGCTTCGGTGGGATACTGAGCCGGTCGAGTTGGAGCAGCGACTCGTCGAAGTTGAATAAACGCAACACAGCATCTTGTCCATACATCGTCGGAACTGTCTCTACACGGAGGTTGAGCAAGTGTGTCGCGCCGTCACGCGAAATTTCTTTTTGCATATGTCCTGATTGCGCCTCAACCGCTGCGCTGCTGATACCAGCCCGGCTGGCCAGCTCGCCCATGATCACCCGATATCGGTCTTTGTCGAGATGAGCCACCGCATGCAGCGCACCATCGACACGCATCCGTACCCGTATATCTTCACGCTCATTCTCGATGTGGATATCACTGGCCCCCAGCTTGTCTGCCTGGGTGATGATAAAATCAAAGATCTCCTCGCTGCTGACACTGTTGAGCGTCTGGCTGACGGCCGCGATGGTATCGCTGTCTCCTTCTTTGGCGATTTCGATGTCATCGTAGACGACCTTTTTGGGTGGGTCGTAGCGGTTCATCAGTACCCTGTATCCGCTGAGACTGATCAGCATAAATTGGATGGTATCGCCGCGCTCATTGTACTCACCGGTCATTTTTTGGATGACAGTTTGAGGGGTTTGCGCTGTCACCCCAAATTGGTAAATCGTCTCGGCAGTGCCTTTGACAAGTGGCACCATACGAAACTTGTGCATGTCATCTATCGGCATGACATCTTGAGCAAGTGCGAGGGTTTGTTCCACTTCGCGCGTATCTAAATATTGAAGGCCAAGCAGCGCCGCGCGTTGTTGTGTTGAGCGCTCATCTTGCTCGCGCCGCCTGGCCTGGATCTCGTCTTCGTTCACTACATGTTAGTGTAGCAAAGTTTTTATGCTTTTGATACTGGCAATATCGCTTGGTTTACCGTTCGTTACTAATGCACCAGCGATGATACGCGTCATTTGCACAGGCTGACATAATGTATTCAAAATCGACAGGTGTACCAGAACTAAAGTTGTACGTCATCAAGCAAAAGTCATAGCCATCGTACCGGTGAACAATTTGCACGCTGCCGTCTGAAAAGTGCCGCACGCGAAACCATTGATCGGAATCCGCCCTGTTACAAGCACGAGTATATGTATTAAAGACGGTATATGGATAACTGACAAACGCCGCCGCCATACATTGTCCAGATGACGAGTTCTTAAATAAACGATTATACGTACCCACCTGAATCATGCGCCAGTTCGCAGGGTGGTAGGAGTAAATCGACAGTGGGTTGCCGGGCCCGACATACGGCGCATCACCGGCATGCGAAGCCGAGTGTCGCATATAGTAGTAGCTGCCGCTAATCACCCGGTACAGTTGTGTGTATGGAATGGTCGTCCGGTCACCCTCGTCGCCCATAAATACTTCCTCTCCCGGATCCACTCCTGCGTGAGCTATAGGTGTCACCACCCCCTGACATTAGCATAAGCGACACCATCAATGCCGCGATGCATTAATTGCTGATATCTCGTAACCCCTCCTTGCCGTACGTAGCGACTTAGTTGTGATTTTATCGTAGCATGTTTTAAGGTTTTATAAGGAAACCAGTTGTGACGGGCTTGACAGAAACTATTGACATTTTTTAAAAAGTGTGTTTATATATTAGCTTTTCAAATCGGAAAGCTGGTACCCTAGGAGGATTACTATGAAATATGCGCTGTTTCTTTTCAATGCCGCTAGCATGGCGCTGTGCGTTGGCGTGAGCACAAACACCTTGATTAGTGGTCATCCGACGCCTATGGCGGCTGTCGACTTTGCCCTCGCAGTTCTTGTCCTTCCGGCTGTGATTGCGTGCGCCGTTGCGGTTGGACGAGACATGCGATAGGGGCTACGGCCCACCCGAAAAGCGACTCACCGTGAGAGCTCAATCGCACGAGCTAGAGCCATTTCGAGCGGGCCGTTTTTCATTTGTTCTTGTTATTTTTAAACTATACATTAAAATCTTTTTTTATTTGTAGAGATGAGATAAAGATATATCTTCCTTTTGGCGCAAAAGAAAGCAAAAACCAACTCGCTATAAGCGAGAAGAGTGAGCGGCAAGACCGCACAATTAGTTTGGGGTCTGGGACACCTGCAGCTCCCAGAGAAGAAAACATACCAGAATCCTGGTTAAGTGAGCACGAGCTTTGCTCCGCGCGTAGCTTAGGCCAAGAGTCTTGGTATGTTTTATACTCTGCGGAGAGAAGCCGCCCCAGAGGTTTCTCCATCTTTGGCTGCAAAGATGGTCGCTTTTTGCTTCTTTGGCGAAAGAAAAAGAAGGATGATGTGTATAATACTTCTTATGCCCGACATTATTCTCATCGCTCACAACATCCGCTCTGCTCACAACGTCGGCTCGATATTTCGCACCGCCGAAGGGTTCGGTGTCAAAAAAATCATCTTGAGCGGGTACACCCCCTATCCCCAGATACAAGACGATACGCGGTTACCGCATATCTCAGAGAAAATCACTCGCCACATTCACAAAACCGCGCTCGGTGCCGAGAACCTCGTCCAGTTCATATATCAGGAAACGCTAGATCTAGCGTGCCCAGATCTAGCGTCGTATACCCTGTTAGCTCTCGAGCAATCCCCGCGCTCAATCAACATTCGTGATTACCATCCGCCAAGTAATATCGCACTGCTACTGGGCGAAGAAGTCCATGGTATCGAGCCCGCGATCCTGGCACGCTGCCACGATATTCTTGAGATCCCGATGAAGGGCCACAAAGAATCATTTAATGTTTCGGTCGCGACCGGCATAGCTCTTTACGCGCTCGCGTCTGGATAGGTTGGCAATTCGTCCACATATTCTAGGTATCGCCACCAAGCCGGTTCGACAGCTTTCTCGACGACATAATGCTGCGCAAGGGGAGCAACCAACTCATCGCCACGTGAGGCATACAACGCAGGACCAGTCTCGCCCGTCGCGATAAATTCGTAAAGTAGGGCGATACCAAGTCCGCGTGCGCCTAGAGCACTGCGCAAATCCTGAATACGGCGCTCTGGACTCACACTATACACCACCTCATAGGAAAGATTACCCCATTGGCTTATGCGTGATCTGTATTCCATGGCGAGATTTTTCTGAAATGTATCTAATAGTTGTCTAGGCGATGTGCGTTCAGCAGTTTCACTGCGGCGCGACATCCGTTGGATAGGGATATCGCCATGCTTTGTGCTCCACTTATGATTCGCTAGTACCACGGTCTCCTTAAATAAATCATCAAACTCGCGAATATACTCACCGCTCTCGCCATAGCGAACATACACAACCTCATCACCGAGCTGGCGGATATTCGCCATCAGTGCAATCGCCTGTGACCATTTGATGCGAACTTTTTTCTCGACCCTTACCTCATCATCATACGGTGATTGAGTGTATATACTTAGATTCTCCAAGATCTCGGGGCAAGAAGTTATGAGTTGTGCGCCATCAAGACGCAACCGATGTCGTTGATTCATCGCAGGATCATCGATGATAATTTCTGGATAAAGCGGCATGCTACCTACGCCGCCACACGTATAGCACGGCTTCGTATAAGAGCCCTCTCCATGGCACCGTAAGCAATTTGGATCAGGACCCTCTTCGCGGTCATAGACTGTTTGAAAATGACGGTCGGTGATACTGCTTCGCAAATCCTGGCACATACAACCTGACTCGTACTCACCTATCCCTTTGCAGTGCGAGCAAGGTATTGTGTCATTTTCATGTCCATCATGCTCTATGGCTAATTGGCGAGCAGTAGCAATGACATCCTCTCGCATTGGCAATGCGTTCTCTTCAAGCCATGTCCGATAATCATCACGACCGAGTAAGCTTTCCTCAGGCACCCTTTGCCATGGAGCATAAAAAGCTTCTTGCTGCTTATCTGACTGTTTCTGTCGTTTTTTATCTTTTTCGATTTGTGTTTGTAGCGGCTGTCTATCGACCACCATAAAATCTCGAACAGGCACTTCAAGACTAACAACAGCTCCGCCCACTCGCACCGACCGCATTTCGTATTGACCAGTCTCGCACCACTTTCCAATCGTCACTGTGTCGTCCGGATGGATGATCGTTGTTGCCAACTCGTCTTCATGCGATCGTAGTGTGCTGAGAACTGTAAGTATATCTTTTCCGCGCATGTGTCTCCTTTTTATATTAGTGTAACACATACAATATTTATGCACAAGACTTTTTGACAAATTAAAATCGGGCGGCACATTTCTCTGAGAATGAGAAACATGCCACCGCGAGTGAGTCGGCTACCTGTTGCAACCCGTTAGGTAGCGAGTATAGCCCGGTGGAACCGGCTGCGATTCGTCGATCTGAATGACCCACTTTGTGGTTGGGTCGCAGACGTGAATCATTTTCGGTGTGGAGTGTATAAAAAGCAGCGCGCCGATGATCACAGCAATGGCCACGACAAGCAGAGCGAGCATAAACCAGCGATGATTGACAACCCGCGTCGCCCAGCGCGATAGCTTCGCGAGCTTCATCGGCCTTTGGCCTCACGCAGACCGTCCATGCGGTGCTCGAGGTCATCGAAGTTTTCTGGCGTGCCCCACTGGAATAACCGCGGTTCTTCCTTGGTCGCGCGAGACTTTGCCATCTCCGTCCGCACAGTCATCCCAATGGCTAGCCCCAAGCCAAACAGCGCCAGAAGACTAGCAAGAATAACGAGAAAAATAGGCACCCAATGACTCATTTTTTTCCTTTCCGAGAAGGTACTGACTCGCAAATACGAGTTTTCTATACTATATCACATAATAAATTTAGGCAATTATACGCTTGACACACCCACAACAGAGGTGTACAATGGAAGTATGGAAGATATGAACCTCATCGAACT
>JBDHUN010000009.1:0-32866 GCA_039809225.1 Saccharimonas sp. (SeqCode)
GTGGCGCTAATCACCACGCTTCGTCCTAGCCAACCGGCTAGTGACTACAATTCGGACAGAGAGAAGAGAAATGATCCTTGACACTGCCAAGCGCAATCCGCTATACCCCGAGTCGATGTGCTTCGATGACGTGAGAGAGGATGTGCGGTTCATCACATATGACACAGACCTGTCATCGTTTGATGACATGTATGGACTGATCAAGACGTTCACGAGTATGCCGTATTTGCATGGCAACGCGTTCCAAGCTAGGTGGATGGCTCATGCAAGAGGGGTGGATAGAGTCCCCCTCTCCCCTGCGGGAATCATGCCGCCGGATGAAGCTAATACTACCACCTTCAGTGTGAAAGTTGATAGGCAACATATCGTTGACTTTTACGGCTGGCTCATCAAGCGCGGCGACACGAAGTCGGCTGCTCGACTTCAGCGGATATTCTCCGAGTGGCTGCCCAATAAAGCCGAGCGCAACCCCAACGCCCCGGACTTCGCCATGACGGCAGATGATGCCAAAGAGAGAGTGGAAGTGATCCATTTCCACGCGGCCTACTTTGGCCACGGACAGCTATGCTGGACTGCGCTTTTGCATGAAGAACGAAGCTGGCGCTCGGGTGTGCGTCAGATGCGTGTACATACCATTGGCAGCCCCCTCTCGCGCTCGGAAATGTTGTCAACACCTGGCATCATGCGCTATCCACTCGGTGGATGGGAAAGGTGCTTCTGCGTGATCAATACGCCCAAGAACCGTAAGCAGCTGCTCGACTGGCTGCTGGCGAACCAACATGATGATGGCGCCAATCAGCTCATAGAGAAGTATCCGGACCTCGTGAAGACATCTATTTTCGTGAGGAAAGGAAAGCTCGTGGCTGAAGTCGGCACCATCTGATCCCAGCCCAATGCGAGTACAGACTCATCTCTCTGTCCTCGCACCCAGAGTTACTGAATTATTTTGGTGATTGTGGGTGCGAATATTGTCCTCTAGACATACACTTCTTTTCTTTATTCTTGAAAAGAAACAAAAGAAACGACTAGCTTCTTTATCTAAAGATGCTAGCAAGAAATAGTTCTTTGTTTCGATCAAAGAACCAAATACGACTTGGGATATCTCCTGATCGCCACGCAGCAATACCAAGGCAGTTCGGTCACGACAAGCCAACTCCGCATGTAAACGGAGTTGTCCCACCGCCAGATCGGTATTAATTGCGGTGGGCATATTGTCGTGAATGATTCCTCGCTGCCCTGGTATTCCTACTTGGGTTCAGGCGTTCCCAAGACGCAGCCTATGCCACACGAGGTGTGACATAGGTAGTTGGTGCGGCAAGAGCCGCTTAATTAAATTGGGGGTCTGGGGCATCTGGACTGACCGGAAAAGGAACAAAGAAATTTCCTGGTATTCCGAGCACGAGCTTTGCTCCGCGCGCAGGAAGCCAAGAATATTTATGTCGTTACTTTACCGCGGAGGGAAGCCGCCCCAGAGATTTCTCCATCTTTGGCTGCAAAGATGGTCGCTTTTTGCTCCTTTGGCGAAAGAAAAAGAAGGAGATTTTATTTTAATCTTGAGACATAAAAACAAGCCACGGTGAGTCGTGGCTTGTTTATTCTTAGAACTTAGAACTGAGAACTATTTTCTCTTCTAATAAATAAACTGTCCAAATGTGCCCGGTGAAACCGTTCGCTTGTTGTAATTCCCAGCCTGGTAGTTCCAGCCCATTTCTGATACCACGTAGCTGCCGTCACTATTGACGCTCTCGACGTAGGCAACATGCCCATTGGTGACCGCAACAGCGCCTGCTTGCGGTGTGCTACCAGTCGATTTGCCAGCCGCTTGAGCCGAACCAATCCAGTTGTAGCCCGCATTGCCATAGACGGCGACATCTGGGCGACGCGAGTGTACATAGTCCGTGCACCACATGCCATTCCCGACATAGTAGCTGCTCGAGCTAACCGGCGCGCTGCTATAGCTACGTGTCGTATAGGTCGTCGCTGTCTGAGCAACAATTGGCGCTGCGCTCACTTGGGCCGCGGCAACTGAGGCGGCGTACTGACTATACCGATCAGACAACTGCTCATCGTCTTTGGGAATTCGCACTTTGTCGCCAGGGTTGATTGCATCAGGGTTGGCGATAGCATCGTTGGCATTGAAGATGCGCACCCACGTTGTTTTGTTTGCATCCGCGATTGTCGTCAACGAATCGCCAGCTTTTACCTCAACTACTTTGGGTTGATCTTTTTTTGCTTCAGCCTTTTTGCTGCTAGATTGTTTGTTTGCATCGGCCGTCTTGGTGTCGACAGCGTAGCTCGTGTGTCCACCAAAAAGTGTGGCAGCGAAAATAATCGTGATCGCCGTCACGGTTCTGGTTAGCCGCATTGTAACTCCTCCCGCAACCTACCATGTAGTAGGCCGCTTCATTTCCTAAACCCCCACGGATAGGTCATTATTATCTAGTGAAATACTCGTGGATTTTGTGCTTAAATTCCCAGTAAAAGTAGGCGGGATTTCAAAAAACACAAATCTCATCGTAGCACGCGCTAGTGCCTATGTCAATAATCAAACCGCAAGTGCTAGCGTTTTAACAGAGACGATTGTGCAGATTTAGCCAATCAGTTTATTGACATATTATTTTTTTTGGTGTATAATTAATACACATAGAAAAACCTTCAACAAAATTATTTGTTTTACCTAAGTTTGAGCAGCCCGAAACCTCCGACGTGCCATTTAACGCAACGATTATTCAATTTCCAGGTCACAATACTCCAAATGATTTATCTGAAGAGGGCGATACGCTGGGCACAGAGTATATTTGCGAAGCGCAAGATTTATTAGGAGAACACGCATCATCTGAACAGATTATTAACTTGGCGCGTATGCTTCAGGCAACAGATCTAGCAAATAATTCCGACAATTGACAAATTACCTCTGTTGGTATATACTCGAAAACGAATTAATCACAATGACGGGAGGTTGTGCACAGCAGCCGTTAGCTACCGCAGAAAGGGTTTATAAATGGCCAAAAAAGCCGAATTACTAGAAGAAGCTACAAAGCTGAAAATTGACGTACCCGCAAAGGCAACGATTGCTGATATCAAAAAGCTAATTGCCGAAGCAAAGCCAGAAAAGCGAGAGAAAGTTGAGAAAGAAATTGTTGCGGAACGAAAAAGCGACGTAGCAAAGAGCGGCAAACGCAGCGAAAAAGCTGCTGAAGAAGCCGAGATCAAAGCCGAAAAAGAGGCTCGCAAAGAAGCGCATGATACGACACCCCAGGGCAGCGCAGAGTCACACGTCAAAAAAGGCCCGGCACCAAAAGTTCGTCCGTTGATAGAACGGCGTGGCAAGAACTACCGCAACGTAGCTAAGAAAATCGAGGTCGGCAAGGTCTATAATCTCGCAGAGGCCGTCGCGCTGGCAGTCGAGACAAACCCGGTGAAGTTTGATGCCTCGGTTGAGGTTCATGTGCGCTTAGGAGTCGACCCACGCCAAGCCGATCAAAATATTCGGGCTACCGTTGTGCTGCCAAACGGCACAGGCAAGAAAATTCGCGTTGCCGTATTTGCGCCTGATGCCGACGCCGCTAAGGCCAAAAAAGCCGGTGCTGATATTGCTGGTGACGAAGATTTCACCAAGCAACTCGACAAAGGCGAGCTGAATTTTGATGTCTTAGTCGCCACACCAGCGTACATGCCTCGACTTGGCAAGTACGCCCGTCTGCTTGGGCCAAAAGGTTTGATGCCGAACCCGAAAAGCGGTACTGTCGCAGCCGACGTTGTAAAAGCTGTTGAAGAAGCCAAAGCCGGCAAGGTTGAATATCGCGTCGACAAGCAAGCCACCATCCACTTGAGCATCGGTAAGGTGAGTTTCGGCGCCAAGAAACTCGAGGAAAACGCAACAGCCTTTTTCACGAGCCTTCAAAGCCAAAAACCGTCAAGCCTCAAAGGCAACTATGTCAAATCGACCGCAATCGCCACCACCATGGGTCCAGGCATCAAGGTCGAGAATCAAGCGAACTAAACACGATATTTCTCTATATAAGTAAAGGTCGCTCAGTCCACAAGCTGAGCGACGTTTACATTAGAATCATCACACCGTACTATGTAATTTTGATGATCGTCACTTTTGGACCAACATCGACCGAGAAAGTTGTGTTTGGGCCGCGTGATGCCAAGGGTGTAGTGTTAAGGTCGGCGTATATTGTAATTGTTTTTGCCGAGGCAAATGTCAGTGTCATAGGTGTGGCCGCGACATCATACTCGACATCACGCCATACGCAAAGCCAGAATGAACCGTCGCTTTTTTGGAGTAACACCCGTTTGATGCCACTGGGAACCGTGAAATTGAGCGTACCCGATGGCGTGTAGCTAGGGGCCGAATCGGCCAAGATCGTCGTGAGATTATGAACCGCAACGCCTGACTGTTTAACAGCAAACCCGTTTGCCGGTGTATCGAGCAGGCCATATCCATTAAACATCAGGAGATTAAACACATATGTATGTAGCACCCCTATACGGAAATTCTCTAGGTAAATTCTGGGTATCATTACGGCGTTGCGCACCTGACCCGGAGCACCGGTAGAATTAGTTTCAGTCACCACGAATGGTTTGGCACGAGAAATGAACCATGACAAAAATCGATACCTATCCATCGTCTCTCCTGAGTTACCAGTAGGCGCAGTGTTCGCAAACTGCGTCGACCAGCCTGGCTGCAATACACCAGGCGTCTTATCGGGAAAGGTTGTGTCTGGTAGCTTTGGGGAGCCGTAGTATGAGTGCAAGTTTCCGTTATCAATATACCGGTCAATCGAATATGGATTGAGTGCGTCAAACGTCGTCTTGAGTTCAGAGGCATCATTGTCAGGAGTGCCCATCTTGTATGACACAAGTGCCGGACCTGCGATTTTTATCCCATAGCTGCTACGTAACGTACTGGCCATTGTCCATAACTTTGGAACACCGTAGGCAATGTTGACATCAAAATTATCAGGGTCACCGTGCGTACCATGGTTAAGCTCATTAAAATATTCGATCCCGTACGCCGCCTCAGCAATCGTAGGATTATCCGTCAAAAAGGTAATAAGCTGCGTGATACGCTGATCGATCATAGCGCGATCATCAGCGCTAATTGGACTGCTTACCGTATCGACTGGTGTCGGATTAAGCACGTGAAGCGTTTTATACCCCGCAGCAACAAGCATATTAAAGCGTGTCCGGGAAGCTGCGATGTCTGTTGCATTTCCCAGAGGTGTGCCCGTCCTAATCCGCTTAACCCCGAGATAATTGAGCCGATCAAGAAGTGTTGCGTTTGGTATATCGACTTGATTAAAACTACCGACAATTCCAAGCGAGTCAAGGAATTCGCTCACCGCGCGCGCATTGCTAGCAGACGGTGGTACGACCGGCCTTGTGTGCCCTGACTTTAGTAATCTCCGTGCTGAAATACTCATGGATATCATTATAAACAACCATAGCCAACATTGCAAGCAGTGAGCGGCCCACGCATAAATTCGAGCTTCCCCAGGTCACCTCATTGACCTAATTGTTTGATGACATAGAGATTGAAAAACGTGTATATGGACGTTACCTCGGAGTGGGAAAGCAAAGGGCACTACCTTTACGCACGACCCGGTGGTGGCGTGACCAAAGCAATACCGCATCAGCATACCCATTGGATCAAGATCGAGGATAAACGCCTTAGAACACTCGTCTATAACCATTCGCCGCACATCCTAAATTTTCGCTAATATTCACTGTCGCTATAGAGACACTCGTCTTCACGAAAAGGGACACCTGCGGCAATCATTTCAAAAATTGCCGCTGTAATTGGGAATAGTTGCTCTTTCCTGAGCAACTCATCAAGCGACATCCACTCGCTATAGCCACCCGACCACTCATGAGGAAGAGTAAGGCGATCGAGATCGGCTACCATCAACGCAAAGATTTTATCCTCGAGAACAATATTCCGGTGGTTTACATCAATTACACGGTACGAGCCAGCCACCCGAAACCTCGTCCGAATACCAGTCTGCTTGCACAATTCGCGCGCCGCACTCTCGGCGAGCGGCACTCCTCGTAATACTGGGGCACTCGCAATCCCCCAAAACCCATTAAACGGTTCACGATCGCGTCGATGGCCAAGCACATGACTACCACACCGCACGACCATGAGCATACTAGACTTTGGCTGCTCGATCTCGCGACCCGTTCCCTTGTCCAGACGGCTTACAAACGCTTTTCCCTCAGCGGTCAGTTCATAGAGACTGTCTTCGGCCTTAAAAATCAGCCCTAATCGCACGAGCTTACGGACATGGAATTTGAATACGTCGCTCTCCATCGCCGCAGCCCGTTGCAGCTCACTATACCGAGCACGCGTCGCATACTGCAGCGTGTAGAGGATTGCGCTCTGGGCTTTGTGGAGTTTTCCCTTACTATTCATACAATCATTTTAACACAAAATCTAGGGTACTAAATTGCCCTAGCATATGCCATTTCGCCTCAATATACTGAGAAAAACGTCATAAGAGAAAAGGGGAAGTATGAGAGAACGATCGGGACCAGGCTACGAGGACCAATACCTCGACCTCGCAGAGGAAATTCTGCTCGAAGGTGAGACACGTGGTGACCGTACAGGAATGGGAACGCGCGAATTATTTGGTGAACAGATGAAATTTGACCTGCGCCAAGGTCTACCTGTACTCACGACTAAAAAAGTCGCACTTGGCAGTATCGCATCGGAGCTCGCTTGGATGTTGCATGGTGATACTAACCTCCATTATCTCGCCACGCACAATAACCATATATGGGATGAGTGGCCCTTTGTATCATACCTGCGCCAGACACATCAACCCATCCCCGAACAAGGTAGCGACGAATGGAGCGCAAAAAAGGCCGAGTATCTCCAACAGATAGTGAACGATGATACATTCGCTGCACAGTATGGCGAGCTTGGTCCAGTCTACGGACATCAGTGGCGGGCGTGGGAAGGCTACGATGGCGAGCCAATCGACCAGCTACGCAATGTTCAAGAGGCGATCCGCACCGAAAACCGCAGTATGGGACGACGACTCATCGTCAGTGCCTGGAATGCTGCACAGATTGACGAGATGAGCAAAAGTGGCCTCCCGCCATGTCACACACTTTTCCAGTTCAACGCGAGCGAGCAGGTCGATCCCAAGACGGGCAAAAAATACCTCGACATGCAGCTCTACCAGCGCAGTGCCGACTGGTTCCTGGGCGTGCCGTTCAACATGGTGCAGTACGCAATGCTACTCAGTGCCATGGCGCAGACGACCGACCGCACACCGCGCTACTTCACCCACACCTTTGGTAGCGCACACATCTACAACAATCATATCAATCAGGTGCGCGAGCAACTCTCACGTCGCGACGAGCTCAAACCAGCCCCACGGCTTGAACTCAATCCAAACGTCAAGGACATCGGTGATTTTGAAGCAGAAGATTTCAAGGTCGTTGATTACACTTCACATCCCGCGATTCGCGGACAGGTCGCGATTTAGCTTGCACGGACGTACGTGACGAAATCGTAAGCGTATTTGTTCTTTTCATCAGCGAGGTGAGGCTCACGCGATCGCTCCTGCCACTCGTCGCCAAGTGTCGGGAAGAAGACTTCTGCCGCAGGAAACCTTTCGTGAACTTCTGTCGCATACACGACGTCGACATCGGGCAGGGCTTGCGCGTAAATACTCGCGCCACCAATGACAAATTGATTGCCGTGTGCTGCCGCGTACGCTGCCGCTAAGCTGTCAACCGCGATGATATCGAGCGCATCGATAGGATGGTGCGTCACGACAATATTTTCACGGCCAGGTAGCGCACGTCCGATTGATTCAAACGTATTGCGACCCATGATGAGCGACCCGCCCATTGTTAATTCTTTAAAATGACGCAGGTCGGCAGGCAAATCGCGTTGCCATAGCAGGTCATTATGCGCACCGATTCCACGCACTTGGTCGTAAGCAACGACAATACTCTTCATATCACCATGGTACAATAAAATTAACTTATCGGGGGAATTCAGTGAGCGTCTATAGCAACACCGAGATCAAAGAAGCGGTTCGCAATGGCACGATTGTCAGCGTACCGTACGAACCAGAGCATGTCAGTGAGGCGAGCCTTGATTTTACGTTGGGGCATTATTACTACAAACAGGAAGTGCGTGAAGAATCGCGTATGTACAATCCATTTGATGAAGCAGACGTCAGACTTTACTTCAATGGCCCGCTGCAGGCCGTGCCGCATCATAAATGGTGCGAACAGTACGGTTACAAGCCATTCAAAAACATTCCTCGCAATCACCCCATCATCGTCCTCAAGCCAGGCGAACGTATCCTTGCACATACCCACGAATTTGTCGGTATCTTACCACCCGGTACTAGTAGCATGCAAGCACGCAGCACTACCGGACGCATCGGTGTCAGCGCCTGCTACTGCGCCGGCTGGGGCGATCCAGGCTATGTCAATCGTTGGACAATGGAAATTCATAATCTCAACGAAGCCGAGCATATCGTGCTTCCCGTTGGCTGGCGCATCGCACAAATGGTGTTCAGCGGCACCGGCCCAGTAGGCAGTGAATATGCAAGCGCCAGCGGCAATTACCAACAATTCAGTGGTGAGCAATTAGACCACATCAAAGCCGCATGGGCACCCGAACAAATGCTACCGCGAGCTTACAATAACGAAATTTTACTACCTGCGCCGGTCGCCGGTATGAGGGAGGGGTTACGATGACAGAGCGCGGAAAATCGATTGTTATTGAGGGAAATGATGGAACCGGTAAATCTACTCAAGTCGAAATGCTCGCCGAGTGGCTACGCAATGACTATGGGATTAACTCCTATATTGTTCATGAACCAGATGGTCCGGGTATCTCTGGCGAGATTCGTAAAATCATCAAAAATGGCAATTTAGACCGTCAACCCATCACAAATCTTCTTCTCTTTCTCGCCTCCAGGGCTGAGCAAAACCATATCGGTGAACAGCACATGGCAGCAGGACACTGGTTATTAAAAGCCCGCGATAAAACTTCAACCGATGCCTACCAAGGTGGGGGCGAGGGAATTCCGCAATCACTCATCGACGACTTACACCGTCTCGTCATGTCGGACCTTTATCTTCACCCTGACTTAAAGGTCATCTTGGGGCTTAATGATACTGCGAGATCATTGCGCATCGCCGAGAGAGGAGAATTAATAAATCCTGATACTTTTGAAATGCGTGGCCAGCAATTCCAGTCTGCCGTTGACCAAACATACTACACGATAGCTATGCGTGATAATTACCCATATCTCGATGCCAGCGGAAGCCGCGACAAAATTCACAATGAAATCAAAGAGTTACTTTGGATCCGAGGCTTGCTTCCGCGACGGTAATCTGTTACAATCAAGGTTAGACATTGCCAAAGACAGTAGCGGGCCACGTAGCCGATAAGAATGCTACCGAGGGAATTACATTTCTTCTGATAGTCTTTGCGTCTATATAGCAAAGATTTTTTGTTTGCAACGTCTATTTACCTTAACAATGTGGTCGTAACAATATCAAAGCAACCGAAAGGATACCCAATTATGGCTATTTCAAAGGATAAAAAGAACGCTTTGGTAAGTGAAATGAGCGAGCTACTCACCAGCGCCAAAGGTACCGCGTTTGCTGCCTACAATGGCACTAGTGTGGCCGACCTACAGGTGCTACGCCGCAAGGCCCGTGAGTCTGGTGTGACGATCAAAGTTGTCAAAAACCGCCTGATGCGCGTCGCACTCAGTGACAACCAGACTTATAAAGATGCCGACACCTCGGCTCTTCAGGGGCAATTACTGTATGCTTTTAGCGCCGACGACGAAGTCATGCCTGCTAAAGTGCTGAACGATTTTGCCAAAAGCAACCCCAGCCTCGTGCTGGCCGGTGGCTTTAGCGGCGAAGGGTTGGCCCAAAACGCCAGTGACGTGACTGCGCTCGCAGGTTTACCAAGCAAGCACCAGCTCATTGCCGAAGTAGTCGCACAGTTGCTCTCACCAGTGCACGACGTCACAAATGGCCTTAGCGGCAATTTGCACGCACTGCTCGACGGTGTCGCCGACAAAGCCGCTGCATAAGCATTTCACATTACCGATTCATCAAGATAACTTGGGAATTGTTCCGATCATTATTCTCGGAAGACTGTGGCGGGCATTTGTACCGCCAGCCGAACGCCATGGGCCGGCATAACCGCCCATAAAGTGCGCTTTCGAAATAATGATCGGAACAATTCCAACTATAAGGAGAAAACTATGGCAGATGTAAAGAAACTTGCAGAAGAACTGACTAAACTGACTGTTCTTGAAGTAAACGAACTGAAAAACGTCCTCAAAGACGAATACGGCATTGAGCCTGCTGCGGCCGCTGTGGCTGTAGCTGGTCCTGCTGCTGGCGGCGACGCTGGCGCAGCTGCTGCTGACGAAAAAACTGAGTTCACCGTCAATCTCAAGGACGCCGGTGCACAAAAAGTTGCCGTTATCAAAGCCGTCAAAGAAGTCACCGGCCTCGGCCTTGGCGAGGCCAAAGCACTCGTTGACAACGCACCAAGCGCTATCCTCGAAAAAGTTGGCAAAGACGACGCTGAAAACGCCAAAAAAGCCCTCGAAGAGGCTGGCGCCACCGTCGAACTCGCCTAAGCAATTTACACACGACCACATCGTATGCAAATCTACCCCAGAAATGGGGTATTTTTGTTGACTTTTTTATATGTTTATGCTATAATGAAAACTAGGTCGTACTCAACGCCGAGACGACATGTCAATCCGAAAGGATTCGAATGGGTAAGAAGTTCACCCCGCGATGTGCCCGAGGCAACACCGACCGCGATGAGTGGCTGGTGCTCGTCGGAAACGACGCGAAGGCGGTGTATGTTCGGATGAGCATACCAGACGAGAACGCCGCCCGCCGGATGCTCGGCATCCCGATGACCACCCCGGTTGTCATCGGTCGGCCGTAAGAACAACCTAACGGACCTCAGCCGAAGGAGGTGAAACACGTGACGTCGTACGACGACGCCGACGACCGCGAGGTCGACTTCGGCGACGACGAGGAGAACTATCCTCGCTAGTCGCCGACCATGCCCCGCACCAATTGCCTGAACCCAGGCGAACGGTGCGGGGCTGTTCATTTGGCGCGCTAGCTGCTACACTAAGGGCTATGAGTCGAATGCTTTGCATAATTAGCAGCATTATTATCCGCATTATCCCTGCGGCGCTGACTCATGCATAACTAGCCCCACCCGATCAAGCCATGAACCCAGCCGTCGCGCTGGGATTTTTTGTGGTCTATACTCGGGAACCAACAGAAAGGAGACGCCATGACGACACTACTCGAACGCTCATTTACCACTGATACATCGGGGGATGAAGCGATTGAAATCATTGACACGTACCGCGGCTGGGCCGAAGATTATACGCGTGTCGAGGCGCTCGACGTTGAGTTTCCTTATTATGCAGCGCACCTAGGGACACGAGGCGTGTCATTGGCAGTGCTGTCAGACAATGTCTGCGGCGCGTTCAAATGGCGCGGCGCACTTGTAAAAGCTATGAAGCTCAAGGAACAAGGGGTAGACAATGTCGTGTCGCCATCGGCCGGCAATCACGCCCGCGGCTCGGTGCTGGCGGCAAAAGCGCTCGATATGTCGATAACCGTCGCTGTTCCAACTAGCGCACCATACGTCAAGCGCGAAGGCATTCGCGACCTATGGGATTCTTCCTCACTCACACTGCGAGTCGTCGGGAAGACATTTGATGACTCCCTGGCGTGGGCCATAGCCCAAGAGGCCGCCATGCTCCATCCTTATGACGACCACGACGTCATGACCGGCCAGGGAACGGTTGTCGACGACATGCTGCGGATGCACCCCGATACACAGCACTTGGTAATGCCGATAGGCGGCGGAGGATTGGCGGGCGGGGTCGCGAAGCGGCTCATAGAGCTGGGCCGTGATGACATCTCGCTGCACCTCGCCGAGGCGCATGGTAGCAATAGCCCAAGCCGCAGTCTAGAGAATGGTCGCGCTACGGCCATCGGCCAGCCAAATCCGCGCTATGGCGGGGCAGCTGTCAAATGCATCGGCCAGCTCGCCTACCAGCACCTTCGTCGCTACCCGCGTACGTTCACGCTGGATGTGCCCGACGTTGACGTCGATGAAGTCACCGGACTATATATCGATGGACGGCGTGATTTGCTGCGCGATGATACACCAAACCTTGAGCCGACCTCGCTGCTGGCTGTGGCGGCACTCAAACAGCTGCGTCACCTAAAGGGCGAGACGGTCGTGCTCGGTACTGGCCAAAACGATAGTTTGTACCCGTTAGCGACACCCACTTCCTACCACGTACCATTTTAGTTACTTTTTTACAACGATTTTGAAACTACCTCTCAAAACTATGTGGAAAATATCGTGCTTGACTTTCAACTGCCTGCGAGGTATATAATGAGGGTAATACTATATTCAACACAGACAAAGATTGCGAGAACTATATGTCTGAATTACCAGAGAAACAAGTCAAGCGGCTCAAGTCGCTAATTCAGGAAGCCGAAACCAACTTAGCTGCTGCCAAAGAACTGCTCATGAGCATCATGGGCGATGATGGCCAGGCCATAACCCCCGCTAACTCACGCGAAGAAGTTAGCGGCAAGGTGATCGAGGGTGTCTTTGACGGCCAGGTGATGATCGGTCCAGACGGCAAGAGCTATCCTGTACCAGCCAATTATGCCAGCAAATCAAAATTAGTCGAAGGCGATATCCTAAAGCTTACCATTGCTGATGACGGCGGGTTTATTTACAAACAAATTGGTCCGGTGGCGCGCAAGCAAATCATTGGTACGCTCGTGCAACACGATGGTGCGTATTATGTCGAAGCTCAAGCCCGCGAATACCGTATCTTGCTGGCGAGTGTGACCTATTTCCGCATCAATATCGGCGATCAAGTCACGATTATCGTGCCCGAGGACAACCCCGACGCTACCTGGGCGGCGGTTGAAGCTGCCCTGTAGCAAAATAAGACAAACCCTGAAGGGTTTTTCTCATCGCTCGGTGGGACGGAGTAAATCCGTCCGGACCGGCTGCTCTTTTCCCAAGGTTGACAAAATAAAATCGGAATAAATCCGCATTTTATTTTGTGTTTTATAGTATGAGATCCTTAGCGGATGAGCCATACCATGGGTACCTACTACTATCACTTGCAGCAAGAGATTTTTATTAGCATGACCATCGTGTGCTAAATAACGTTAGATTAGAAAGCTATACTCATCGTCTTTTTTGCTAGTTTAGAAGTTTTAATATTGACATATTATAATATCTGCGTTATAATAAGGAAAGGGCAATTGGTGTACCAATTGCATCGTTCTTGCCACAACAAATTACTGGAAGGGCCTGCTCATGAACCAGGAAACAGCAATACTAATCTGCGCGGTAGCATTCGTGATGATGCTGGTCGCCGGGTGGTACTACTTATTCTATCGTGACGCTCTAGAATTAGTACCGCTGCTGACGGTCGCCTTATTCATCGGCACACTCATCTGGTCTACAAATGACAATTTCTATGACGTTAAGTCAGGCGTTGTCGTAGCCCAACACTTCACTCCCGCCCACTACGACTATGTCCTGGTAAACAAAGTGTTGGTGCCACAGTGGAGACCCGACGACTGGGCGATTCAAGTGCGTTCTGAGAATGGACGCACCGGATGGTTCCATTACGGTGAGAACGTCTTCGGGCATTACCCTGAGGGCTCGCACTACCCATAACGAACCGCTCGTGGCAATGGCCACCGATGAGAGGCAATCTTCACCGGTGGCCTCTTTTCGTATTGTAAAAACCACCCTATGCACTATGCGCTGTGGCGCAGTATAGTAAAGGTAAGCAAAAGAACTAATAGGGATGGGGGAACAGGGGAGCGCGTGGCCGAATTTATCAATACTGTCGGTGCAATGGGATCGGGCAAAACACTTGAGGCGATGCGTAAACGTTACAACTTACGACGTCGGCATTTTGGTGTTGTGGCCTGCAAGTCACCGGTTGACACAAAAGCCGATGAGCGTATCGAAACCCGCTTCAAGGGGAAGATTCAAGAAGATATTGACTTCTTGCTTGGGCCTGATGATAATGCGATCGAGCGTATTCATACATTTGCAGCACAACTCTATACTACTGCGGAGCGGCTCGCACTTATTTGCGACGAAGCGCAATTCGTTACCCCCAGGCAAGCCGAACAGTTTCGCGAACTTGCTGATGAATATGGCGTACATATTTATACATTTGGCATCGAGACTGACTTTCAACGCAAGTTTTTTCCTGGCTCGAAAAGACTGCGTGAGCTGGCCGATCGTACGAACTGGTTGCCAAGTGATTGTGATGGATTTGAGCTCGGAGCGTGCAACAATGAGGCGCGGTTCAACACGCGTCTTATCGATGATCGTTTTACCTTTGTCGGCGAACAGACCGCCATTGACCAAGAGGGAACAGATGTCGGCGACCAGCCTATCGTTACCTATCGAGCACTTTGCGCCGCTTGTTATCATTTAGCTGAGTTAGAATCACAACGCTCATAACACAAAAAGCCACGTATAATAGAACCTATGGGGCAGGCGTTGTATCGAAAGTATCGGTCTAAATCGCTCGACGAAATTGTCGGGCAGTCGCATATTATCGATATGTTAAAGCGGGCCATCGCGGCCGACAAAGTCGCGCACGCCTACCTCCTGACCGGTCCGCGTGGCGTCGGCAAGACATCCATCGCCCGGATACTGGCACACGAAATTAATCAATTACCCTATACCGATGAGTCAACTCATCTGGACATTATCGAGATCGACGCTGCCAGTAATAACTCTGTTGAAGACATTCGGGATCTTCGCGACAAGGTACAGATTGCTCCGACGAGCGCCAAGTATAAAGTCTATATCATCGATGAGGTGCACATGCTATCAAAACCAGCATTTAATGCGCTGCTCAAAACACTCGAGGAACCACCCAGCCACATCGTGTTTATCCTCGCAACCACTGATGTCGATAAGTTGCCAGCCACCATTTTGAGTCGCGTGCAACGATTTAACTTTCGCTTGATCCACGCCGCCGAGGCGGTGAAGCATCTACGCACGATTGCTGACGCCGAACAAATCGCTATCGATGATGAGGCCTTGGCACTAATCGCTGATCATGGAGGCGGTAGTTTTCGCGATAGTATCAGCCTGCTCGACCAGCTACAGCACATTAGTGACGATACGATCACAAGAGCACTTATCGAGAAAGTGCTCGGCCTAGCTGAAACGAAGCTTATCGACCAGCTGCTCGATGCGTACCGAATGGCCGCGTCCCAAACAATCGTAACTCTCCTCGATGATAGCGAGCAGCGCGGTACCCCGGCCGTTGTCCTCACGGAACAATTGATCCGCACGGTTCGTGGCCGCGTGCTGAACGAACCGGAATTATTGCCACTACTTGATGCATTGCTAGATGTAACAAAGAGTGCGTGGCCCGATGTAAAGCTACTGATCGCGCTTACTGGCGCGGCACAAAGCACACAGCGTCAAGTGTCGAGTGCCGTCGAAGGCCAAAAAAATACACAGGCCACTCCGCCCGAATCAAGCTCTCGACCTCACGCAAAAGAACAGCCCGTTGGTCCAAAACGCTCGGCAGAATCACCTCAAACGGCTGAGAAACCACCTAAGACTCCAGCCGCTGAAGCAGATACCAGCGCGTTCAATCAGCACGATTTCATTGCAGCGGTCAAGCAGTCGACTCCCGGCACCGGTGCGCTGCTCGCCAAATGTGGGTTCAAGCCGGAACCGCACGGGCTTGTGATTTATGCGAACAATAAATTCAACAAAACACGCCTCGAAAAGGCGAAGCCAGAGCTGCTGAAAGCGCTCGAGGCGCAATCTATCACCAATGATATTACTATATTGACCGAAGCCGCTCCGCCGTCAAATAGCCAAACTGCCGCTGTACTTGATATTATGGGTGGTGGAGAAGAGGTAAGACTGTAAATGGCCGACAAAAAGGAAGTAATTGCTGGCAAGGTACCGCCGCAGAGTCTGGATGCCGAGATGAGTTTGCTCGGCGCCGTGTTGATCGACGAAGAAGTGCTAGCCGATGCGACTGAAATTACTCGAGCTGATGATTTTTATGACAAGCGGCATCAGATGATTTTTGCTGCCATGCTGCGGCTGTATGAGCGCCACAAACCGGTCGACCTCTTGACATTGACCGAAGAACTCAAGAAAAAATCCGAGCTGGAGACGATTGGCGGTTCAGCGTATCTCACCGAACTAACAAACTACGTACCGACCGCCGCCCATGCCGAGGCGTATGCTGAGTTGGTAGCGCAAAAAGCAGTACGCCGTCGCTTGATCAAAGCCAGCGCCGATATCTCCGAACTCGGCTACGACGAGGAAACAACGACTCAGGAGCTACTTGAGAAGGCTGAAGCGGAGCTGTTTAGTGTGTCTGATCAATCGCTCAAGCAAGACCTTGTGTCGATCGAAAGTATTTTGACAGAGAGTTTTGACCGTATCGAAGAGCTTCACCGCAACAAGGGCCAGCTGCGCGGTATTCGCACCGGGTACCGCGACCTCGATAATATGACAGCCGGTTTGCAGCGCAGTGACTTAATTATTTTGGCAGCTCGCCCCTCTATGGGTAAGACGACACTCGTGACGAACCTCGCCTATAACGTCGCTACGATTGCCAAACTGCCAGTGCTGTTTTTTAGCCTGGAGATGAGCAAAGAGCAGCTGATCGACCGTATGCTAGCCGATGCCAGTGGTGTCGATAGCTGGAACATTCGTACTGGTAATTTGAGCGACGAAGATTTTAGCAAAATTAGCGAGGCAATGGGCGAGATGGCTGAGGCGCCGATCTTTATCGATGACACTCCGGGACTTTCTGTGCTCGAAATGCGTACCAAAGCTCGTCGGGCCGCTCACGACCAACCACTCGGACTCATCATCGTCGACTATTTGCAGCTCATGCAAGCCAGCGGTCGCAGTGATGGCAACCGCGTGCAAGAAGTGAGCGAAATTAGCCGTGGTCTCAAGTTGATCGCGCGCGAGTTGAACGTGCCACTAATTGCGCTGAGCCAGCTCAGTCGTGCCGTCGAAAGCCGCACACCACCCATTCCACAACTAGCCGACCTTCGCGAGTCGGGAAGTATCGAGCAAGATGCCGATATTGTCAGTTTTATTTATCGCCCAGGTTACTACGAACCGGATAATCCCGACGTGCAAAATATCACTGACCTCATCATCGCCAAGCACCGTAACGGACCGGTGGGCAAAGTCCAGCTCTACTTCCACCCAGAGCGACTGCGCTTCATGTCGCTCGACAAGCGACATGAATAGGGGTGAGGGGGGGTACAAGCTATTGACTTTCTTGATAATATTTGATACAATATAAGTATCGGAGCGAGTCCTCTTGAGGAATCACCTCTGCTCGCGATGAGAAAGGGGCACTACGGTGTCCAAGTTCGTTCACAAGCTCGAGGTTCGAGAGATCAACCGTCAGTTCGTTGTGCTGAAAGGCCTTCGCTTGACACATCAGTGCGTGATTGCGTTGATCCATCGTTTCGGCTGTTACGGAGCACGATTCAATTGGCAGTCGAACTCTCGGCTTGAAATCAGATTCGCTGACAACTTCGGCTGGGACAATCATCGAGGCGAGATCATCGATATGATTGTCGACGGGAACTACCTTAATCGTGCCCCCGGCGAAAAAGGCGGTCATGTAGTTGTAACCTACATGCAGCCCGCCGGGAGACGCCGCAATTACGGGGCCCTGTACTCTGAAACATACCCACAGTTCGAGAGTACCGCAGAGTGGATGCTCCACATGCGGCAACTGTTTGGACTAAACTGGGCGTCTGGCGACATGACCAGTTTGCACTGAGCATCTCTCGCTACAACTGAATAATTGAATAATAACTGAATCTCGAAAAACTATCTTTGGATCTTTAGGATGATAAAGATGGTAGAATGGATGAACTCATATGAGCTCACCAATAAATGAAGAGGAAAGATATTGCGATAATTCGCAAAATCATTGTCACCTTCATTTGTAAGGTGAGCTCTTCTTCATATCAGTACGTATTTGCCGAATAAGCTCGTGGTATAATATGGGGTAGTCTATGAAAACTCGCGTGACCGACCTATGGCTTTACCGTTGGCGATATGCCATCGGTTATTTGCTGGCCACGCTTGCCGTTGGACTGGTAATTGCGATTGCCACCCTCTACGTTCCCGGTGCACTCAGGCAGGCAGAAATCGATTCTGCCCTGATGAGCGGCTCATTGTCGATGAGTTCCATGTCGCCGCATATGGTAGTGGACCTGCCGTATCATATATTCCAACGACTATGCTTCATGATGGGCGGAGTAAGCACACTTACTATCAAATTACCGTCTATCATCCTGGGACTAGTGACGATTATCGGTGTATTCGTACTCATACGGACGTGGTTCCGTCGCAATGTCGCCGTGCTCACCACTATTTTGGCCGCTACCACAACATTGTTTTTGTTCCTTATCCAAGATGGCACACCCGCTATCATGTACAGTTTCTTAACAATCTGGATATTGTTTGCCGCCACCTACGTTACACGCAAAAAGACCTTTAGCACCCTATGGAAGGTCGTCACCGGAGTACTTATGGCAACGGCGCTCTATACGCCTCTTGGAATTTACCTAGTGTTGGCGATTATGACGACGATCTTTTTCCATCCGCACATCCGACACATTGTGACGCATTTCGCTAGACCACGACTCATCATCGCCGTGTTGTTTGGCATATTATCAATTGTGCCGCTTGTCTATGCATCGATTATCGACCCGAGCGTCGCACTAGAACTTATCGGTATGCCCACGAGTCAGCTCAATATGGCGGCGAACCTGAAAGAAGTCGGGCTGCAATTATTCGGCTTTGCTAGCGATTCAAACGGTTATTTGCTGCGGCCGCTGTTTTCGCTCGGGCTAATCATGCTCATGGCCGTTGGTGTATACAAACTATTGACCTACAAATACACCGCTCGCAGCTACATCACATTGACCCTAGGATTGCTCATGGTGCCGCTCGTTCTCCTCAACCCGTTTCATGTCACCGATATATTTCCGCTCGCGGTACTGATGATCGCCCTGGGGTTAGCAACACTGATCAATGACTGGTATAAATTATTCCCGCGCAATCCATACGCCAGAGTTGGCGGACTAATTCCGCTCGGTATCCTGACTGGCGGCATCGTGTTGTCTGGTGTCCTGCGGTATATGAATAATTATGAGTATACACCAGGTGTACTGCGACACTATTCGTCGGATTTGCGGCTCCTAAAGGACCAACTGCGTTACCAAAAGGCTGCGCCGGGCACGACACGGCTGGTGACGAGCAACAAGGAATTACCGTTTTATAACCTCGTCGCTCACTATGACGGCCGTTTCGCCGCCACAACCAGTACTGTTTCGCCACCTTCGACGATAATCATGACGCACGATGCGCACCAATCAAGTACTATCACGCAGGTGCCGTATCTGATTGTTACAAATCGTCGCGCTGCTGATGCTGATCGATTCTACATCTACAAAACAGTGGTCAAATAAGGTATACTATAGGGAAGTAATTAGCGGAGGAGTTATTGTGGCGTTCAACCAAATGAAGATACTGAATGATCTGCGCAAAGCGCAAAAAGATCTAGCCAAAGAAATTGTCGAAGTTGAAGCCGGTGATGGGGCGGTGGTCGTGCAGGTAACTGGTGAGCTCAAAGTAAAGTCGGTCAAGATCGATCCGGAATATGTCGATCTCGATAACATCAGTGAACTTGAGCATTGGATCGAAATCGCCATTCGCGATGGTATGGCAAAGGCGCAAGAAATCGCTGCCGAGAAGATGAAGCCGCTGATGGGCGGGCTGGGGAATCTTGGGTTGTAGACGGATAACTTAATTGTCAGTTTTCAATAAATTATCAGTTTTCAATTGTCAATGAATGAGAAATACCAACTTTCAGAGAGGACACTCGCATTTAGTGTGGCGATTATTAAACACTGCGTGCATTATAAGCAAGCATCGCTTCGTTCAATTGTCGATCAAGTGATTCGTTCAAGCACCAGCATAGGAGCCAATTATGCAGAAGCGAGTAATGCTGCATCAAAAGTTGATTTTAAAAATAAAATATACATTGCCAAAAAGGAAGCGGCAGAGACAGAATACTGGCTCAAGATATTTCAAAAACTTGGCGATTCCTCAGACGAATTAGCCGCTCTTATAAAAGAGTGTCACGAGTTGCTTATGATCTTGCAGAAGATAACTAATACATTACGTGAGGCCAAAAAATGACAACTGACAATTGGCAATTTATTGAAAACTGTAAACTATTACTTGGTAATTGGTGCGTCAATGTCTGATCTTCTCCCTAAAGCTCTCGCTGTTCTCATCTCAGAGCTCGGCCATCTACCGGGCGTTGGCGCGCGTACCGCCGAGCGTTATGCATATTATTTGTTACGGGGAGACAAACGTCAATCTGAACGGCTAGCGCGTACGATAGCCGAATTGCACGATGCGGTAAAAACATGCCCGGTGACATACGCCCTCATCAACGCTGACGAAACGATATCACCACTCTATAACGGCCGCGATCGCAACAAGCAATTGGTCGCCGTCGTTGAAGAACCGCTCGATATCGTGGCACTCGAGCGGACCGGGCAGTACAAGGGCACGTACCATGTGCTGGGCGGCGCAATTAGCCCACTCGATGGTATAGGGCCAGAGCAGCTGCACATTCCCGAATTGCTAAAACGTCTCAACGAAGACAGCGTAGAGGAAGTCATTATCGCTACTAATGCGTCGGTCGAAGGTGAGTCAACCGCGATCTTCATCCAGCGGCAAATTCAGGATGCCAAGATCGATGTGAAATTGAGCCGTTTGGCGCGAGGCATTCCCGTTGGAGTCGATCTGGAATATGCCGATCAAATCACACTCAGTCATGCACTTGAAGGCCGCCGCGCGTTATAGTTGCAATAGTAAAATCTCCCTGCGTTTTTACACAGGGAGAGAGTGGCGGGTCAGACAAGCCGATAGGCAGCCTCAAGCTGCTCGATCTCGACAGTCACAACTTCTTCCCTCAGCCACCTATTGAGTAGAGGATGAGGAGCCGCATTCACCGTCAAATTATGTACGCCGCTAGTTGTCCCACCATAGAGGATTCGCCTCAGCCATGCGGTGATCCACTCGATCGCAGTTGGGTATGACTCTGCTGGCAAATCATATGCCTGATAGATCTTAGGCAGTTCACGCATTACATACCGTGAAATGGTAATTGGATTACTAATCGACTGATATGTATTCAGCAAATCTTCAATCGCAAACGCCAGTGCGCTGATATAGAGCGGACGAGGTTCACCCGGCACGCGCATGTCCTCAAAGAATAGATGCAGCTCATCGAGGTAATTAGGTGCTTCCATGTTCATTCCGTTAGGAAAAGAGGATAGATACCACTATGCTACTACATCGATACCTGTTTCCAAGCCATAAGTTCTATAATATAACAGTTATGGTTTCTATTTGGCTCTTATTTTACTACTACACAGGACAGGCGAAATGACATCCCGTAGGGGGGCAAGGGTTGGGTTCGACTCCTCCATGTCTAGGTTAAAGCGTGGCCGGAGCGGATGTGTAGCGTAGCTGGGAGACGAAGACGTACGGACGTCAGCTTGTACTGAGTCAAGCCTGAAACACCAGTCTCTGCTCATGAGCCAGGTTTCGACCGATCCATCGCCTGCCGGTATCGGATACACGGAATGTGTGTGCGATACCGGCACTTTCTTTTTGATGTTACAATGAGGGTAATGTTCGATACGGTTTTGCCACTTATCCGAGACGCTCAGCATATTGTCGTCATACAAGGTGAAAACCCTGACGGTGATTCGTTGGGGAGCTCTATTGCGCTTGAGGAACTACTCGGCAACACTGACAAAACCGTTACACTCTACTGTGCGATTGATATGCCAAAATACCTGCGCTATATCAAAGGCTGGGACCGCGTCGTGAGTGACTTTCCATACCATGCTGATTTGGCCATCATCGTCGACACGGCGGCAGAGGCGCTCTTAGAAAAAGCTCTGGCCACACAAGGAGTGCGTAGCTTCCTCGAAAGTCATCCCATTATCGTGCTTGATCACCATGGCGAAAATGACGAAGACGGTTCGCAAAATGATTTATCGTTCCCGCACGAGTTCATCATGAGCGGTACCGCTGCTGCGACTGGCGAAGTGATTTATTATCTCGCACGTACTGCTGGCTGGGATATCACACCAATCGCAGGGGAAAATCTTTATATCTCAATCGCCGCCGACACTCTTGGTCTCAGCACCCAGGCGGCAACCGCTACGACCTTCCAAACTGTTGCCGATCTTGTTAAAGCCGGCGCGGTACCGGCCGAGGTGGAAAATCGCCGTCGCGAATTTATGAAAAAACCGGCTGATATTTTGGCCTATAAAGCGCAACTCATTGAGCGAATTGAATACCATCTCGACGGCAAGCTAGCGACGGTACACATCCCATGGGAAGATATCCAAGAATACTCTGATCGCTATAACCCAAGTGTCCTAGTGCTCGATGAAATGCGGCTGGTCGACGGCGTGGAAGTCGCCTGTGCCATCAAAACCTACCCCGACGGCAAGTTGACCGGCAAATTGCGTTGTAATACGCCGGTTGCTGCAAACATCGCTGGATACTTTGGCGGCGGCGGACACAGCTATGCAGCCGGTTACAAGATCCATGAGCAATACGACGATGCTATGCGTGAACTCATCGACGCAACCGATAAAGCCTTAAAGGAATACCATGACACTCAAACTTCATAACACCTTGACTCGTCAAACAGACGAATTCACGCCGCTCAGTGATAAAAAGGTGACCTTATATACATGCGGGCCAACAGTATACGACTACCCGCATGTCGGCAACTGGGTGGCATTTATTTACTGGGATATCCTGGTGCGTACGCTACTCTCTGCCGGTTATACCGTCGAGCGTGTTATGAATATTACCGACGTTGGACATTTGGTGAGTGACGCCGACGAAGGCGAAGACAAGCTCGAAAAAGGTGCTCGTCGCGAAGGCAAGACTGCGTGGGAAATCGCCGAATTTTATGCCGAGGATTTTGTGGCTGGCATGGAAAAACTTGGCCTCTTGCCGCCGGAGCATTTAGTCAAAGCGACTGATTTCATCCCGCAGCAGCTTGACCTGGTACGCCTTCTGAAAGAAAAGGGTTACACGTATCAAACGACTGATGGCATTTATTTCGACACCAGTAAGTTCACAGCGTACGCCGACTTTGCCCGGCTCGACCTTGACGCCCAAAAGGCCGGTGCCCGCGTTGAAGCCAATGACCAAAAACGCCAACCGTGGGACTTTGCGCTCTGGAAATTTACTCCCGCTGGCGAAAAACGTGACATGGAGTGGGAAACGCCGGATGATTTGCTGGAGTTGCCAAAACTAACAGATGATGAAAAGCAGGGTGCAGATCTGAATGGAGTAAAGAGTGGCGATTTCGATAAGCGGGTGGTGCGAGAATCCGAGCAGCAAGAAGAAATTACGAGTGAAACGAGTCAATTTTTCGCAGATGCTGAATCGCAGCGACAGGACCCGCGTCTAGCGACCTACGTGCCGAGCACGTCGCAGGCGGCGCGGGTAACGACGGGAGCGGGAAGCAGCAACGAAGAGGTGATAATGGGATTCCCTGGGTGGCATCTGGAATGTTCTGCGATGGCCATGAGCATTCTCGGTCCGACTATCGACATCCACACTGGCGGCATCGATCATATCCCCGTTCATCACACCAACGAAATTGCTCAAAGTGAAGCTGCGAGCGGACAACAGTTTGCACACTACTGGATTCACAATAACCATCTCAAGATCGACGGTACAAAGGTAAGTAAATCGCTCGGTAACACTTACACATTGCAAGACTTAGATGGGAAAGGCTTCTCACCGATGGACCTCAAACTTTTCATTTTGCAGAGCCAGTATACCAATGAAGGCAACTTTACCTTCGAAAATCTAACTGCCGCTCAACACCGTCACGCAAACTGGCGTAACTACGCGGCGCTGCGTCACCAAACTCACGATTTGTTGACAGATGACGATCGCAAAAACGATGATCCCGACCACAAGTCGCTTCAAGCCGCAGCGAGCGCCGTACGCGAAGCACTCATGAACAATCTCAACACACCCGAGGCTCTCCGTGTCGTCGATGAGGCACTAGGCAGTCTTGAAGCTGTGCCATTGTCGTCCATCCATCAACACGGACTTATGCAGCTGCTTGAAGCAATTGACGAATTGCTCGGATTACAGCTGCTCCAAACCACACCTGATATCGATGATGAGGCAAAAAAGTTGCTCCTCGAACGCGAGCGTGCCCGCGAAACCAAAGATTGGCAAAAATCCGATGAGCTACGCGATGAGCTAGCCGCCAAACATATACATGTGCGAGACACTCCTCACGGCGTTATTTGGGGCTATAGCTAGAACAACACAGGCTTAAGCGCCGTGTGATTATGCGGCTTCTTCGCCCGATATTTTTTTGACGAGTTTGGCAAGCGGTTTTTCGCTTTGTACGCGGGCCTTGTGCGCGTTCGCTAAATACTCTTCAACTAATACTTTGATGCACCCAGCAATCGGAATCGAGATAATACCTCCGGCAATGCCAAAGACATAGAGCCCCATCGTAACGGCGATGAGGATGGCGAGTGGGCTGAGATCGATACGGCGCGACTGGATCGTCGGACCGATAACGTTATTTTCAAGCTGTTGATAGATCAAGAAATACACAGCAAAAGTAATCGCTGCCGGAATGCTGTTAAACGACAGAAGCACCGTTACAATCACCCCAGCCATCGTGGCGCCGAACATCGGGATGAGCGACAGCGTAAAGCAAGTGGCGATCGCGACCATCGCGAGATTGCCGGGTACTTCTGGGAAAACCAAACTAATCAAGAAAACTGCTAGCCCAGCGCACAGGCCATCGATACCAGAGATGGCGATTTGTCCAGTGACAAATCCGGAAACAATGGCGTGCATACGGCGCAAAATCTTGAGGTGACTATCGCGACGATCGACGTCACGGTAGAGCCCCATTAGGCGCTCCATCCAGCTCGGCCCCTCGACAAGCATAAGAAAAGTGAGGACCAGCACGAGCACAGTGGCAAGAATCATAGAGAATAACGATCCGACTCCGGAGATAAAATTCTGACCAAATCCGCTGGCCCAGCGTCCGGCATCTGCCCGAATTGAACCAATCGCTTGATCAATTTGCGGTTGTAGGTTATATTTATCGATCAAATTGCCAATGCCGTGCCACTGCTCCGATATCGTGCGGACCATTTCAGGCGCATTCTCGAGAAACTTAGCAGTTTGCTGAATGATCGGCGGCACAACGAGAAACGCGACAGCGGCGAGCATAGCGACAACAAACAAAAAAGCAATCGCTGTGCTGAGAGTGCGACTACGGCCAGGTAAGTGTCGAGCAAGTCGACTGACCGGACCATCGAGCGCCATAGCCAGAAAAAACGCTACACCGATCAGCAACAACGCCGTACGTGCGCTATACAATGCCAATATCACGAATCCAAAGCCAATAACAACCAACCAAAAGCGCACAAAGGTTTGCGTGTCAATTTGAATACGAACTTTCATATTCTTCAGTATACTACTCGTCCTGCCGGAAACCTAGTGTCTAGCGCGAACCAAGCACGGCGATGAGTGCAAATAGTACCAAGAGGGTCCCAGCGAGTGCCGACACAGCAACCGTCATACGATTTGGGTAATAATCTACCTTGGTCGAAACGGCAGCATTCTTGCGTGGCGCACGCTTGGCCGCAGTCGATTTTGTTGTTTTCTTAGTAGCTACTTTTTTCGCTTGAGCTTTCTTTACCATGCCCTCAGTGTAGCGTATCATTCGCCAACTGGCAACCCGCTTATGCTATACTAGACAGCATCTATGCTATCAAACGCACGGCTCGTGCCGATTGGCACAACAAAGACTCAGCTTATTGACATTATTGCGCGCGCTCTGATGCGGCAAACAAACGATATAGCGACACTTCTGGCGCGCGCGCTCTCACCGTTGCCGCGGCCGACTCATCTACCGCTCACGAGTGATGACCGCGGCCAGTACTTGTGGACCGCATGGCATCATGGCGGAGAGACGATGATATGCGCTGTTGGGACATCTGATCTCCTTCATTTTTGTGCCTTGACTGACACCGAACGGGAGCAACTAACTCTCAACCTCAGACGTGCAGAGACATTTCGAGAAATCGGTTACGTCATCGCGACCGGTGTACACACAACCAATATTAACTCGCTTTCACCTCATAGCCTCACTTGCGTCGGGTTAGTGTTTTGTCCAGCTGATTATTAGTTGTCAGTGTGTTTTCTTGTATTCTTTCAGCAGGGCAATATCGGCAATATCTTTTTTGCGCCCCAGTCGGCGCTTCGCGTCAATAAGCTCATTGATACCCATAAAATTCACTCCATCGATCACTTGCTTGCTGCGATTAAGGCGTTTGAGGTTTTTGCTCATCCAGGTATGCATGAGATTGTAGCCGTTGTGTGACAAGATTTTCTTGCCGTTGTCTTGTACATATTCTTGCCAATGATGCTTATCGCGATATTCACGATATACATCGTTGCTGACAATCAGGTCGACGTCATGAGTTTGCCGTAGCTTCATGGCTTCGAGTACTGCACCACCGATCACGATGTAACTATCCGGTGCTAAGTCTAATCGCTTCACCATATCAATCGACGAACGGCGGCTGCCCGGACGAGACTTAATGGCAGCGTTGAGTGTCGGAAAAATATTATCGACACCGACAAGGTCCACCACACCGTAGTGTTCGAATTGAGCAAATAGGCTAGGTGACACATGCGCAAACCCGAGTTTGATATCATCGGTGCTGAGTTGACGATAGAGCATCTTGAGATTTTCCACTGCCGTATAGTCGATGCTATCGATCGCACCGGCATCGACTACCAAGTAGTGTACGGGCTGCTTGGCACCGGCGATGGCACGTTTGAGCCTCGAGACAAAGTAGGTGATATTTTCGAAAAAGAGCGAACCATCAAAACTATAGACCAGTAGCCCTTCCGGGTGAGACGTGTGACGATGATGTGGGTCAAGCCGCTCAGCAGCCCATTCCGACAGCTCGCCGTCGCGCAGCAAAATCGCATCCTTAGGGTGGTATTGGCGACTGAGACGCTCCATTAATGACACAATCACCGCAATCAGAACTCCTTGTCTGACCCCAAACAATGCCGTTCCCACCAAGGCAACCATCGCTACGAAAAATTCTGTTCGATGTGTCTCCCAGATATATCGCAGCTCGGCTACCCGAATCAAGTGAAGACCAATCATACATACAATCGCTGCCAGCGCAGCCGATGGCATAAATTTAAATACATCACCGCCAAAAAGGAGGACAACGGCGATAAAACACCCCATAAGCAAGTTAACAAGCTGAGTACGACCACCAGCCATGTCGGCTGCTAAACTACGCGGGGGACTGCCATTGATCGCGAAACCATGCGTCAATGCCGAGGCTGCATTAGCAAACCCTAACGCCGCGATATCTCGATTGAGACGCACTTTTTCGTCGTGCTCACCAGCGTGACTACGGATGACTGCTGAGCTTTGTGCCAAAATCACGATCGCGATCGACAGAGCCGCAGGAAAGAGTGTCACAATATCACCAATCGTCAGCATCGGATGCGCCAAAGTCGGTAATCCATGCGGCAAAGCACCGACCAGCTTCACGCCGTAATCACCCACATGAAACAATACAGCAAACCCAATCGCCGCCACCAATCCCAATAGCTCACCCGGCACGCGTGTCTGACGCGTAATAAGGATGATACCGACCACGAGCACTGAAATAGTGAGTGTCATACCATTGATGGATGTGAGGTTACGCAAGGTGGTATCGAGATGTTGCAACAAGCTACCCGACGCGGCAATACCCAACATTTCTGGTAATTTGTTCACCATCAACTGGATACCGACGCCAGCTAGAAATCCGATAAGTACCGGTCGAGAGATGAGGTCGGCCAGAAATCCCATTTTGAACATTACCATGAGCAACAGCACGGCAGCTGTCAATAAGCCGATCACGCCGATAGCATTGGCGTACTCAGGCGAGCCAGCTTGGGCTACGAGTAGCGCGCCGGACGCAACGAGAGCAGCGGTGGCCGAGTCAGCCCCCACTACGAGACGTTTCGTATGGGCCAACAATGCGAACACCATCGGCGCAAACACCGCACTGTAAAGACCAGTGACTGGGGGCAACCCAACAATCACCGCAAAACCCAGCGACTCAGGAATCGCAATTGCTGTCACGACGAGCGCCGCGAGCATATCATGTTTGAAGTATCGTTTTTTGTATTCAGCGATACTCGGAGCGAGTAACCGATGCATACCTCTTATACTAGTGATAATTTTCACACTCGTCAACCGATTTTTGTGATAGGATGAGACCAATATGTCAAATCTGGTCGTGGTATCGAACCGCCTGCCGGTCAATCTATCTCGTGTCGATGGCAAACTTGTCGTGGCACCGAGCAGCGGAGGGCTAGCCACCGCCATGTCATCACTTGAAGCAACTGATCAACTATGGGTAGGATGGCCGGGAATTGCCAGTGACGACCTGACGACTGCCGAAAAAACCTTTATCACAAAGGAGCTGCGACAGTATGGGTGTGTACCGGTATTTCTGACGGCTAGCGAAATCGCCCTGTTTTACGAAGGTTACGCAAATGATACCCTATGGCCATTGTTTCATTATTTTCCTAGTTTTGCGCAGTACAAAGCGGAATACTGGTCAACTTATATGGCCGTCAATCGCAAGTTCCTGCGTGCTGTCAAGAAGGTGGCCGAGGAGCACGCGGCAATCTGGGTCCAGGATTACCAATTGATACTACTCCCGAGCATGATTCGCGCTGTATTGCCACATGCCAAGATTGGTTTTTTCCTGCATATTCCATTTCCGTCGTACGAAATTTTTCGCCTCTTGCCAGAGCGTAAGATGATTCTCGAAGGACTGCTTGGCGCTGATTTGATCGGCTTTCATATTTATGATTATGCACAACATTTTTTGTCAAGTTGTAACCGCATTCTCGGAACGAGCAGCGAGCGCAATGTATTGGTATACGAGAACCGCCGAGTGAAAGTCGACGTTTTTCCTATCGGTATTGATTACAAAAAGTTTCGCGACACGCTGTTAGCACCTGAGACCAAGCATGAAATTAGCCTGCTTGATGAACGGTACCACAAACAACAACTCATCCTATCGGTTGATCGGCTTGACTATTCCAAGGGCATCATGAAACGTCTTGAAGCCTACGATCAACTACTAAGCACTCACCCTGACCTACGACGCAAGGTGACGCTCATGATGGTGGCGGTGCCCTCACGCACCGAGGTAGAAACATACAAACAACTGCGCGATGAGATCGAGCAAACCGTTAGCCGCATCAACGGTATGTACGGAACCACCGATTGGGCACCGATTAATTACCAGTTTCAAAATCTCACTTTTCACCAGATTGTAGCGCTCTACGCCAAGGCCGAAGTCGCATTGGTGACTCCGCTGCGTGATGGTATGAACCTCGTCGCCAAAGAATACATTGCAAGCAAACGTAACCGCAAGGGTGTACTCATCCTCAGCGAGATGGCAGGCGCCGCCAACGAACTAAGCGACGCACTGCTCGTCAATCCAAACGATATCACGATGCTGAGCGACGTGATTTACAAAGCACTGACTATGCCCAAAGCCGAGCAACTGCGCCGCCAACGCGCTATGCAAGCTCGGCTAAGCGACTACACAGTCGAAAAGTGGGGGCAAGACTTTCTCAGTCAACTCGCCATTGCCAATTCGTCGCACCATAGTGCACTCAGGAAGAAGCTCCTGCAAGACGACTTTGACACATTGATCAAATCGTACATTACGAGCAAAAAACGCTTGATCATGCTCGATTATGATGGGACGCTAAAGCCATTTGCTTCTAGTATCCACGCATCAGCAGCTCGACCAGGTCCAAAGTTAGTTAATTGGTTGCGGTTGATCTCTGAACAAACCGGCACGACACTTTGTATCATTAGCGGCCGACCACGCGCAACGATGGATGAGTGGTTCGCACGGATTCCACGTCTCATGCTCGTCGCCGAGCATGGCGCATGGGTGAAGGAAAAAGGGAAGTGGCGGCAGAATGCGACACCATTTGACAAAACTCGGCTACTTGAGATTCTCCATGAGTATGCCACGCGAACTCCCGGCGCTATCGTTGAGGAGAAGGATTTTGCCATTGTCTGGCATTATCGCCGAGTCAATCCCGAGCTGGCGTACATGCGCAACGATGCCATTCGGCGCGCGCTTCGCGAGGCAGTTGTCGGCACCGATTTGGCAGTGCACAGTGGCAATAAGATTATCGAGGTGAAACCGACGTCCGTTGAAAAAGGAGCCATTGCCACTATACTTGTCGAGAAGTATCCGGCGGATTTTATTTTGGCAGCCGGTGATGACTATACTGACGAATCGCTGTTTGCCGCCCTCCCACGCACCGCACACACGATCAAAGTTGGCTATGGCGAGACGAAAGCCCACCACCAAGTCAGCCGCCTCGAACGCGTCCTCAGCATTCTCGACGCCATGAGTAAAATCATTCGCTAATTACTTTGTAGTTCCGGGTATAACTCGGCACCACTGCCCTCGGCAATATACCGGGTCGCTTTCTCAACGGTAATTGGCCAGCCGTATGTCTGAATCACCCCACGGATATCAATGGAGGTGTGCTCGCCAAGTGTCACGACTGCCAGTTCTTTGCGGCCTTTGTTGCTTTCTTGACCTTGGCCCACGGCAGCAAACAATCCGTTACACAGACAGCCGCGCCTACCAAATATTGCGTAGCATGACAGGGCTCTTAACCTTCTTTTCATATTGCCCAATCGGTTCCGACGGACAGCGGTAACCAATTTCGCCATTTGGTTTAATGTACTCAGTTGCCAGAACTTCGAGATCACATACGCGATCACGCCCCTCAAACAAATGTTTTTCTGCGAGCGTATCTTTGATTTTTGCCACCCAAAATGGATACCCAGTGGGAGAAATCGCGTCATCGACTGACGATTCAAGCTCTTTTTTAAGTGCTTGACGCACAGCATCGAGTTTATGCGGCTCATCCAAACCAGACTCTTGGGTGACGGCGAATAACGTGCCAGCCTGCACACCCCGAGCACCCATCGCCAGTGCACGCGGCAATCAGCGGCTCGCTTCACCTCCCGCCACGATGAGTAGCAATCCTAGGTCTAAGTAGTGATCAAATGGGTCCTCATGTCCACTCAAAGGTGCGTTATGACCACCAGTTTTTGGTCCTTCGATGCTGAGTGCATCGGCACCAAAGCGTTTCATATACACAGCCAGCTCATAACTCGACACAATTGGCCACAGTTCCGGCAGCGACACGTCATGATTATCCGGATTGTATGGGCGCGGGTGAAAATCAATACCGTATTCACCGTCATATCCCGGCACATGAATCCCATATTTGACAGGTCGTCCTGCTGCCAGATCATCAAACATTCTCGCCATTTGGTCGGCGGGCGCGGCCGGCACCGTGCGCAGAGAACCGAGAGCGTGCTAGCTGATCACCGTAGGCTGCGGCAGGAAGGGGCCTGGGTATCTTAATAAGCCCGTTTGTACCGATATCACCCGAGTCATTCCAAGTATGATCACCCGCAAGCACCTGCGAAATTGCCACCAACGCATATGACCCCATCACTGTGAGCATTTCGACTTCTTTATTTTCAGCGTTACGATATCGCTCAACCGGTCGATAACGAAGTAGCTGTTTTTTGGGCCGCACACCGTCTTCCAGGTAAAACTTCTGCTTCACCTGAAGCCACATATCTTGGTTCGAAAACCCGTTCTCACCCTCCAACACCTTTCGATACATACCTGTTGGGTCGCCGTCTTGCAACTCTCGTGCCAGCAATACACCAGCAGCCGTTTGCGACAACGTTCCGATATTACCGGTTTTTACGATTTCGGCAACAGCAAGTGGGCTAGAAACGTTCACTCCCATGCCGCCCATCACAACAACACCGTCTGGGTACTTTGTCTCTAAAAAACTTCTCGATCGCTCCGTCACACTGTCGTCCTGCTATTGCTCTGTTATTATCGTATCGTATTGTTGTCACACAAAATCAAACACACTTACATAGAAGTAGCGATTAGGTGTGAATCGGTGACTACCGACTAATCGTCATCATCGACATCAAAATCACGTAGTGCAAAACCATAGGCCAACATGCCGACAATGACCATAACGAGCGCCACCCGCTGGTTGCCATCGGTAAAGAGCAGCACTACACCAGCCAAAAAGGCTAGCAAAAACCCAGCCCAAATCAACACCGTGCGTAAAATATTACCGGTTTTTTGAACATGTCGTTCATGAACTACTTTATGTGCCATACGTCCTCCTCAATACTAGTTTTAGCATAGGATAAAGCAGAGATGATAGCAATAGTCGCCGGCGTTATGTTATAATTTGTTCTGCACAATTTACTGCCGTATTGGGGTGTCGCCAAGTGTGAGAAGCGCCAGAGCGGCGCTTCGCAAGGCCGGAAGCCCGGATGACGAACGTCACCGGGCTGAGGCGAGGCTACGAGCGATTTCAAAGAAATCGATGAGTAGGTCGAATCCCTCATTAAAAATTCTATACATTCTCATGGCGCACTAGTGGGGTGTCGCCAAGTGGTAAGGCACTGGGTTCTGGTCCCAGCATTCGGGGGTTCGAATCCCTCCACCCCAGCCA
>JBDHUN010000010.1:0-28419 GCA_039809225.1 Saccharimonas sp. (SeqCode)
AAAATATCGTGCGCATCATTTATACTACGCCATACTTTTTGACAAGCAAGAAGTTGTACCTACAGAGATGAGAGATCATGAAACGACTGATCGGCCTCTTTAGTGCGCTGGCGATTTTATCGGGCTGCGCGTCAAACAGTAGCGGCGTGGCGACACCCACACTAGTCAACGCGACGTCGTCCACCTCAAGTACAAGGACTCCGCTCTTTATTCCACCAGTCGAGAGTTCAACAACGACAGTGTAAAGTTACGCATCGGGTGGCGCAAGCATTACCGAGCCGGATGATCCCAATGGGGAATACTACCTTACGGCAGATACAATGCTCTTTCACACCACAACGCCAGAGCAGGTAGACACCTCTCAAGAGGCGGCGGATAACTTTGTCAACTGGTATGTGTATGAGCTTGGCGTGCAACCATCCTCAGCCACCTACGAAACAGCATTCGAAATGGCGATGAGTGTTTGCATGATGCGAGCGAGCAACGTTGCACCTCAAAAAGCCATGGAAACGCTCAAAGACAACTACGGCTTCAGTGCGACAGAAGCAGCAGCCGTCGTTCGCGGCGCCATGGAAGCGTTGTGCTCACAGCAATACAACACTGGCTTTAGGACATATTTTGACACAAACGTGCAGCGTTTTATGTCATCGATGTCTGGACGTCTGACATTTCCTTATCCGCCTAACGAAGTTGCCAGCGGTACTTTCATGGCACTGACGTGCTATGAGATGATGCGTCCGGGTGGAGGCGGCACCCATGTTTATGATTCAATGGTTGGCTATGTGAACGCAGGTAAACTTGCGCTTACGGGGCCTCAAACTACCCAAGAGGTGATGTATATCCTCATCAACCTTGCAGTTGCAAGTGGGTGCTCCGCTCTTACAACACAGCTGCCGCCGGTGATCCAGATGGCAGTTCGATCATAGTTTGATCGCAAGGCTGCATTTTTCTCCGGGAAGATGCAGTCATTTTTATTGATCACAAAAAATTGCCTAACATGTGTAGGCAATTTATCTATTTGTTCACGAACACCCGACTAGCTACGCGCAAAGTGGGCAAAGGCACGGTTGGCCTCGGCCATTTTGTGGGTGTCTTCTTTCTTCTTAAAGGCAGCACCGGTTTCGTTGTAGGCATCAACGATTTCAAGTGCCAGGCGCTTTTCGTACGGCATGCCACTACGAGCCCGTGCCGACTGCACCATCCAGCTAAATGCGTAGTGCAATTGGCGGTGGCCCTGCACGGGGAACGGAATCTGATAGTTGGCACCACCAACACGGCGGCTCTTGACTTCAAAGTTCGGGCTGACGTTCTTGAGAGCTTTTTCGAACACTTCAAGTGGTTCCTCACTTTTCAGGGTTTTGGCGGCTTGCTCCAGCGCCGAGTAGACCATCCGCTCAGAAGCTAGCTTTTTGCCGTCGAGCATTGATTTGTTGATCAGGCGCTGGACGAGCACGGACTGATACTTACGGTCAGGCTTGATAGTGCGCTGGAGTTTTTTGGTGACTTTACGCGGCATGATTCAAGCCTCCTTGATGCCCGATTTCATTAGCTAACGGACGTGAAATTGGGTGGCGCATACTTCCGCCTAGATCGCGATAGGTTAAATCGTTCCCTTTGCGTGCAAGTGCGTTGAGGGCGCATACCGCAGGTGTGGCACACTCTGGCATGCACGACAATTCGTGGCATTCATAAGCAGTAATGAGTTCAAGGCTAGGTTTAGCGTCTGAGTCCGGATATGTTGCATCATGTAGATTAACAGTCAGTACGTCAATACTCATTTACTTGTCCTCCTTTTTGGCACCGTACTTACTGCGGCCTTGTTTGCGCTTGGCGACACCTTGAAGGTCGAGTGCACCGCGCACGATATGATAGCGCACACCTGGCAAATCCGGCACGCGGCCACCACGCACTAGCACAACGGCGTGCTCCTGCAGGTTATGGCCTTCGCCGCCAATGTATGCCCAGACTTCGTGACCATTGGTCAAACGAACACGAGCAACTTTACGAAGCGCTGAGTTTGGTTTCTTTGGGGTTTTGGTGGTTACCTTGACACACACACCACGTTTAAGCGGCGCATCTTGGTCGTAATAACGCACTTTGAGGGCGTTATGGATGCGACCCAGATGTGGCGACTTACTCTTGCGAGCAGTCGTTTTGCGGGGGTTGCGTACCAGTTGGTTTACTGTTGGCATTTACTTCCTTTCACATTGCGGACACACCATCTTGCGGCACCCTCTGCGCGCTCGTCTCCGCTCCTCATAAGTAGTATTTACATACAACTTACTTGTGGTGCTCGGCGATCATCACAGAGGGCACTCGCAATCTGGACGTCCTTTATTCAGATGACTTACATTATGCAAAATACATATTGAGCTTGCTAAAGGCTCTGTTCTTGCCGGGGGGCCGCAGCAAACGGTACTCGGCGTCTGGCGGGTGCCAGAGAAACTCTTTACCTGTGATTGTAACAAATTTCCTATATTATGTCTAGGCCATAGCGTACAATATAGGCATAAGTATAATAACGAGGAACTACTAATGGATACACCGCCGAAACAAGTCAATAATGATCAGGCGCTCGAGGATGTGCACCGCGACAAGCAAGTAACGGCCGCGAATGATGCACTGGCCAGGGAAAAAACGAAGCGCCGCAGCAAACCGCTGCTCGTTTTTTTGCTTGCTCTTTTGATGGCAGTTCTCGGAGGTGCCGCTACCTTGGCTGTCTACAAAGCCTATTTTGAAAAGCCATCTTCAAGCAATACGACCACTACTCCAACAGTTCAAAATTCAACGACTACTCCAAAAATAACGGCTAATGAGGCACTGGCGACTGTTAAAACGGTGTTTCCGGGCACGTCGTCAGACTTTGATACACCCCTTTATGCGATACGCGTGCCAGGCTATGCATTCAACACCGATCTTCGTGCTAAGACTGATTACGTAGGCCTGAAGGGTGATGTATCGGCCGATGACAATGCCGTCAAGATGGCAGAAATTGGCAAAGCCCTCAAAGCAAAAGCAATGACCGAGGAATTGGCTGAAACAAACTCGATGACTGATTATGTCGCCACTTACAAAGGCAGTGATGCGGTCTGCAAAGTCACTTCAGCAGGCACGGCTGATAATATCCGCGCTGATCATGCGGTCACGGCAGTCTGCGCTAATATGTCGTCATTTAAAGAAGTGGCCGCTTTGCAAAAACCATTTTACGAAGCAGCTCTCACCTCTGGAGGTTTTACCATCGACACCACGGCAGCACTATACGGTCGCCCAGTCACCAAGCAAAGTAAGACCACTGGCTATACACTGGCGTCATTGATGCTAGGTGCGGCTAATATGGGTGCCGGCAGTCGCGAGATGCTGTTTTATCGAAAAGGCAATGACGTCTGGCATTACGTTACCTCTAAGAATGATGTTGGTCCTGGCCCGGCCTGTAGCGACTTCACAACTCCAGAAGCCAAAAAAGCTTACGTTGGTGAAACTTGCTATAACGGCAGCGCTGCGACGACGGTTACTCCGTAATACCTCGTTACTATTCGTACTCCCGAAGCGCCTAACATAGGCGACTCAGGAGTACGGGAGACAGACTATCTGGCCCGTACTGGGTTATGAGGTGAAAGCAGTTATGTAACCAGCACGTCCACATACGCTGGCAACTCTTCGAACGCTTCTTCGAGAATGGCCGTTGCTGGTGATACTGCTGCACCATAGGGCTTAAGGTTTATTCGCCGATCGCTTACAAACAGATCTGCGGCTTGATCGATCCCGACTGCGTCGTGCATGCACACGAGCACTCGAACCATCGCATCTAGCCGTTTCTTTTGACGATCATTCAATTCGGGCGCAACGAACCCTGCTGTTTTCTCAAGTGCGAGCAGATTAACATCCCATACACTCGCCCCAATCGTCAGTGCAATCAAGACATTTGGCGATAGGATTATTGCTGGCGGCAGCAAGGACTGTACGCGACGAATTTGATCATCAACTGCCTTTGGCACTACGACTGCATTGTAGGGTGAAGTGGCACTCGTCAAAACAGCTTCGCCACCTTCGGTTACATTTGAACTGTTTTCCGAGGTGGGCTCGGGCTGAATGGTCATAACTACTCCCCGTCTGTCTCCGATGAATGAAACGCACGGTGGTGTACGTTTCTGAAATATAATATATAACAAAACACCGCCCATAGCAATGAGCGGCGTTTTAGGCGTAGAAGTGACTACGACTCGAGATCAACGTCGGCGCTAATCTCTTCAGCGATCAGCTCCTCGTCTGCTTCGTACTCATCCTCAGGCGTTTCGTCGTCGCTAAGGGCATGCGCACCAGTGCCAACCGGAATCTTGCGTCCGATGATGACATTCTCCTTGAGCCCGCCGAGGCGATCGGCACGGCCGCTGGTAGCAGCATTGATCAACACCCGAGTTGTGTCCTGGAAAGAAGCAGCCGATAACCAGCTATCACTCCAGATCGACACTTTGGTGATACCAAGCAGTAGCTGAGTATACTGTGCCGGCTCTTTGCCCTCGGCCGCCAAAGCTTTGTTGGCATCAACCACGCTTGCTTTGCTGACGATATCGCCCATCACAAAGGTGCTGTCGCCTGGGTCCTCGATTTGCACGCGGCTAAACATCTGGCGCACGATAATCTCAAGGTGCTTGTCAGCCACATCTTGGCCTTGCGCCGCGTAGATGCGCAGCACTTCGTTGATGATGTAACGCTGCGTTGCTTCAGTTCCCTTAAGGCGCATCAGATCGTGCAGATTGAGCGAACCGATCGTCAAGCGGTCACCCGCCTCGATACGGTCGTTCTTGCTTACGACTAGCTGGAGGTTACCTGGAATCTCATAGCGAACGGGCGCGCTCGCATTTGCGGCAATCACCAGTGTATCCTCGGCAACTTCAACCACGCCGTCAAATGGCGCGACGAGTGGATGTGCCTCGCCGTCGGCCGTTGCCAAGACGTCCCCAACTTTGACATTTGAGCCGGATTTCACTGAAACGGTTCGGCCTTCAAGCTGCATACGCTCGACATGACCAGCCTCTGGTGTGATCTGGACGATATACTTTTTACCATCTTCCCAAACATCAACCGTACCCGTCACTTCACTCATAAAGGCCTGGCCTTTTGGATTGCGCGCTTCAAACAGCTCTTCGACGCGCGGCAGACCCTGGGTAATATCTGAACCACCAACACCAGAACTGTGGAAGGTATTAAGCGTCAACTGGGTACCCGGCTCACCGACGGACTGAGCGGCAATCACGCCAACAGGTTGAGCGGTATCAACCAGCTCACCAGTTGCCATGTCGATGCCGTAACTTCGCTGTGGGATACCGTTCAAGTTATTTGTCGAAAGAACAGATTGGATTTTTACCTCAGTCACTTTATCGTCTGCCTGAATCGCATCTGCAACTTGGTGAGTAATCAACTCGTTAACCGCAATGTGCCCAGGTACTTCTTCGGCAGTATACCGTCCGTAAAGGCGGTTACCAAAGTCGATCATCGTTTGCTCAGACTCGCTGCGATAGATAGTGAAGCCCTTGTCATCACCAGCTTCATCTGGCACTGTAAAGACGTCTTGACTTACATCCACGAGACGACGAGTCAGGTAGCCGGAGTCAGCAGTCTTAAGCGCTGTATCGATGAGACCCTTACGGGCTCCACGCGTCGCCACAAAGGCCTCCAGGCTCGATAGACCACGCTTGAAGTTGGAGCGTACCGGCAGCTCAATTTCACGGTTAGTGGCGTCCACCTGGATACCGATCATCGCGCTGGCAAGTTTCACATTGGTGATATTACCACGGGCGCCCGAGTTCACCATAGTAGAAATACTGGTGTCCATATCGGCCAATTCGCCGCGAAGGAAGTCTTCTACCTTGCGGTCAACGGTACGCCAGTTAGCAACCGTGAGGTTGTAGCGCTCATCTTCTGTGATGAGACCCTGGTCGTATTGGTCCGAGATTTGCGCTGCGCGCTCGTCACCTTCGCGCACAAAGTCGCCAATTTCCTCAAAGCTGAGGTAATCTTGCATACCCGTAGATACGGCGCTCGTCGTCGCAAATCGGAACGCCAAGCCTTTCATACGGTCAGCAGTTTTAGCAGTCTCTTCTGCGCCATACCTGTCGAATATCTGGGCGAGGACTTTCTTCAATTCCTTTTTATTCTGGACATTGTCGTTGTAGGGGAAATCCTCGGGCAAGATTTCGTTAAAGAAGACGCGGCCGAGCGTTGTCGTGCGAATCGCACCCTTGGCACGCACTCGAATCGGACTTTGGAGCTGCAATTTACCCATATCGTATGCTAGTTCGGCATCGCGGCTATTGGCAAATACTTGTACCATGTCAGTTTGCGCGCTTGGCTTGTTATAAGTCAGATAATAGTTTCCAAGCACAATATCCTGATTGATATTGAGCACCGGACTACCGTCAGCTGGCTTCAAGAGGTTATTTACAGCGCTCATGAGCTCCTTGGCCTCTGCTTGGGCTTCAGTCGAGAGCGGCAAGTGTACCGCCATCTGGTCACCGTCATAGTCAGCGTTGAATCCGCTCGCCACAAGCGGGTGAAGTTGGATCGCTTTGCCCTCAACCAATTTTGGCTGGAAGGCCTGAATACTGAGACGGTGAAGTGACGGTGCACGGTTGAGTAGTACATACTTGCCCTCGATAACCGCATCAAGTGCGTCCCAGACAATCGCTTCACCGGCTTCGATCAAGCGTGTTGCTGAGCGAATATTATGTGCATATTCACCACGAATCAGCCAGCTGATCACAAACGGCTTAAACAGTTCAAGCGCCATCTGCTTCGGCAAACCACATTGGTTAATCTTGAGTTTTGGACCAACCACGATGACCGAACGGCCAGAGTAGTCGACGCGCTTACCGAGCAAGTTCTGGCGGAACCGCCCTTGCTTACCCTTGAGCATATCAGAGATACTCTTGAGGCGGCGGCGACCACCGGTGGCATTGACCGCACGTCCACCGCGAGCAGCTGAGTTGTCAATCAGACTATCTACGGCTTCTTGCAGCATACGCATCTCGTTGCGGCGGATAACTTCCGGAGCATTGAGGTCGATCAGCTTCTTGAGACGGTTATTGCGGTTGATGACACGACGGTAAAGGTCGTTGAGGTCACTGGTCGCGAAACGGCCACCGGTCAGCTGTACCATCGGACGGAGATCCGGAGGGATCACTGGCAGCACGGTCAGCGTCAAGCTGCTTGGTTTGATACCGGCCGCTTGCATGCCTTCGAGCACCTTGAGGCGTTTGAGAAGCTTCTTCTCACGTTGGCCCTTGGCGCCCTCGACTTCTTCTTGGAGCTCAGCGATGATTTTCGGCAAGTCGATTTCTTCAAGTAGTGCCTTGAGAGCGGTACCACCCATGCCGACTGTCACGAGTTCTTCATATTCCTCTGGCAAATTGCGGTAGTCGGTTTCGTTCAGCAACGCACCCTTGACGAGACTCTCCAGTTGCCCCTTCTTCAACAAGTAGTTACTGTCAAGTTCCTCGACTTCACGGGATTGCTCCTCGGCTAACTTCTTAACGTCAGCGCCTTCAGCACCTGCTTCGCGTTCGTAGCGCATCTTAATCGCTACCCGTCCAGCCTCAGTCTCGGCTTCGAGATCTGCCAGCATCTGGTCGCGTTTCTCGGCTTCAACATCGAGGATGACATAGGTTGCAAAGTAGGCGATGCGCTCGAGATTACGCACCGTAATACCGAGTAGCAAGCTCATAGCACTTGGGGTACCACGCATAAACCAGATGTGAGCTACCGGAGCGGCGAGGTTAATATGGCCCATGCGTTCGCGGCGGACAATCGCTTTGGTAACGAGTTCACCGTTTTTGTCGACGGCAGCTTCACGGCTACGAACACCCTTTAGCTTACTATCATGCGGGTTAATATCTTTGACCGGGCCAAAGATACGCTCACAGAACAAGCCATCGCGCTCAGGCTTTTGCGTACGATAATTAATCGTCTCTGGTTTGGTAACTTCACCATAACTCCACTTCAGAATGTCTTCGGGGCTTGCTACAGCGAGGCGGACTGCGTCAAAGTCGGCAATCCCTGTGGTTGGAGCAACACGTGGTGCCATATTACGCCTCCTCTCCTTCTTCCTTAATTTCTTCAATTTCATCAATATCTTGGATACTCATGCCATCATCGTCATCAATATCGCCAAATTCGTCAGCTTCATCAAGTACGGTTTCCTCGTCATCATCGTCGCTGATAGTGACGGAAGCAACAGGTACCGATTTATCCTCGGGACCGTGCTGTTCGATAACGCTTTCGGCGTCGATTGTCGCTTCACTGCTTTCGTCGACCAAGTCGACGCGGAGGCCGAGGCCTTGCAGCTCTTTGACGAGAACATTAAAACTCTCTGGCAGTTTTGGCCCAGTGATGATGTCGTTCTTGATGATTGACTCGTACGCCTTGGCGCGACCGTAGACATCGTCCGATTTGATCGTCAGCATTTCCTGAAGCGTGGCGGCGGCACCGTATGCTTCGAGGGCCCACACCTCCATTTCACCAAAGCGCTGACCACCATTCTGTGCCTTACCACCGAGCGGCTGCTGCGTCACCATCGTGTAGGGACCGGTTGAGCGCGCGTGGATCTTGTCGCTAACCATGTGGTGCAGCTTGATCATGTGCATGACACCGACTGTCGTGCGCTCTTCAAAGGCTTCACCAGAACGTCCGTCAAAGAGTTGCGATTTACCGTCTTTGGCAAAACCGGCTTTTTCTAGCTCGCCCTCGATGACATCATTCGGCACACCGTTAAATGGCGGCGTCGCGACGTGATAGCCCAGGGCGCGTGCAGCCATACCAAGGTGAGTTTCAAACAGCTGTCCGAGGTTCATACGGCTCGGGACACCGAGTGGGTTGAGGACGATATCAACTGGTGTACCATCGGCCATGTATGGCATATCTTCGACTGGGAGGATACGAGCGACGACACCCTTGTTACCGTGACGACCGGCGAGCTTGTCACCGACGCTGATCTTGCGCAGTTGCGCAACGAAAATCTGAATCTGCATCAAAACACCGGCTTTTAGCTCATGACCATTCTCACGGCTAAAGATCTTAACGCCAACAACTTTACCGCCACCGGCATTGTTCATACGCTGAGACGTGTCGCGGACGTCCTTGGCTTTCTCACCAAAGATAGCACGGAGCAGACGCTCCTCTGAGCTCAGCTCTTGCTCGCCCTTTGGCGTAATTTTACCGACCAATACATCACCGGCCGATACTTCTGAACCAAGTTGCACAATACCGTCTTCGTCGAGGTGACGTAAGCTTTCTTCAGAGACATTTGGGATGTCACGGGTGACAATTTCCGGACCCAGTTTAGTCTCGCGCACTTCGACATTGTAATCTTTGATATTGATACTTGTCAGGCTATCATCCTCAACTAATCGACGGCTGATAACAACGGCGTCGTCCATGTTATAACCGGCCCATGGCATAAAGGCAACGAGCAGGTCTTTACCGAGCGCCAACTCGCCTCGAGCTACAGACGCACCTTCGATCAAAATGTCACCTTTTTTCACCTTATCACCACGGTGGACACGAGTTTTTTGGTTAATCGAGCGGTCATCATTACTCTTCGCAAAGTGAATCAAGTCATATTTCTTGACACCATCCTTGTATTTCACTTCGACAGTATCACCATCAGCACGAATGACTTCCCCAGCGCTTTCGGCGACGATCAGTTGACTTGAATCACGTGCCACATGGCCTTCAATACCGGTACCAACTGTCGGTACTTCTGGAGTCAAAAGCGGAACTGCCTGGCGTTGCATGTTCGAACCAGTCAACGAGCGGTCGATACGGTTCTTCTCGATAAACGGGACCAAGGCGGCAGTGCTTCCCAAGATTTGTTTGTGAGCAGCATCCATGTAGGTGACTTCGCTGGCGTCAACCTGACCAGGTTTCAAGAATTTACGAGCCGAGACACGTTCACGAACAAATTTGCCGTTTTTATCAAGTTTGGCACCAGCATCGGCGATCACTTCGGTGATTTCCTGGCTGGCATCAAGGTACACAACCTCGTCAGTGACTTTACCGTTCTTCACCTTGAGGTATGGTGTCTCGATGAATCCATACTCGTTCACCCGAGCATAGGTAGCAAGGTTCAGCACCAGCCCAATATTAGCGCCTTCTGGCGTTTCGACCGAACAGATGCGGCCGTAGTGCGTCGGATGAGCGTCACGGACGTCAAATCCGGCGCGCTCACGGCTGAGACCACCCGGGCCCATCGAACTGAGGCGGCGTTTATGGCTGAGTTCCGAGAGTGGGTTGACTTCATCAAGCAACTGCGACAACTGAGAGCTAGCGAAGAATTCACGGACCGCAGCGACGACCGGACGTGCGTTGATCAATTGAGATGGCGTAACCGTCGTGATGTCGCTCATGCTCATGCGATCCATGGCGTTGCGTTGCATGCGCAGCATACCGACGCGAAATTGACGCGCCACCAGTTCGCCGACGAGCTTGATGCGTCGGTTCGAGAGCGCATCTATGTCGTCTCCAGGCTCTTGAGTGTTGTTGAGACGAATCATCTCGCGGATGATTGATACGAGGTCGCTCAGTTGTAATACGCGGTTTTCAGCAGTATTAGCGACATCAAGGCCGAGGCGCTGATTCATCTTGTAGCGACCGACACGGCTATAGTCAAAACGCTTAAAATCATAGAACATGCGCTCGATCATTTGACGAGCGTTATCAACGGTTGCGAGGTCACCCGGGCGCAACCGGCGATAGACTTCGATCAACGCCTCGTTGACACCATGCGCGGGATCTTTTTCGAGGGTCGCTTCGATATACTTTGTTTCACCGGTATCGATATCTTTGAAAAGATCTTTAATCTCACCAACCTTGCTGTAACCCAGAGCTCGCAGCAGTGTTGTGACAGGGATCTTGCGACGGCGGTCAATCTTGACATAGAGCGCACCACTCGCAGTGGTCTCGAATTCCAGCCAAGCGCCACGGCCAGGAATCAATTTCGCGCTATAAAGGCTCTTGCCGACACCGCGCTCAGCCGTAAAGAACACCCCGGCCGAACGGATCAACTGACTCACCACCACGCGCTCCGTCCCGTTGATGATGAACGTTCCGCGCTCGGTCATCCACGGATAATCACCGAGGTAAATCTCTTGCTCTTTCATTTCACCAGTAACTTTGTTGACCAGCTCGGCTGTCACGAGCAGCGGTGCATCAAACGTCAGGTTGTTTTCCTTGGCAAATTGCTCATCGTTCTTTGGTTCCTGGAACGCGTATTGCTTAAAGCTCAGTTCAAGTTTTTGTTCGGTGTAATCCTTGATTGGATTGAGTTCCGCGAAAATCTCGCTCAGGCCCGTCTCGACGAAGTCTTTCCACGACTCCTTTTGATGAGCTACGAGGTTCGGGATATCCAGCGCAGTGTCGTCCTCGGTGAAAAAAACACGCTTCACTGGAGCAGTTGTCGCTTGCTTTCGTGTAGCCACGTATGTCCCCTCTAAATAGGTTAGTGTTGAATATATAGTGAGTTCGCGTGCTACCAGATGGTGGGTCTCACTCTGGTAATCTCGCATGTTGCTTGGCGCCGAAGCATTTACTTAAGCGGGAATCGCTGTATACCAAAACGCCACGCCATAGGCGCAGTATACAAAATGACCCACTTACACAATCTTCATTACTTCTTAGTGTAAATATTCCCTTTGAGAATGTCAATAGATAAACCAATGAAAAACCGTCTGCATTGTCATACAGACGGTAGTACGCTCCAGGGGGTGAGCGCAAAGTTACTTCCTCAGAAACTCCAGCTCGCGCTTGAGCGACGAAGTCATTGGATCTATGCCGGCGAGAAGTCGCGCAGCCTTAAGGTGCGAGATTTTCCCGGCGTCAACCAACAGCTGCACATCACGAGAAAACTGTGCTTGAGCGCGAGCAACCATCAACATTTCGCGGAACGGATCGGCCGATCCCTGGGCAGCTCGCGCCAGCCACGCCCCCCCCGAAACGATGAGAAGCAGTATCGTTGCAACGTTTGGGAATGCGGCCCACAGAATTGCAGCTCCGCCAGTCGCAAACATCGCTTGCATATACCGACCGTCGCTAAACTTCATGTAGTCTTTGAGCATCATTATGCTTCTCTCCCATTCTTGTTGTTGGGTCCATTTGAGTTTGAGTTGTTGTCAAACAGCGACTTGCCCCGTAACTTAAGGGTCATGAAGAAGAACCAAAATGACAGAACGTACGCGATGCTGCCAGCGCAAATGTCAGCAGTACATGGAAAATCAATCGACCCAAATCAATGTGCCACACAGCTTTACCTCTTTTATTCGGAGATTAATGTGTCCAGCACAGATTGTAATTTATTTTTTACATTTTGTCAATAACTTGATCGACAATGCCATATTCTTTCGCTTGCTTGGCGCTCATCCAAAAGTCGCGTTCCATATCAGCCTTGACTTTCGCGAGTTTCTGACCGGTATTTTTTGCCATCATTTCTGCGAGGCGCTCTTTTAACTCTAGCGCTTCTTTGAGCGAGATCTCCTGATCAGTCACTTTACCTTGAGTGCCACTCGACGGCTGATGAATCATCACTCGGGCATTTGGCAATAAATGTCGTTTGTCCTTGGCCCCACTACTCAGCAAGAAAGCACCCATACTTGCTTGCAAACCAATACCATAGGTAGCAACATCAGGTTTAATAAAGTTCATCGTGTCATAGATAGCTAGGCCATCATACACGCTGCCGCCGGGACTATTAATGTACAGATGGATATCTTTGTCGGGATCTTCATTCGCAAGGTGGAGCAACTGTGCCACCACTACATTTGCCGTGTGTTCATTGATTTCCTCACCAATAAAGATAATCCTGTCTTCGAGCAGGCGCGAGTAGATATCATAGCCACGTTCGCCATCACGCGTTTTTACGATCACATTTGGTACCAGATAGTTCTTCGTCATACTCTCATTGTAATCAAAAATTAGCACTCGTCAAGTGTGAGTGCTAATTTATCATCATCTTGGAGTGCTCCGCACCTCTGAAGCACTGGTCGAATTAATGTACCGACGACTTTCGCTGGTTCCAGCCCTTGTAGTCGGTGTAGACGTCCCATGGCTCCCACGCCCACGAAAGCGCAAGATACACAGCCGCGAGTACGAGTAAAACGACCATCACGAGTGTATACACTATCGCGAGAACGCCGCCGCCCATTACAGTGAACCACGCAGCCAAGTATAGAACGCCTGCAAGGAGTGGAATAGTACATAGTGTCCGCAGTAGCATCGCAAACAGCGCACGCCGCGCTGAGTACGCCTCTGGCGGAGTGATCCACAACCATTTTTTCATGTGCACTTCCCTTTCGGAAGTAGTTGAAGTACGGAGTTTCTAAATTATACTATTTATTCGTATTTAGCGCAACTAGTTGATCGACGGTTTTTTCGGTAATGAGTCGATTGGCGACTTCACGCTGCACTTCTGGCTCATCAAAGCGCTTGGCCATCTCCGGATTGTTGGCGTATTGTGTACGGTAAGCATTGATATGTTCGGCCAACTCATCAGCGGTCGCTTCGACTTTCAGCACTTTGCTCAGCTCAGCTAGCACCAAGCCAGCCTTAATGCGATTGTCGGCTGCCTCAGTTGCCTCGGTCTTAACCCATTCGTCACGATCTTTCAGCCCACGCTCAGCCAGATACTGTTCAAACGTGGCACCACGATACGTCAGATTTTGCGTGACATCTTGCTCGATAGAGCGAATCTGTGCCTCACGTAGCACTTCGGGCACGGCCACCTTGCTTTTAGCGACCAGTTGTTGCACCAAGCTGTCTTTCAAGCGATCACCAGCTTCACGCTCCTTCTGCGCCATCAGCTCACGCTTGACATCTGCTTTTAACTCGTCGATGGTCGTAAACGGCCCGACCTTGGCGGCAAACTCGTCATTCATCTCCGGCTTAACGATGTGATTGACTTTCTTGACCGTTACCTCAAAGACCACTTTTTTGCCGGCCAAGTCTTTGGCGTGATATTCTTTCGGGAATGTCAGCGGCACATTTTTTTTATCACCAGCCTTTAAGCCGACCAGCGCTTCCTCAAACCCGGGGATAAACGAATTGGAACCAAGCGTCAACGGATAATCCGTACCCGTACCGCCCTCAAACGCCTTGCCGGCTTTCTTGCCAACAAAATCAATCACTGCTTCGTCACCCAGAGCCGCAACTTTCTTGGTTTCTTTCTTCTCGCTCATACCGGCTTTGATACGCCCAAGCACTTCATCAACATCTGCGGCAGTAACAGTAATCGTCTCTTTCTCTGCCTTGAGCTTTTTGTAATCACCTAACTTTACCTCTGGCAAAATATGAGCATCGGCCGTAAATTCTAGTTCCTGGCCAGGCACAAATTTCTTGACCGATACATTCGGACGGTCAAGTACCTGTACCTTATCTTTGAGGAACGCCTCTGCCACCGCTTTGCTCACCGCGTTATTGAGCGTTTCATCAGCAAGCGCGTTAGGATCAATATGCTTTGCGGCGACATCAAGCGGCACATGGCCCTTGCGGAATCCGGCGACTTTCAGTGTCTTCGAGAGTTTCTTCAGCGCGACCTGTTCGGCATCATGTAATTCTGTTTTGCCAAGCGTAATTGTCAGCTCGACATGCGTATCTGAGGTATGTCTGGTAGTAACTTTCATATTACCCAAGTATAACAGAGGAGGAAATGCGGGTCAAAAGCTATCGCATATCGATGATCACGGCAGCTTTCATACCCCAATTGTCACGAATGCTTACGCTATTACCGCACGTCGTCAGAGTATCATTAATTGAAGTTGTGTCCTCAGCAGTAGGATTTCGCAATGTCCAATAAATTGCACTCTTTCCAGCACCGCACTGATATAGCATGATACTCAGCCTTCCTCCAGAAGCTGTATTATACCACTTATTAGCCGGCAACTTACTACTAAAGCCAGCCGGAAGCAAGGTAGCCGAGACGAGTGCATCTTCCGCCGTACAGGTGTAGGTTGCAGTTCCAAAGAAGCCGCCATTACCATTTGCGCATCGGCCATTAGCAACTGCGCTGCTGGAACTGATTCCGCTCACAAAAATATCACCATAATCAAGTGACCATATTCGCATCGCTTTCTCTACTTGGCGGACCGCCGTCTTCATCTTCGACTCATTAGCCCGGTCTTGAATAGCGTTATAGGCAACGATGGTGATTGCCGCTAGAATTGCAATAATGACTACCACAACCAAAAGCTCGACGATGGTAAAACCATGAGTTGCACGATGCCCAGTGCGTTTTATTATATGCTAAGCATAATCAAGTTTCTCAACTAGGTCAAGCGTCTGTTCAAATCTTCAGTTTAAGTCAATGATCTTTGCCGCTTGCATACCATAAGTGGTTTGTATGCCAGCATAGTTGCTGCAGGTTGATATAATGCTTGTGAGATTTGCGGTGTCATCAGCCGTTGGTATCCGAAGTGTCCAATAGAGAGCATACCTTCCGGTCCCGCATGCATACACCATCATACTCAGCCTGCCACCCGTAGGAGGACTGTAGTATTTATTTGCAGGCAGTTTTGTACTAAAACCTTTGGGTAAAAGGTTTGCCGATACCAATGCATCTTCAACTGTACAGGTATACGACCTAGAACCAAAAAATCCACCGGAGCCATCTGAACATTTTCCATCTACTGCCGCGGTAGTAGACCCCCAGCCACCCTTCATGATAGCACCATTGTCAAGCCCCCATAGCCGGATTGCTTTTTCTACTTGACCGGCTGCAGTTTTCATACGAGAATCTTGTGCGCGATCTTGGATACCGTTATAAGCTACGATAGTGATCGCCGCTAGAATGGCAATTACTACCACAACAATCAGTAGCTCAACGATAGTAAAGCCACGAGTTGCACACTGCCCAGTGCGTTGTACCATGTGCTAAGCATAACCGAGATGATACTTACACGTCAACCGTAAATTCTTCATCATCTCGCGTCGGTTTGGCACGATGATCGCGAATTGCCGACACGATGCGCTCCAGACTTAGCTTTTGCTCGGTACCGGTCTCGAAGTTCTTGAGGGGATAAACTTCAGATTTCAGCTCCTCTTCGCCGACAAACATGACATGATCAACTTGCTTCTTGATAGCAGTTTTGAGTTGTTTATCAATCTTGCGACCCGTGAAATCGAGTTCAACATTGACACCTTCGGCACGAAATTGCTCAGCCACTTTCATAGCACCACGCAAGCCATCACCGATGGCTATCATATAAATATCTGTTGTCGAACCGAGTTTCGGCACCAAATCATGCACTTGCAGGAACAGCTCTGTCATTGATAATCCTGGTGCAAACCCAACCGCACTGACTGGTTCGGCCCCAAACAGCCCCACCAGCCCGTCGTACCGCCCACCGCCAAAGAGCGAGCGATTATTCTCTGGGTGGGTGTCAAAGAACTCAAACACCGTGCCGGTGTAGTAGTCAAGCCCGCGCATCAGCGTGATGTCAAACATAGCGTTTTTGATGCCAGCTCGCTCGAGGTACGTAAAGAGTTCTTGGACTTCCTTGACAACTTCGCTGTCGCGGATTACTTCTGGTAAATCAGCCATCGTCCGAGCTGCCAGAAGTTGCGCAATCTTTTGCAACCCCTTGGCGGCCCCATCCTGGCCAAAAATTTCGATAGCTTGGTCACGAAAAGCCTCGGGTGCGATCTTGTTTTTCTTATCAAACAATTTGATCATCAACTGCGCCTGCACACCATCAAGCTCTAGGTAGTGCGCCATCATCGAATTAATTAACCGCCGGTTGTTGATCTTAATGGTAAACATCTCATCCCTGGCGCCGAAGGCCTTGAGGATTTCCGCACCCATACCGATAATTTCTGCCTCTGGCAGTGCACCCTCGGCACCAAAGATATCGCAGTTGAGTTGCCAAAATTCTCGTTCACGCCCCCGCTGCGGCCGTTCATAGCGCATAAATTGGCCGATATTGTACCAGCGCGCCGGCATAGCAATTTCTTGTTGCTTAGCGGCAATCATACGGCTGACACTCGGGGTTAGTTCTGGACGAATCGCTACTTGTCGGTCACCACGGTCCGTAAACGCATAGGTCTGATCATTGACGAGCTCCTGACCACTCTTGGCAGCATACACCTCGAGTGGCTCTAATAGCGGCGCATCATACGCCTCGTAGCCATAGCTTTTGACGACCTTGCGCCAGGTGCGAAAAATATACGACCGCAATCGCATCTCGTTTGGATACCAATCGCGCGTGCCCTTGTACGGTTCGGTAGAAAGTCTTGCCATATCTTTAGTTATTCTTGCATTATTTTATCTGTTTTGCAAGCACAAGAGAAAAGTTGCTCTCTAGCGTGTATGGTGCCGCCGACTCCACTCATACATCGCGATACCGGCCGCTACCCCGACATTGAGGCTGCGCGTACTACCATATTGATCAATTTTCACGATGTGGTCAGCGGCATGTAGCAGCTCCGTCCGTATCCCGGGTCCTTCGGCGCCAAATAGTAGCACGCAATCTTCCGGCAACTTGCAATCGGTGATCGAGACAGCAGCGGGAACATTATCGACTGCCACGAGCGTTTTGCCTTGTATGGCGGCACGAAAGGTTTCGGCCGAATCATGATAGTCCACATGGAGATATTTGTCGGTCATCATGGCGCCGCGCTTATTCCATTGCCGCCGGCCAATAATATGTACCCGACGCACCCCAAACGCATTGGCACTGCGCACAATCGTCCCCATATTGTAGTCACGCTCGACATTATCTAGCGCGATCTCAAGATTCGAGCCATGAGCATCGAGATCAGACACGATATCTTCCATCGACCAGCCTTTGTAGCGGTCGACGACATTGCGCGTGTCAATCGTATCTGCCATCTATTGAGTCGGTGTGCCGATATAGTTGACTTCAATGTGCCCGTCATCTACGCCGACACTGGTCAGCGAAGCGTTGGGTACTTCATGTCCGTAGATCCAAGCATGAGACTGAGGTGCGATGGTAGCGATCAAGCACTTGATCGCAACACCGGATGTGACGGCAACGACAAGCTTATCTTGGCGGTGTTTCCTTGCCACGTCATCTATAAATTCTCGCATTCGTGCGCCTACTTCATTCATCGACTCGCCGCCTGGCATCTTAAAGTCCTTTTGCAGCAGTGCTATTTGTTCAAGTATCTCAGCGGTATACACCTCACGGCGTGGCATGTTTTCTGCCTCGCCCTGGCTCATTTCATTAAGCTGCGGATCAATCACAAGGGGCACCTCATACCCGAACGCCCCTACCGCTGTACGCTGGGTACGTAAAGCTTCCGACACATACACGACGGCTGGCTGAATGGCTTTTTGCAGCAGGTAATCACCAAGTTTTCGAGATTGACTTCTGCCAAGCTCGGTTAGCTCAGCCTGGTTTGACCGACCACCGACGACATCCCCATATCGCACGTTCATTTCCGACTCGGCGTGGCGTACTAAAATAATTTCTGTCATTACTCTCATCTTACCACGTATCCCTAGGTAACAAAAAACACCCTGGTAGGGTGTAGGTATCAAAGAAAAGATAGGTGAGTGTTCACCCGGACGGGAGGAGCTGTTGGTAACTTGACACATGGCCAAAGCATACCTCATCAACTTCCCGTCCGAGTACGTCCACCCTATTCAGTTTTTTGAAGTAGTTAGGCCGCGACAGCGGCCCTCAGCTCGGCGTACGTTCCGTACGCCTTGTCGATCAGTTCGCAGAACTTGCGCTCCGCGAACGTGACCGCGCTCGGCGTCAGCCGCTGCGGGCCAATGGAGGCCTGCAGTGCATTATTGAACGCCGCGAGCCGGGGGTAGACTGCCACCCATTTCGGCACCTTCGAGAAGGTGACGAAGTGGCGACGGCCGCTGTCGACGACCGGCACGGTGCGCTCGGTCTCGATGACCTCACCCACCGGCACCGTCGCGTAGCGCATTAGTGCCATGCGAATCAGACCCTTGGCCGGCCCGTCCTTGACGCCCGTCACGAATGCCGGGCTGCTGAGCGCCAAGGCGGCGACAGCTGCGCGAACCTCAATGATTCCCTCGACGTGCGCCTGGCGTGCTTCGACTTCCGTCCCGGCGGCCTTCATGACGTCGCTCCAGGCCGCCTGCTTGGCAGCCTTGGAGATCCCGACGACGCTGGGAGTGGTGTTGGCCATCTGAGCCCTACTTCCTACGCCCCGCGGGGCGTGATAGGATGAACGAAATTGTGGGGTGCGTGCGAAGTGAAAGTTGTTACTTTCCGCTCACATGCGTAATTTCATTTTAACACAAGCTATATTTATTGTCAATACTTTTGTATAACATCATTGTATCCACCCCTGAGATTTGCTATACTGAGAGCAGCCACACTACTGTTTGATACATGACTATTTGTGCCGCGGTGGCGGAATTGGTAGACGCGCTAGCTTCAGGTGCTAGTGAGCGCAAGCTCGTGGAGGTTCAAGTCCTCTTCGCGGCACCAAATTGTTACATATCAGAAATTCGGTGCATGGTACATACGTAACGCACCATTGATAGACGATATGTCGAGGCACCGCCATATCTCCTCAGAGTATAGTCATGAGCCTCTAGGCTTGCGCATTGTGTTTATTCTGCTCATTACCATAGGTTATTTTGCATTCACGCCCGCCAGGATTACTTGTGTTTTCCTGTAGTTTCTGCAGGCAAGTTTCACAGCAGTTTATTGCTTGGCATGTCTCAAAAAACTAAAGCGAGCGTGCGTACTCGGTGCTTGCTATCCCATTTATTCTATGACCGTAATTTCAATAATACGACTTCTGCGCCCACGGGGATAGTTACGCTCGATACCGTGCCTTTTGCTTCCATAGTAGGCGTTGGTGCATCTCTGAGGCCGCTATAGAACGTCGCGGTACGAGGGGACGACCAGTTTACGGTCAGATTCGTGGGAGGAACTGCGATGTCACGTCGAGCTGCGATATCGAATACCGGCTTGTTGCGCCAGAGTGCGATCCAATGTTCGCCGGCCGTTTTTTGGAGCACCATCACTTTAAGGTTGGAAGTATCACCTCCGTATGTCAAGTTGGGATTAGTAACCGTCACCCCGCGATCACCCCCTGCGAGGAGTGATGTGAGATTGTGAAGGGCATTTGCCACAGGCTTGCGACGAAAATTAACCTTATTGTCGCCCATCAAACCGTAGCCACCACCCGAAAAAGTGAGCTGATCGTCATATAACTGATACATATAGGTTCTGGTAATCCCTATTCTAAACGTTTCGAGTAGTCCACGGGGCATGTATATGGATGCTATGCGATAGGTCTGGTCTACCGTCCACTTGGGCGCATAATTGAATTCTGTAATCATCATCGGCTTGTTTTTCGATATGTAGAAGGCGTAGTATTTGAGTCTTACGTCCATATTTGCCGCGTCCGCGCCACGAGGATCTATGTTGAAGTTTGCAGTATTTGGCATAGCCGTTGGGAAATACCGCGTTGTAATCAAGCTTACGCCCCACAAGCGCCGGAGAGAGTATTTTAACGTTTCTCGCCCGTAGATCAGACGAATGGTTCCATAGGTACGGGACCGACAACTTGAGAATATCCTGGAACGTATCCGGATAATTTCCCTCATTCTCATTGTCAAGCTCATTGAAGTTCTCGACAGAATCAGTAAGCCCTGCAAGGTTATAGTCGCGAATAAAATCGAGTCCACCATCTGTCCAATCGTCATACAAATCAAACGGATTATTGTTTGGACTGGGAACGGTAAAATTTGTCCGTATGCCATTTGCACTAAACTTTTTTATCAGGGCTGCAGACTCCGCATTGCTCAGGGCATTCGTACGGACATACTTGACACCAATATATTTAACATCGTTAATGAGCTGGTCACTTGTGCGGAGACTGTACGGGGGTACCGATGGATGCACGACGACACCCAGCGAATCAATAAAGTCGGTAGTACGACGCATGACAGGTATTGCCGCTGCGTCGCTGCTGCTGTTGTAGGTAGAGTAGTAATAACGCTTGCTCCACCTGCCAGCAGGCACAACATCGTCAGCACCAGCCAATGAAGGTGCCGTTTTAAAAAGCTCGGAACGGAGTCTGACGCCATGGGTTCGTTATTCATATTAAATTTTACTTCCATTTATAAGTTGATGGTTATGCTTGATTGTATCTCGCCTCTCGTTGTCGGTCAATTATCTTTTTCTATTTCACAGGCCCGTACGCATGCGACCAATAAAAACTGCTCTTTAGAAAGAGCAGTTTTATTTTATAGATATAGAGTAGAACCAATTGCCTAGCGTAGGTTCGCGTAACTCCAATACTTAACAGCGTTGCTCGCATAACACGGGGCCATCCCTACCAGACTACCTGTTTTGATTGGTGTAATTGCGCTCATACAGTAAGTGTCGACACCCTCGGTGTAATACACTTTAACTTTCTGCATCCCATCTACTACTACGGGCGATACGATAAAGCGTTGGTGGCTATTTGATGAATCACATGTCGTCATACTCGTGGAGACACTGCCATCGCTCCTGGCATCCGCCCACATACATCTGCCCGACGATGAGTTTTTCAGCAATCTGTACGATCCCGACCGTATAAGACGCCAATTCGTTGGATAATTTGTGTAATAAGAACTAACCGTGTCTGTACCCGTATACGGATATGGTTTAGAAGTGGTTGAGCGCAAGTAGTATGGTACGGTCAGTTTGACGATATCGCTTTCGGCATATATCCAAAACCTGGTGTACGGAATTGCCGGTCTGTCACCCTCGTTCTTCAGGAACGCCTCTTCGCTCGGCGCCAAGTCGCTCGCTGCACTTGCGACTGCAGGCGCTACCAGGCCCACACCAAGAGCAAATACGAGTGTTCCACTGACCATGTGTAGTTTAATATTTGAAATGATGCGCATATTATATCCCTCCGTTTATTGTAGCTTCAGTTTAGCATAATGAATGATAGAATCATACTGATTCCCATAGGGTTGTCCCACCATCCCGGTACAAATCCCAATCATGCTATTCGCTGCCGCTTTGGCCCGCTGCACACAAACGACTCACTAACGAAGGTTAGCAGTGTGTCAGTTAGTAATATAGTTATAAGCGCTACAGGGTACTATGTCTACCATATCATTTGAGAACCCTACGGGTCCTCTCACGCCTAGATATCGAGCATAACCGGGTTCAGAGTGTTGTGTTTTTCTATATGTAGAAGCCTGAGGATGGATAAATAGCCTTCAGCGCTACCTTCGCCACTCTTACCAACCATTGTACTGCCGCGTGCGTATATTCATAGCTGCGCAACCTTGTGTTACGTACGGCCGACCGCACACTGTTCTTTAGAATGAGCAGTAAAATAGCATGGTCGATAGTCTAGCGTAAATTCGCGTAACTCCCGTAAAAAACATCATTGAAATAACATGGGAGCACGGTAACATTGCTATATCGCCCGATTGGTTTGGTCGCCCCCAGACAGAGGATATTTTCTCCTTCAGTGTAGTACATGTTGACTCTCGGCATACCATCCACAGTCACGGGCATCACCGTGAATCGCTGGTTGCTATTTGACGTGTCGCAATCAGCCATTTTTGACAGCATAGTTCCTGTGGTTTGAATGTCCGCCCACAGACACTTGCCAGTCGACGAATTTTTTAGAAGCCGGTACGATCCTGATTGTATAAGCCGCCAGTTGGTGGGATAGTTGTTATAATAAGAACTAATCGTGCCCATCCCCAAGTAAAGAAAACTCACCGAAGCACTAGAACGCATATAGTATGTCGCTCCGTCAGCATTTAGCCAAAATCTCGTGTACGGAATTGCTGCCTTGCCCCCTTCGCCTTCTAAGAACGCTTCCTCGCCCGGTGCCAAATCGGTTGCTGCAGACGTTGTCGCCGCGGGCGCGACTATGCTAACTCCTAAAGCCAGTATGATAGCCCCAGTGGTCACGAGTGGTTTGATATTTTGGAATAATACGCATATAACATCCCTCCGATTGTAGTAAAACTAGTATACCATGTTTCGCGCTGCGTAACATAACGTCACGTAGGGGTATCTACCCTATCATTTCGGCCATCGTACGCAGTTCATTTACTTGCTTCACGCCTGCATTGAGCATATTGTGTGGGTCAAAGAGCTTGCGGATGTCGGCATACATTGCAACAACCCTGTCATCAAGCTGCTCGTATATAAACTTTGCCTTCAACCGACCTTCCCCACCATCGGCCACCATCGTACCACCGTGCGCATATACAAGCTTCGTCAGCTCATCGAGCAACTTAAACAACTTCTGCTTATCACTAATCTTGTGGAGGGAGAGCGTGGGGTATAGGGTATAGATGTTAGTATACGCATGGCCAGCCAACGGCAAGTCGATGTGCTCGCGCAAAGCTAACTCTTCAAGAGCGCGACAAAAATCTTCAAGTCGCTCGGTAGGGACATGAAAACCCGAAAAGAGTTCCGGCGCTCCTTCGGTAGACCGATCTGGCCGCACCGTGTACTCGACCACATCCAATGCAGCGATCAGCTCTTCGGCTCCCTCGTCACTGCCAGAGATACCGACCACGCCATCAAGTTTCTCACACATCTTGATGACTTTCTTCACCTGTTTGCTGCGGTGGCGCTCGCTGAAATCATCAAATCCTACTAACACGACTGATTCAGGTGCAAATTGCTCTTTGGCTTGTCCGTAAAAGCGAAATAGTCTCCCGGCTTTTGTTGCCGTTTCAAACAGTGCGCCATCAAAATATTCGACAATTGCCGGGTTCATCTTGCAGATATCATCGAGTGCATCGCGGGCTGTGTTGCTGCTCGCAAATGCCAACGCAACCATAGCGGTATGGATGCTACGGAACTCGGCTTTCATGATCATCTCTGCGATGACGCCCAGCGTACCCTGACTACCGACAAATAGCGGCGTTAGGTCAAAACTGCCATCTTTTTGCTTCACCTCGGCAATAGCGTTGTAGCCTGTGCTGTCATTCGCGTGTAATTGATCAAGCACATCGCTGTATTCCTCGATGATACGGTCAACACCCCGGTAGATATCACCGACGAAGCCTTCTTGACCCTTAAGTTTTTCGAGCTCGCGGCGGCTGATTCGTTTGGTCTGCAAGACATCGCCATTGGCTACGATGACTTCTAGCTGGTCAAGGGCTGGCTCAATTCCTTTGTATTTGCCCGCCAGCAGCCCACTGGTACCATTTGCAATTGCGCCGCCAACGCTGCCACGCCCCTCCGAGCCTACTAATGACATAATACTGGCACCATGAATAGCCAACGCCGACTGGAGCGCATTCACGTTCACTCCGGGCTGGAGGCGCACGAGGCGTTGCTTGGCATCGTACTCGTAGATCTGGTTCATATGACGCGTCAGGTCGAGCGTGACACCCTTACCCACCGCTGCTCCCGTAGCATCGGTACCGCCGCCACGTGCTGTTACCGGCAGTACGTGTCCTTTCTCGGCTAATTGCCAGCTAAAGCGCAGTGCCTTACGAATGTCGTTCGTCGTCCTCGGAAAAATCACCATGTCGGGTACTTGCCGAACGACCCCGCTGTCCGTGCTAGCTGCAGTCCTATCATCATCACGCACGCTCACTTCACCCAGCAGATGCCCGCGCAAATAGGTCGCGATCTTATTCATTATTTTCCCTACTCTTCATCAGTTTTATTTTAACATAAGAGAAACGCCCGAGAAAAGGTATCGCTTGCATAGCTAAATAGAGAAAGCTATTCTAACAAATATGCGAACGCCAACTTATACACTCCCACGTGCGCTTCAGCAGCGTACCATTGGCAATGTGGAAACCGGAGAAATTTTTTATCTTCCATCTCATTGCGTGTATCTCCAAGAGAAAACCCAGACCCTATGGCTCGATGATCGCGATCAATTGCCGAAGCATGCCGCAAAACCCACTAAGCTACTCGGCCAGGTAGGGATATTATGCGATATCATTGCCAATGATCACGGTAACATACTGAGAGGCTATGTCGCTGATTGTCGCTTCGTCAAAGACGGTAATGAATTTGATGCGATACCTGAAGAATTACCCGTTGATGACGATGAGGTGCGTTACTTTCTTGATTTGCAGAGCCATCTTATACCCATCGATGCCTTAATTGCCAAGAACGGCATAGCTCGTACGTCTACAACCATGCTTGGCGATAAACGTTTTTTTGCCAGTCTTACGCCACTCATTAAGCACACAAACAAATTGAGAAAATCTATGGACAAAAAGTACCGTAAAGAGCTAGCCCACCTAGCTAGAAAAGCGTGATATACTGCTCTATGCGCCTCAACAGCAGAGTCGCGTGAATATACCTATGGTATAATCTAACTGATGCGGATGTGGTGAAATTGGTATACACGTATGCCTTAGGAGCATATGCCTCACGGCGTGCTGGTTCAAGTCCAGTCATCCGCACCAAAATCGGGATTTTTCCAGAAATGTCGCTCTCACGGGCGATTTTTTCTTTTGTATTTTTTAACTCCTGCCACAGGCAAAAACCACTTTCCGCCCCCTTTCGGAAAGTGGTTTTTGGGCTTTCGCCATTTAGGGTTTGGGTGAGGATTTTGCCCGACAAAAATAGGTTCAACCCAAAGATTTCAGACAAAACGGCTTTTTGTCCGTCAAAATCGTTATTTGCTTGCAAGTAACAGATAGATTTTGCCGTTTCCAGCCAATTCTGCATAGGTTCTAACCAAGCAAATTGGTTGGCTGTAAGATTTGCCAAACTTTCCTCTAAACTTTTCTTTTCGCTCAAAATCTCGCTCTTTTTAGCAAGAAAAGTCTGGCGATCAATATCTTGGTCTAAATAACTATCTAGCAAAATCTTTTGCTTCCCGTTTAAGCGTGCGATTTGCGTTCGCAAATCGTCAAGCACATTAGCGTTGTCCGCACTTTCGGCTTGCTCGTTTTGTGCCATTTTGTCCGCCATAAAGTCATAGACTTCGCTAGGCATCTCATATTCTTCTAAAAGTGCCGAAAGTTGTGGTAACAAATCTTTTTCTCTTATGGGCGGCTCAACACATTGAACGGCTCGCTTCTTACGAGAACAGCGATAATATGTCCAAGAGTGAAAATTGCCGTTTTTCTGGGTTTTAGTTTTTGTTTCGCTCGTTATGCCCATACCGCACTCCGCACATCTTAAAAGCCCTAAAAATGGCGTTGTTGGCTTGATTTGCTTTTGGGTATGCCCACGAGTTTCAATAACTTGCTGAACTTTATCGTAAAGGGCTTTTGAGATAATTGGCGTATGGCGACCCTCGTGTAATTCGCCGTTATACAAAAAATGCCCATAGTAAAAAGGGTTTTGTAAAATGCCTTTTACTTTGTCGTCCTTAAATGTTTTTCCGCCAGATGTTATCGCTCCATTTTCTTGTAAGAAATAGGCGAGGTTTTCCATTGTTTGGTCGCCAAGCGCATAACGCTCAAAAAGTTGTTTAACAAGCGGTGCATACCGCTTGTCTAAAACAATCGTTTTAGTTCTTGTGTCATTTAAGTAGCCAAAAGGTGCCTGGCTTGGGAAATCGCCATTTCTTACCCTTGCTCGCAACCCTCGCTTAGTGTTTTCGGACAGATTATCTACATAATACTTGGACTGACCAAACATAATTGAGAGCATAAACTTGCCCTGACTAGTGTTCTCAAATTGAAACACTGGAAATCGCAAAAAGTTGAGCGATGTTTGGTCTAGCAAATAGATAATTTGTCCGCCGTCTATGCTATTTCTAGCAAGGCGGTCGGGGTGCCACGCCAAAATGCCATTGGCTTCGCCATTTTGTATGCGAGCCAACATAGAATTAAAGATAGGTCGCCCTGGACTTTTGGCGGTTTGTTTTTCTACGAGTTCGTCAATAACAACAAGTTTATTATCTCTCGCAAACTTGCGGAGTTCTGCAAGCTGAGCGTCAATAGACAAAATTTGCTTGTCCTCTGTATCTGTACTTTTACGAGCGTACAAGATATATTTTTCCATTTTCACCCTCCTTTTAACTCAAAAAGCCGTATTGGCGCAACACAACTTGGAGAAACCAAACTGTTCCAATACGGCTTTTTAAGCCAATAAAAACGGCTTCTCGTTAAGTTGTGTTGCTCTTTCATTATACAACAAAACCCTCACCCAAACCCCAAATGGTTTAGTCCCAAAAACCGCTTTCCGAAAGGGGGTGGAAAGTGGTTTTTGCCTGTGGCAGGAGTTAAAAAATACAAAAGAAAAAATCGCCCGTGAGAGCGACATTTCTGGAAAAATCCCGATTTTGGTGAGTTTTTACGCCCACGCTAGAACCCATTTTAGCACCAAATGCGAGAAATGAGGTTTTCGGCGGGTCGCCCCCGACCCGACCCGCCGAACTGCTTCGCAGGGGCTTTGGCTTATCTGAAATGCCTAACTATTGTATAATTTACTCATGAACAAAAGTCATCAACCAATAAGGCGACTAAGCACAAAAGAATTACAGCGTATGTCCAATGATGAAATCATCAAGTACGTGCACACTGAGCAAGAACGTCTAAAAGTGCCTGCAAATTACGTCTGGGACGAAATAAGTATGGGATTTAAGGAAGAAATTGCAGACCGAGTAATTAGTGAAAATAATAATCCGAGTGATTTTAGACATACTTTCTCAGGCAACGAGTGGATTATGAATGTAGCTATCACCTACGTATTTACATTCGGGTTAATATGGATAGCTTTGTATAATCTTATGGAAAATAAATTTAACGCTTTGCAATTTATAATAATCATTTGCGGAGTTGCATCTGTTTTAATTACTGCAATTTTCTTGCATCTAACCAGAAAGGGTGAACGAAATTATATGGATGCTGTAAACAACTTAAAGCAGCTTCAAGAAGCTCGTTCTATTTACGTTTACCGTGAGGGCTTTAAAGACTCCTCAGGCAAGCCTCTTTAGAGACATTAAGATGACGGCTAGACACTATCCATCATTCGTCAATGACAAAACAGATGAAGATAAGCTAGCAAACATAATAGTCAGCACATCCTTACTAGATGAGGTTTTGTCTCTGTGGCTCACTAATCATTTTTTGAAGATTGATGGCACAAAAAAGAACGAGAGCGACAGAGACATCTTCGAGAAATCAATTTTGAGCAAGTTAAGTTTTCGACAAAAAAGCGAAGTAGTTTGTAAATTGTTGGATAGCAGCTCCAGCCCATCAAAACTAAAATCAAATCTATTTAAAGTCGGTGAAATAAGAAACCAAGTGGCTCATAAAACCGGCTGGCTTGGAATACCAAACAACATAAATGAGGCTTACAAAGATTTTGATACGTTGATGATAGAACTAGAAAGTTTTATAGAATCGACATATTCTGAATTTCAGCATGATATGGATCATGCCTATAATCCTCAAGGTACAAGACCAGTTTACACCCTAGTCATTCCTTTCCCGCAGCAGCTTAAGTAGTATCTTGTATCTATCTTCAT
>JBDHUN010000011.1:0-28077 GCA_039809225.1 Saccharimonas sp. (SeqCode)
TTGTGGCGCTTAATACCGCCAGCGAACCCCTTACCCTTGCTGATGCCTGTGGCATCGACGCTATCGCCGAGCGTAAATTGCTCGACATTCCAACTATCACCGACCTTGATTTCGCCGAGGTCGTCGACGCGGAATTCCCGAACTTCTTTCGGGGTCACTTTGGCTGATTTGACATGACCAGCCACGGCCTTGCTCAGGTTCTTACCCTCACCATATGCCACTTGAACTGCGCTATAGCCGTCGGTTTCGACAGACTTTACCTGAGTCACAGTCACTGGGCCGGCCTGAATCAGTGTGACTGGAATAGCCGCACCGTCCTCGCCGATGATTTGGGTCATACCAATTTTGGTACCGAGAAGTGCTTTCATTTTAGCCCTCTTGCTCCCATTTAAAATCCTCAGTGGCTGGCAGTATCGCTCGCACGACTTTCCAATTCACCGAGAACAAGTTGTTATTACGTAATAAGTTACAAAGACTATCGTAGCAAATTTGATGGAGTTGGTCAAGGGTTTTAACAGAGAAAGTGAGGAGAATGTTTCGCATTCTATGCGGCAAGCTATGGTCGATACGCAACCTGGCCGCTACTTGTAGTGTTGACAGCGAGTGCTTAAGTTGTAAAATAATCACATGGCAACGGAAAACACCTCTCTGTGTGACGTATACCGAAAGGATGCCATGCACTTTCCTACTGATGAGGACCGCGAGGACGCACGCGAAACCATGGAACAAGCGCTCCGTGATTTTGACCACACCTAACTTGCAGGCAACCGCTGGTTGCTCCACGCGGCTAACTATGTGCTCGGGGCAGACGACGGATTTGAGCTATTTGAAATTGCCGGTGGCACATTTAGCGACGGTGACTACAGAAGGCTCGACCTGATATGTGGTGTTGCGCACATCTTTGTTTCTGACTGGCAAGATCTTGACGGCATCTACCTGTCACGCCTCAACGCCGTCGAAGCGTGCATCGACCCTAAAAATAGATTGGAGAACGATTGTGAGTGAGAACTCGATGCCTGAGTGCATCTACCTCATTGTCGCGAAAGACACCCCGAGCGCCTATTTGAATACTTTATCGCTGGCATGGCCGTGCGCCTTCCGCTCAGTGGAAGACGCCGAGTACCAGTGCGCAAACCTCAATCGTCAGGCTATTGCCGAGCTCGAGGCAGCAGATGACGAGTTCAGAGGCCGTCCACATGCAAATAGCGAAGAAGATTTGCGTCAAAATGGCGTCTATACAGTGTGCTGTCTCGCTGTTGTGTAGATTTAGTATCTATGCGCCCACCCGCCACTCCGGCGGGGTACAGCCCCTTCCATATCGTTGGCCGCGAGACGGTCGACGAGGTCAGAGCCCGTCTCGCTGCTCACTAACCCGTCTTCGCTGGGCGGGAGCTCTCTATCACAGATGAGCTCCCGCCGGTGAAGACGGGTTTATTTTAATTATGACGCGCGGCTGATAGCCATACCCGGAGCGGCATTTGGGCCAAAAAGCTCTTCGATACTGACGAACGCATAGCCCTGACGCTGAAGCGCTGTGATGATACGCGGCACGGCATCGACACTTGTCTTGTGGATATCATGAAGAATGATAACCGCTCCTGGCTTGGCACCGGCGATAACGCGGTTATAGATAATTTCGCTGTCGCGGTCAGCCCAATCGCGAGTATCGACCGACCACATGACGGCCGTCATATTGAGGCGCTTGAGCGAGCTGTAGACGGCTGGTCCGAGAGCGCCAGTCGGCGGCCGCATGTAGGTGACTTTGGTGCCGGTTATCTTTTGCACAGCGTCATTGACCCGCGCCACTTCGCTATCAAGAACAGTCGGCTGAAGTGATGGCAACACGCGGTGATCCCAGGTGTGACTGCCAATGGTGTGGCCTTCGGCATGCATGCGTTTGACGAGACCATCGTGCCGAGCGATATTTTGGCCGATCAAGAAAAAACTGGCATAAGCATGGCGCCGTTTGAGTGTATCGAGCAACTCAGCGGTGAACGGCCCGGGGCCATCATCAAACGTCAGCGCGATACATTTGACATGCTCACAGTCCACCGACCCTTTGGTCACCTCGGGTGCATCCCACTCGGGTGCCGCGCCAATGGGCATGATGTCAAAGAGGTGTCGTGCATCATGTGATTGCAAAAAGAGCTGTAAATTTGCAATCGGCAAACTGACGGTAATCGGGCCATCGGCATCTGAAGCGATGATACCTTTGCCAAAGTCAAAACGAATAGTAGCGGCATCTGGTGCCAGAAAGCTCTTGATTGTCCCGGCATTGACTGCTGCGTTAACCCGCGTCACATCATAGGGAATGCCTTTTTTTGCCATTTGCCGGGCGATGTCGCGCTTGATATAGATAAATAGCCTGGCCTTGCCGTCAGTGGCTGTGTCGCCAAAGATTGTGTCGAGTGTTACCTCTTTGCTAGTGGCGAGATTGAACGTCCAGTATTTGGTGTCGTGCTGAGTATTCGCCTCGCCCGTATCGCGTGTCGTCATTACCTCAATCGACAAAAAATCTCCATAGAGACGCACTACCTGGTAGCTCGTATTTTGTTCGAAATGTTCGCCGCGTGCGGGCAACCGATGGGCAATTTGCTCATGAAAGGCAGTGTCGAAGTCATTAATGGCATCGGCAATGAGTTGATTCACCTCGGAACTCTTTGTGACGGGATACTCAATCAATGAATCGTAGGTGGGCCCGTGCTGTTTGGAAATGCGCGTACGGATTCCCTTGTACTTGCTGTCCTGCCAGGAGTACTTTTCATAATCGGCCGGGGTTGCTCGCTGTGTAGTCGTGCGAGTGATCATGATGACGGCCACAACAACAAGCGCAACTGCGAGGCAGACTCCAACAAGGATGAGAGGCGGTGATACGGAGCGACGACGGGACATATGTGAACCCTTATACCATAATACCGGCAGGCAAAAAATAACAAATAATTGTCACAACGAGGAGTATGGCGTACCAAATTTTGCGATCTTGCTGAAGCGCCTCGAAGTGATGGATAATCAGTAGCCCGGCAAGCATACCAATTGGTAGACCAATCAATGGAAGTGTGCCAATCTGAAGCGGCGCACCAAACTTCAGCCACAGCATGCCCATCAAGATGACAAGTACTAACTTCAACAGGTAGTGGCCATCAGATTCGTACGGCGTTTTCGTAAGTGTCACTCGCGATGAGGTCGGCGAACGATTGCGGCGAGAGGATGTTTGTTTTTTCTTGTGTGCCATGAACGAGTTCTATTATAACATATGGTAAAGTGCTTATATTGTATGACCTCGAGATTGTCCGGGGTATTGCATTTTACACAGTAGTCATACGATAATAATGCTAATGGTATAATACATACGGCAAGGAGTGATATGGCAACCACGAAATCAGTAAAAAAGACAACGACCAAGCGCGCACCGGCAAAACGGACTGCTAAAAGTACGACTGTGCGGCGTGTATCACCGGCGCCGACACCGACTATGAAATCGTTTCGCGTTACGCGTCAAGCGGAGCCTTTCTTTACGTTTCGCATTACCCACCAAACTTTCTACTGGCTAGCGCTTGCTCTGATTGTGTTGGCACTCGGAGTATGGGTAGTTGGTATCAACGACCGTGTTCAGCGTATTTATGATCAGATTGACTCGATGAACCAAATAAATTCTGTCGATTTTGCGGCACCGTCTAAGACAAAGCGATAGGTGTGTCACGGCAAACTAAAAATCCCCCACTTAGGAGGTATTTTTAGTTTAAAAACGCGAGCTACATCCTGATTTCTGCATCGACGCCGGCTGGGAGTGACAAGTTTTGCAGACTGTCGATCGTTTTTGGTGTGGCGTTCGTGATGTCGATCAAGCGCTTATGCACGCGCATTTCAAAGGCCTCACCGCCCATTTTGTACACGTGCGGACTCTTGACAACCGTGTAAGTACTTTTGCGGGTAGGAAGCGGTACGGGGCCGGCGACCGATGCACCCGTGCGAAGAGCTGTGTCGATAATTTGCTTTGCTGATTGGTCGATCACTTTGTGATCGTAGGCTTTTAGGCGGATTCGAATCCTTAGGCCTTCTGGTTGTTCTTTGGCGTCTGCCATGTGTTATGTCCTTTCGTAGCAGAACTAGTGCGTGAGGGGGCCAGCGTGCTAGTTGAGTAGAGAGTTACTAGCTCACTGGTGCACTTTGGCACTAGTGTACTAACATGCTCCAGTAACCTCGGTTCGAATCGGCTGAGATTATCGTCTGACCAAGTTCTCTGGTGCGATTAAATTGTATAAAAGCAGTATATCACCTCCGAGTAGTATTGGCAACTGGTACGGATAATGGTATGATGTGTTCGTCAACCATTGTTCTCTACTTGAGGAGTAGTGATGAGCATTACGGGGATCAGTATCGCTGGGCGTATGCGTATGCACATCGACGCTGTTGCAGATTTTAGAAAGATTGTGAGTGACCTCAACCAACAAGCCACCCATAACCGTATCATGGGAGATCCCGGCGCAACAGTGAAGTATGTAGTGGAAATACCGCGTCGACACGGTAGAGTGCTAGCCCAATACTTAGCCGAAGATGTGGACGCCTGCGCTACGGAAATGTTCCGTGTCGCTTACAATGACAAGTCAGATCAGGGCATCTACGTGCATTATCAGGCATCGGGGCGTTGGCCGTGGCAACGTGGGAAGTTTGTCTTCACTAAGCGTCATGTCACCTACTGACGCCTTTTACCCTCTCGTTTCGCTTCACGCAGGCGAGACAAGAGGGCTGTTTTATTTAATGGCCGTATTTGCGCTGGACATCATCGCCTTTTGGAATGTGACGATAGATTTCGGCAGCGGCCACGGCACCGACGAGAAATAGCGCACCACCGGCTACTATCTTGAGAATAACTCGTTTTTTAGCCTCATCGTCATGTATATCAACCAATGCCTCGTTATCTGGGTAGAGCGAACGTGGCCCAATGGTATCGACAGGGTGATCGACTTCTATTTTCTCAAGCTCGCCCACATCGGGATGGTGTACGCGCACTAGGCGACCTCTTATAAGCTCTGCACCATTTATAGCGCGGACGATAAATTCTCGTACTTTCGTGGTACGGTCGGGAGGCGAAAGTTCTATCTGGACTTGCTCTGACACATGTATTCCTATGTTATGTGAGTAGTGTTATTTACTATATAAACAGGAGCATGCTAAAACAATTCTTGAATTTTATGGCCGCTTGTATTATAGTTGCAAACTGTTCTTGTACCTGCCAGTATAGATGAAGCTATGGAACTTCAGTCTGTCATGGAAGTGCATGATTATATGAGTATTACGCAGGAAAATGTCGAACATGTTGCAGCCGATATTGCAGAAAAGCTCGAGAGGCGTTTGGCGAAGCCAGGCACTGTCAGCAGTCAAATTATTGTGACAGTATCCTGCGACAAAATGCCAAGTACTTTGATGCTATGCTCTCTTGAGAAGTGCATTGAGACAGTACTGAAAGATGGTCCTTGCGTCGATGTGGTAAAATTCATCGATGTATATGCCCAAGGCAACGCGATTCGCGTAGACTGCTTCATCACCCGCCATCCCTGATCGACGGCCCGCCGGCCTCTCGCGGAACGGCGGGATTTTTTTATTACATTTCAGAGGCACCATCACCCCCAAGGGTGGGGTTGAGATGCACAATTGCTGTATTGATCGTGAGTTCTTTTGGCAATGACAGGATAAACATGCTTCCCTTGCCCGGTGTTGACTCCACTGTCACATCACCGCTATGGGCACGCACAAGTTGACGCGTCAGAAAGAGCCCCAAGCCACTCCCTTCGGCATCATGAGATAGCTGATTTTCGATACGAGTGAACTTGGTAAAGACCTTCTCGTAATCATCTTTATCGAGACCGACGCCATAGTCGCGGACACTGACAACGACCATTCTGCCTTTGACGACAAGGCGTACGATGACGCGAGTCGATGGGTAGGAGTACTTTATGGCATTGCTGATCAGATTGTCAATCGCCATCGACAAGTAGCGGCTATCAGCGGTGATAATGTGTGGTCGCTTGGTTCGAAATACCAAGACAATATTTTTTTCAGCTGCTTGCTGCTCATAGTCATCAACACTTTTTTGAACCAATGCCGTGAGATTCATCTCGCGTGGCTCGATGACAAGCTGTTTGGCGTCAAGTTTTGAGACATAGAGCAGATCATTAATAATATTGATCTGGCGCTCATTAGTTTCGTATGCCTTTTCGGCAATTACTTTTTGTTCTTTGGTTAGTTCGCCCATCATGCCAGAGGTCAAAATGCCTATATATTGTTTTACTGCGCTGGCGGGTGTGCGTAGTTGGTGTGACGCCAGTGCCAATAGCTCGTCTTTTGAACGTTTAACCTCGTCTTCGTAAACGGCTTCGACCCGGCGGATACGGTTGGTGAAGAAAAAGTTGGTTAGCGCAGCTAAAATAGCGCTAACAACACCCCCAAGCAAGAACATCACTGCTGGGCTGATACGCGTCGAGTATGCCTCGCTGCGGGTGGCATCGACTTGCCATGTACGACCGAACACATCTGTGGTTGCCACAGAATGGAATTGCTGTGAGGTGTCTTCTCCCTGCCCAAATTGCGATGCAAACAGGGTAACAGGTGCTTGCTTACCCGAGACATCAATAACTGAAAGCGCGGTGCGGCTTTGCGCATCACCATGCTCGGCCTCATAGCGCGACATGATATTGTGCGGGCGCAGCACAATATAAGCGTAGCCTTTCAAAGCGTTCTGACGCTCTTCTTTCGAGGTGAGATGCTCTTGGTCATAAAGTGGTGCATATATCAATACGCCAGGCCGTGGATTCTTTTCGTTTTTGTCTTGCACCAAAGCGACCGGAGCCGACATGGTGATGGCGCCGGTATCTCTGGCTATTTCCATGGCGGCCCGACGAATTGGATCGGTGTACATATCAAACCCAATGGCCCGTTGATTCGGTTCAATAGTCGGCTCCAGGTAGGTGATGATCGCAGTTTGACTATCATTGCTTACGGGCATGTACCCAACGCCAAGCATTTCATCGAGGGCACCCTCGGTTTTGATTTGTTGGTAAAATGTTTGCCAATCTTCGGCGGTAATATCTTGCTTGACGCGAAATAGTGCCACAGCCGAACGGAGTACCTGGCTATAATTGCGCATCGATGAATCGAGAAACGTCTCAGCGCCCCGCGCTTGCTGCGAAACACCCGCTTGGTAATCGCGAGTGTTCTGGTCGCGCGTGACGGTCGCATAAACCCCTGTTGCCGTCATCCCCAATAAAAATACAACCAAGGCCATCAGTAGCCCAGCTTTACTTTTGGTGATTACATGGTCGTTGGTTGATTTTGTAAATAGACTCACGCACTTAATTTCCAAATTACTCTTTTATAATAACGTAATCTGCAGTGTAAGAGTGTAATTATTATGACAAATCGCAGGTATATACTTGTGTAGCTGTTTTCTGGTGGGTATGCTATAATAAACATAGCAATAATTGCTGGATGAATACTTGATTTACCCATGTCTTGTCGTTCATCAGTCTCATGAACGAATCAAAGAAAGGTAATTCTCATGCAGCACTCATCATCTGTGCCGTCTCAGCGTTGGCGTCAGCGACGGTTCGCGGCCAAACCACGACGTATCACCCCAAAAAACAAGCCAAGTGAGATTGCCGCCAGCCGGTTCATTAACAAGGCTATCTCACCCACCGAGGATGCGCCTTATGCGGCGATGCATACATTTCATGATTTTGGCCTCAGTGATCGGATGGTTGCGACCCTCGACCATATCGGCTATCAAACACCATCACCCATTCAAGACCAAACCATCGTGCCGGGGCTTGCCGGAAAGGATGTCATCGGTCTCGCCAACACCGGTACCGGCAAAACAGCAGCTTTTTTGCTGCCGATGATTGAGCACCTGGCCATGTCTCGACAAGCAGTGGGCGCTCTGGTATTGGCACCAACTCGCGAGCTTGCTCAGCAGATTGATAGTGAGTTTCGCCGGTTTGCTGCCGGACAAAAATTATACTCAACATTAGTGGTGGGTGGCGTCAATATGAATCGGCAAATTCAAGACGTCAAGCGCGGTCCTCATATCATTATCGGTACGCCAGGAAGGATCAAGGATTTGATCGACCGCCGCGTGCTTCGACTTTCGACCGTAACAATGTTCGTGCTCGATGAGGCTGATCGTATGTGCGACATGGGGTTTGTGCGCGACATTCGCACCATCGAGTCCGAGCTGCCACGCCAGCGGCAGACATTTTGCTTTAGTGCCACTATGACCCCAGAGGTAAAAGTCATCGTCGAAGAATTTATGCATGATCCATTGACTGTTTCGGTGATTAAAAACGAAACCAATGATCATATCGAGCAAGACGTTATCTACGCTCGTGACAAGGCTCACAAGATAGAGTTGCTGACGGAGTTACTTGGACGTGAATCATTTGAGAAAACAATCGTGTTTTGTGGCACGAAATATTTCGCCGAGCGACTTGCAAAACGTCTGACTGCTGCGGGCTTCCCGAGTATGGCCATCCATGGCAACAAGTCTCAAGGACAGCGCGAACGAGCACTGAGAGCATTTAAACAGGGTGACGTCGCGATACTCGTCGCAACCGATGTTGCAGCCCGTGGCCTCGATATCCCAGATGTTTCGCATGTAATTAATTTTGACGCACCAAAACAATACGAAGATTATGTGCATCGCATTGGACGCACTGGTCGAGCCGGCAAAGCTGGCATGGCGCTTACATTTGTGAGTGCTACGACTGAAGTACCGGGAGACACGCCTGAAGTGTCGCGTCGCTCCCCTCGCCGCACGCCTCAAGCCAGCAAATCACAGACTTCGGCTTCGCACCAGCCCCCCAAGCATCGTCGTCGACCATCGGGCGCTGTTGCCGAAGACCGTCTGGTAAACCTCATTAATGGTCTTTAGCCTAATCAATTGCTGATACAGAAATGGAAATGAGGCTAACACATATAAAATACCCCGGCTCACCGGGGTATTTTAGTGTAATTACGAGTGTAATTACTTGACGATGTTGGTTACCACACCGGCACCAACCGTGCGGCCGCCTTCGCGGATAGCGAAGTCTTGACCCTTGTCCATAGCGATTGGAGCAAGCAGCTTAACCTTGAAGGTCACTTGGTCACCCGGCATCACCATTTCTTTGTCAGCTGGGAGCTCAACTTCACCAGTCACGTCCGTGGTACGGAAGTAGAACTGTGGTTTATAACCCTTGCTAAATGGAGTGTGGCGTCCGCCTTCTTCCTTCTTCAGGATATAGACTTCAGCCTCAAACTCAGTGTGTGGAGTTAAGCTACCTGGCTTAACCACTACCTGACCGCGCTCGATTTGCTCACGCTCGATACCGCGGAGCAAGAGTCCAGCGTTGTCGCCAGCTTGACCTTGGTCGAGGTTCTTCTTGAAGGCCTCGATACCGGTTACTACTGACTTTTGCGTGTCTTTGAGACCAACGATTTCAACTTCGTCGTTTAGCTTGACAACACCTTGCTCGATACGGCCAGTCGCGACAGTACCACGGCCCTTGATCGAGAAGACGTCTTCGATAGGCATCAGGAATGGCTTGTCGAGATCGCGCTTTGGCTCGTCGATGTAGTCATCGAGAGCTTTGACGAGTTCCATGACAGCATCTTCGTTAGCGGTGTCGCCTTCGAGAGCCTTCGTAGCAGAACCCTTAATAATTGGCGCGTTGTCGCCGTCGTACCCGTTCTTGGTGAGGAGTTCGCGAACGTCCATTTCGACGAGTTCGACGAGTTCTGGGTCGGCCAAGTCCATCTTGTTGAGGAAGACAACGATCTTTGGCACACCGACTTGGTGCGCAAGCAGTACGTGCTCGCGGGTTTGTGGCAGCGGGCCGTCGTTTGCAGCTACCACGAGGATAGCACCGTCGATTTGAGCGGCACCGGTGATCATGTTCTTGACGTAGTCAGCGTGTCCTGGCATGTCAACGTGAGCGTAGTGGCGCTTTTCTGATTCGTATTCTTGGTGAGAAGAAGCGATGGTGATACCACGAGCCTTCTCTTCGGGTGCATTGTCAATTTGGTCATAGGCAACCGGCTTGTTAACGTCGCTAGGAAGTTTCTTAGCGAGTACAGCCGTAATTGCTGCCGTCAGAGTTGTTTTACCGTGGTCAACGTGGCCCATAGTACCGACGTTAACGTGAGGCTTGCTTCGATCGAAATCTGCCATATGTAGTTATGTCTCCTACTTATTAGTTATTTCTTACTTATACGACGCGGGCTTCGGATACTCGGGGAATAAGTCCCAAATAAAACCGCGCCAACTAAGCGTATGAGTTTGATTATAGGTGAAACTGCTCAATCTGTAAAGTCTTCCGCCGGGTGGAATTAGATAAGTGATAATTAGCCTTGCTTCATTAGCTCGTTTGCCTGCTGTTGGAGACGCTGCTGCTCATTCATTGCTTGTTGGTTTACTTTTTGAGCCGCGTTGGTATAATCCTGGGCTTTTTGCATTTGACTCTGAGCTGTATCGAGATGAGGTGGTGCACTGGCGGGATTGTTACTCATACTTTTCTGCGCAGCAGCCGCCTGCTGCTTTTTCGCTTCATCAGTCGCAGCCTGAGCTTGCTGCTGCAATGACTCAGCTTGTTTTTGTAGGGACTGTAGATCTGCCATAAAAGACTGCTCTCCTCTCTTGTATTCGCTATGATGAGTAATGTCCTCTAATCATACTTTGTATCAGTAAGTGTAACAGTAATATATTTCACCAAATCCTACCAAGGTTTCTCAACTTCAGATATATCGCCACCACGCCGGCCTTCGGCCTGTTGACGGACACGGCCTTCTTGCTGCAGCGCCTCAAGAGTGCGCATCTGTTGGTTAGTGGGTGGGGTTGCGTCGTTACGACTTGCGGTTATTGTTTGGTCCTGGTCTTGATATAGCTGTTTCTTGAGGTCGTTGGTCGCCGCAGTTAGCTTGTCGGTAATGCGATTTTTCAGAGAATGATAAGCCGTGAAACAGCTTGCATGGGTCGTGAGATCAGAAAGCGCTTTTGTGTAGTATTGAACCGCCTGCTGGTGCTGGAGCCGCGCCGACATAGCATCCCCGCCAAGCTCACTCGAGAGAACATCCTGCACGCGGATCAAACATTGCTCAGAGGATGGCGCACGGACGATGGCCTGACGAAAATACTTGGCTGCAGCCTCAAAGTCATGTCTATGCGTTGCAATAATCCCTTGATTAAACGCCAGCTTGTATGGTTCAGTGGCCTGGTTTACCGAAGCAATCGTCAGCCAAGTCACGGCACTGTCATAGCGTCCGGCGTCGGCATCTGATCGAGCTACTGTTGTCGCCACAAACGGCGCTAAACACCAGGCCGCCGCGCAGAGCAGTATAAGGGTCAGTGGTGTGGACCAGAGGAGAAAACGCTTCCGTTTGTGGCGCCGGGTCGCCTCGGTATCAAGTTGTGCCATATCATATGGTCGCCTCTGGACGCTCATTGATCCTCCTTTGGCCGTTTGACCCCACTACGCATCACTGGAAGAAGTGTGATCACCCATCCGAGTAATACCATAACGAGCAGCAACGCTCCTGCCCAATACATAGGTATATAGTCAAGCACCTCGCGGTGACTGTGAGCAATGATTTCGGCATGGCTGTCGGTGAAAAAGGTAGTGAGAGCCTGGTCCGACGATATTCGGTGCTGATAGGGCACCTTCAGCTGTGCGGCAATCTGCTCAAGTGCGTGGCCGTCATATCGGGACAACGCCGGCTCTCCCTGCGCATCGGTCACGTATTGACTACCAACCAGTGGACTGCCTCCATAGAGTGAGGCTCCATAGTATGATTTCATCTTTCCTCCGGCTTCGCTGCCGTACCCTAGCACACCACCGCCATCGATACGCGTTGCCAGCGTAGCGAATGAGGCAACTGACTGGGAAGCTGTCTGCTCGCCATCACTCACATAGAATAATAGCCGTCCTCTAGTTGGGTGTGCCGCCTGCTCTTTCGCGAGGAGCGACGCTAGTGTTTCGACAGGTTGGTTGAGCGCGCTGCCCTGAGCATACAGCGCAATTTCTTGGTCAAGAATACTGAGCGCTTGGGTAATAGAGGTTGAGTCAGTTGTGAATGGGACCGTTACTTGAGTATTAGCTCCGAACGTCAATAGCGTCATACGCGCGCCTTGTAGCGAGGCTACTAGTTTAGCAAGGTCTTGCCGTACACCGTCGAGCCGTGTTTTATCGCCTTCGTAGTCAAGTGACGACATACTTGCAGTACGGTCGACAACGATGACGACATCTAGGTTGCGCATACCGCCAGGTGCATAGCCCCCTGGGACGCTTGGATTTGCGCCGATGAGAGCCAGGAGCCCGGTTATCGCTATACCAGGGGCGAGCCACGTACGACTAGAGCGTTTTTGCCCGCGGATTAATCGCCACGCCATGAGGCCACTCCACGCTATGTATGGCACAAGAAGAAGCAGGAGTACCCACCATTGAACAAGTGGTCGCCAAATCATAGGCGCAGCCTTTCGATAATCACAATCATGCACGCAAGACTAACAATCAGTACAATGAATACGAAGAGCGGTGCATCGGTAAGAGCATATTGTGCATCACCCGTGTAGAACCGAGCCTCTTGAGCCGAAATTTTTTGAATGGTTAAGGGGACGGCATCAAGCGATGACAATCGAAAATACTCGCCCCCTGAAAGAATAGTGCCCTGTCGAAGTGTGCCGTGCTCTCCTCGATAATTGTCTTTTTTCGTCGCGTCAGCCTTGTTGCTGAGAACATCATATACTCCTGGATCAAGCGTGTAGACTCTCACATCTCGTTGCTTTGCCAACACCATAGCTTGCTGGGTAGAGATAACTTGCTTTGCCGGGTCTCCAGACAATTCGTTGTCTGTTGCGAGTACGATTGACTGTGAACGCTGCCCGGCATTACTGCCTAAATGCTGGACGCATCCTGCTAACCCTAGCCCGGCATTTGATGCGGGGACATTGCTTGCCAACACAGTGCCGCTCGTGAGCTGGCTATACCGCTGCCACTCATCATCCGATATGGTGTGGCTGAGCGGCTGGAATGAGAGCACCTGCTTGAGTTGGGCGAGCTGTGACTGAAGTAGGTCGTAATCATCAGTTAGTGGCACGACTTGCGACCCTACCTGATCAAACACATCAAGGCCGACCCGTTGCCCATCGAATTGTGTCACGAGCTGCTGAAAACGACTGATGATTGCGATATCCTCCGACCGCATTGACTCCGATATGTCGAGACATAGCATGATATCACGATTTTTTTGCGCTGGCGTGACGATGAGCTGTGAAGCCGGTCGGGCTGCTAGCGTGATCGCGCTTGCTGTCGCAAACACAACGCATGCCACTAACACAAGGAGCCATTTTCGGTAGCGGCGTGCTTGTTTCTGATAGGCTGGCAGTATCCTGATACGTTCTGTGTGAGCTGCACGCAGCGCATCTAAACGCGCTTTCGACACGAGAAGCGGCAGTCGGCCATGTCGATAGAGCAACCACGCGCCGAGGATACCTACCATCCAGAGCAGTGGCATCCACCAGTAAATCAATGCCATTCCCATATCACCTTTCTTGCCGCCGCCGCAGCGGCCTCAACACTTCCGGTGGCAATAGCCGCAAACTCGGGTTGGTAATATGATCCGATTGTATCGGCCAGAGAATGATGTTGTGTCTTTTTTAATTCCGTTAGTGTCATTGACTGTAGCGGAGAGCGACTCGCACATGAGGCAAACGTACGCAGTGCCTGGCTGAGGAGCTGGTGAGCGCGCCGTGACGATATCTCACGGGCAATAAACGATCGTTCAATCTGAGCTATTTCGCCTAGGTATCGCTCCTTTATATGTTGGATATCGACCAGAGGAGTGGGGGCGGACGGTAATGTCGCCAGTACTTTTGGAGGACAGCGTCTGGTAAGCCAAAAAATGGCTCCGAACCAGATTGCCGCTAGCAGCAAAAGGCTACATCCGGTGAGCATGAGCCACGGCTGGTATTGTAGCAGAGGTGAGAGACTAGGCGCGTCGGGCACTGCGGTGCCTTTCTAGCAAATGAAATACTTTCTGAACGGCTTCTTCCTCGGAGTCTACTCGCTCTGATGCGATCGAGAGTCTGCTCAGCTCATTAGAGAATGACTCCCTAGCTGTTTGTTCAGCGTGGTGGAATGCGTCTATGACAGCAGGATTGGTACGAATATATGTCGGCAACAGGGCATCGTCATCTACGTCGAGCAACTGATACGAAGCTGCTAAATCAGCATCCGACACCACTAGCCACAAAAGTTCATGCTGGGCTCGCAAACGACGGATCGCAGCACGCAGGCCGTCATCAAACGGCATTTCGTCGGATATCACAATAACAATCATTTTGCGGCGAAGGTTGCGTACAGTAAATTCCAGCTGGGCCGCTAAGTCACTCGGTGCGGCATCGTGAGTGATGGCGCTATCAAGCTGCTGGAGCAATTGTTCCAGGTGGGTAGCGTCACTTTTTAGCGGAAGGTACTTAGTCTGCTCACTGTCACCGGCTACAAGCCCGATAAAATCGCCGTGCTTCAGCGCGAGCGATCCGATGACGCCTGCCAGTAGTACCGTGGTGTCTTTCTTGCGCTTACCGGTTGCAGTAACTGCTGTCATATTGCGTCCGGTGTCGACCACTAGCAGTATATTATGCTTACGTATAGCAATGTAACGTTTAATCAGTGTGGTGCTACTACGAGCAGTTGCTTTCCAGTCAATATCTTTTACGTCATCGCCGGGGATATATTCACGCAGATCGTCGAAGTCCATACTGCGCCCCTTGAACACAGATCCGTACTCACCTTCCAATACACCACGCACTTTTTGGTGAGCGTAAATCGCCATCTTTGCCCTAGTTTTGACGAGTAAACTGGCCACGAGCTGTCCTTACGGCGTGGTAACCGCGTTAAAGATAGCGTCGATAATAGCTTCGGCATGAACTTGATCGGCAATAGCTTCAAAGTTAAGAATGATACGGTGTCGTAGGATGCTATATCGAAGCGCTTTGACATCCTCGGGGATGACGTAATCTCGGCCATTTAGTAGCGCAATAGCCTTCGCGACTTGCTGGAAGGCGATGCTCGCTCTCGGACTACCCCCATACTGGATATACTTTGCCGTCTCAGCGGGCAGCACTGCTGCACCAGCGCGCGTTGCACCAACCAGCTGCACGATGTATGTCTTGATAGCGTCATCGATATACACTTTTTGCACCACCTGCTGCATAGTTAGGATCGTGTCGATAGAAACATGCGGCACTGTATCAGCTTCAAGTGCCCCGCCCAATACACCGGACTCAATACGCTTAAGAATTTCAAGTTCCTCTGGAGCGGATGGGTACGCAAGCACTTCTTTTAACAAGAAGCGGTCGAGCTGGGCTTCGGGCAATTCATACGTACCCTCCTGCTCAATTGGGTTCTGAGTAGCCAGCACTACGAACGGACGCGGCAATTCATACTTTTTGCCCCCGATACTGGTTTGTTTTTCCTGCATCGCCTCAAGCATTGCGCTTTGTGTCTTTGCGCTACTGCGATTGATTTCATCGAGTAGCACAAAATTGGCATGAACCGGACCAAGCTCTGTATGAAACTCCCCTTTCGCATAATCATAAATTTGCGTGCCAATAATATCGCTCGGTAAAAGATCGGGTGTACACTGGATACGCTTGAAAGTGCCTTCGACAGCTTGAGCGAGCGTCTCGGCGGCGGTTGTCTTAGCAAGCCCGGGTACACTTTCAAGTAGCACATGTCCGCCTGTCATCATGCTGACGAGCAGAGCAACGCGCAAATTATCTTGACCTACAACTCGCGATCGAAACGCATTAGAAATGGTTGTGATATTGTCGTTTAGCTGTTTGAGCTCCTCGGTGGAAATGGCATGATTCTTTGGCTGAAAAGCCTCAGAAGGTGTGGTGCGCTCGGCGCTCGCTTCCTGATCGTTTGGTACTGGTGTCGTACGTTGAGGTTCCATTACTCTCCTTTACTCCTTCTTAAGCCCAATACTGGGCAATATTGCAAGCCAGTGCTTGTTTTTCTTCTACGCTATAAGCATCCGGTTGCTCAAAATAGTGATCTTCACCCAGCACGGATGATGGTAGGACGTCAAGGATAATCGACTGATTCGTTGTTATACGAAATTGGTCGGATATGTCAATCGTAGTATTGCCAGCTGTACCATACACCATGGCGGGTGACAGCGGTTTCAGCAGCTGCTTTGCAACCTCAAGCTCAAGCCCTTCAAACATTACATCGCCGACTAGTACCACAGATCGATTATTCATAATATGTGGGTCGGTGGAGCCGTGGTATGCATTCATTGCGCTATTGAGTCGACTCAGGGCTTCTCGTTTCGCTTCTTCCAACTGCGCCATAAACTCTTGCATGACATACTCATAATCATTCTCTGTAATCGCCGGGTCGCGACAAAACTCGCCACTTTGCGTGAGGGCTCCTAGATGCGCTGTTGGATCGAGGGGGCTTTTGATCTTTTCATAAAAAAGCGGCAATATCCAGGCTCGCAGTTTAACGGCCATCGCGATAGCCACCATCATTGATGACGGCTTGAGACACACTAAAATTGCATCTGTTGATCGCAGATGAGAGAGACTGTCGGCGAGTTTATTTCCAAGTGCTGTGCGATCGCTGAAGTACACCTATGATTCCTCTTGTGCTTAGTATATCACGGAAGTGATGTGGTTTTATAACGTATTGGCCCAAACCTTTTAATATATTTTTAAGGATAAGCCGCGTATAGTGAAAGACTTACATGAAAGAATCTACAAAACGCACAATAGCAATTTTTGACATTATCATTTCTCTCTTACCGAGTGTTCTGCTGCTGCAACTTCCATCTATCCCCACATTCAGAAGTATCGCGCTATGGGTATCGGCGGTTGTTGGGTATATGGGGATTGTGATGCTACTCTGGATGCACGCCCTTGGTGCGAAGTCGATTATGGGAATGTGGTTTTGTGACCTCGCGCCGGTACTATCGATCCATAAATGGCTTGGAAAATACGGGACGGTGCTTATTTTTTTGCACCCGATATTCATTACTCTTAGTTACGGTGAATCTTGGCTGTACTCATTCATTCCGCAGCTATCTACCGTGGCCGAGCGCCACATTTTGCTTGGGCAGATTGCTCTCGGGATTTTGACACTGGTATGGGTCACGTCAGCGCTAATGCGCGGTAAGCTAAGTTGGCGTGCCTGGCGTTATGTGCACTGGTTGGCATACGTTAGTATTCCGTTTGCCTTGCTACATGTGCCTGATCTTGGCTCACAAGAGCAAGCCCATATTCTTGTTAAAGGGTATTATGCTGCACTGGTTTTGGCGTTTTGTGTGATTAGTTTATTGAGACTACGCAGCTTCCTCAATCTTGATCGTAAACAATACGAAGTCACGCGCATAATGCGCCTCACCGACCTTGACTATTTGCTGCGCCTTAGTCCAAATAGCACCGCGCTCGCTCCGCCGCGGCGCGGGCAGTACGTCTACACAAAACTCGGCTTCATTAGTGAGGATCATCCTTTTAGCGTCACGCAGTACGACGAGACAACTGGTGAAATAACGTTGGGCGTGCGACGATCGGGCATGTTTACAAAACAGCTCGAGAAGCTCACCGAAGGTTCGTCTGTCTATCTGAGCGGGCCGTATGGGAGCTTTACGGAAGATATCACCGAGCGCAGCGACCAGCCAGTCGTCTATCTCGCCGGTGGTATCGGCATCACACCATTTGTTGATCGGATCATGCGTGAGAATGGGACTCGTGAGCAGTGGCTTTTTGCCGCCAACCGTACGCATGATCTAGCTGTGCTTTACCAGCCACTCAAAAAACAGCTCGGTGACAGAGCAATTGCCGTCTACAATACTGATGATAGTGAGCTTGGACCAAATGAAGAGCGCGGCTACATTACAGCAGATCTACTGCGCAAATATCTGACCGACCCTACCAAATATCGCTATTATCTTTGCGGTCCGCCGGCGATGATGGACGCCATGCGCTCAGTGATAATATCGCTGGGCGTTGTCTCAGCTAACATTCGATCAGAAGAGTTTGGCTGGTGACAACATGAAAAATCCCACCCTTGGGGCACTAGGGTGGGAAACGCATCAGAATGCGGTAGTGATGCTAGCGCGATTGTCGCACCAGCGCTAGGTAGCCGCGCAGACACAAGACAGCGGTATACCATAGGCCAAGAATCATTGCGCCGATTGCTACCAGGCCCCAGGTATTGGCCGATTGGCCCGACACAGTAATGGTGGCCGTATGTGGCATCAAAAGCATAGTCAGCAGGACGCATGAGGGCACGATGATAGCCACCGGATACCACACTCTGCTGCCATTCAGTTTGCTGAGGGGCGCCCAATGAAGCGCGACCACAATTGCGATGACGGGCCAAAGTGCCTCAGGATAGCCGTTGGCATTGCATAGTGCGAGCACTGCCCAGATTACGATACATTCAAGTGCGATTACTACCCAGAACTTGGCCCAAAACATTCCGCTGTTGAAATGTTTGAGCTCTTGCTTTGGCAGCTTTGGCCCGCGAACAAAATAGTAGACTGCAACCATGAGAAGCAGGATACTGATGGTACTCGACGTGATGGGAAGTGCAACCGCTGCGCCGTCCTGAAAATACTGTGCCAAGAACCCGCTCCAGAAAAACGCCACAAATCCGGCAAATAGCATGCCGAATCGGTACGTATAATACTGTTGATAGACTCGCTGTTCGTGTGTCAGTTGGAAATGTGCCATACGCCCTAGCTTACCATGGATAGCACCTGCGGACAAGTAGACTGAAAGTTAGCAGGAGACAAGCTTGGTTTTTAGCCGGTACTGTTTGGCTAGTTTGTGGTCTAGTTCCGGGCGCAAAATCAATATCGTTGCCATCGTGTCGGCAATCGTTGCCGAGGACGCAGCGACATAGCTCGCAACAACACCGGTATCACTCGAATCTTGTTGGTGCGGATCAATAATATGATGCTTTATCTTGCCGCTATCTTCCCACGTCCGTTTGAGCGTATTGCTTCCCGCCAGAGCTCCCTGTTGAATTTTGATATTACCAATAGATGTAGTGGTATCGTATGGGTCTTCAAGCTTGAATAAGATCGGCTCTTTGGCTTGGACGTATAGGTCTCCGCCGCCATTGACAATGAATTCTCGTATGCCGGCAAGTTTCATGTCGCGCACCAACTGATCGATGAGCCAGCCTTTGCCGAATCCGCCAAAATCAAGCATGACGTACTCCGGAAGGATGATCTCGGCAGGGGTGATCACGATCTCATCCCAAAAATGATCGAGATTCACACTGCGTGCAATTGACCGCTTGCCATAGCCGAACCGGTGTAACGTGTTGCCGACAGTGCTGTCAAACGCACCTTCTGATACAGCATGCATCTCTTTGGCGAATTCCAGCATACGTACCATTTCTGCTGGCGGATTTGATAACCGTTTGGTACGAAACAACTCGCTAACAAGTGAGTCCTCGCGGAATCGTGAGTACCGCTGATTAAACTGCTCGGCGGTATTGTCGATCGTTTTTTTGAGGTGAGCGGAAAATTGCTGCCGGCTCACTATCTCGATCCACCAATGCGTTCCGATGGCATCAAACTCATACAGACTATTCATGCAATGCCTCGTCGCAAGAAGATGCGGTGCCGCTTCATTTTTGGACTTCTTAGGCCGTTGCCTGTGATCGAATGGTGTCGAGCACACTCGCAAAGGCATTTGTCGTCAGGCTGGCGCCGCCGATACGGCTGGGGGTGTAGCCCGCTAGGCTCTGATCGCTGGCATCACTGTTGACGCCGCTCTCAAAGTCACTGATATAAATAGCCGATTTGCGATCACTATAGTTGTCGGTTGTTTTGACAGAAGTGATCTTGCCGCCCGATATCACCACCGTAGCACTGATCGAGTTCTGGGCACCGTGCGGCACGCTATACGACATACTTGCTGTATACGTGCCGTCATTATAACTACTAGACGCGGCAGAGGATGTACTATCTGATACGGTAGCTGTGCTACTCGCCGTTGTCTGAGTTAAGTTTTGAGTTGAGGCTGCTGATAGCGAAGATGAACCGCTGAATGTAGTCGTATCATCTTTGGTAGCAAATAACGTGTAGCCGCCGATAGTTGTTGTGGCAATCAATGCAATCGACCCAATAACGACAAAAACCTTGTTTTTTGTATCCATGTTTATTGATTTTGTACCGTAGAGGTTGATGTATTCGAGGTGCTATTCGTAGCACGGTTTTGGTACATTGGCATGTTGTCACGATCAAATGTACGATAGCGGCCATTCATCATCGTTCCCCGGCCATAGCTCGTGGCAGTACTGTGGCCAAGCAAATAGCCCAGTACGAGTCCGATGATAAATAACACGATTGCCGCGCCAACAGCAATGATCACATTGCGGTTGGCGGGTGCGGACGACACGATACTATGTGATACGGCCCTATTTCCGTCTGGTGTCGTGACGGCTGCATCATCTGCTGGAACTTCTTTAGTGATGACTTCTCTTGCCATACATTCTCCTTTGTATTACTTACGATACCCTCATCGTAATTGAGAATTCTTAAATTTTCCTTAGATGCATGTCTCGTGTCAATGACAGCAGCCAAACAAATAGCACTACTTGACCGCTCAGTTCTACAATCACCAGCCCTGGTACACCAATCAAGTGGTATAGTGCGAGTAAACTCCCGGTAATAATGACACCAAATAATCCGATAGCATGCGTGCGATCGCTAAATGGGGTATTGCGGCGTTTCAATGTGAGCATCAAAAGGCAAATGAATCCCATCTGGCCGTACCCAAATATGCGGTGAACGACGTGTGAGCGGTCAAATGGGAACAGAGCAAGTCCTACCCAGCACAACGCAGTAAGTAGCAGCACGCTCCGAAGGTAGGCTGTCGACTCGGTGGGCTTGTGGGAGCGAATTTCTGACGTGAGACGCAGGGCTATCAATATGAGGAGCACTGCGACCACAAGCAGCGTACCATTAAATACCATGGCAGACACCTGGCCTCCTTCGCCCAAGCGACTGAGGTGCCAGCTCATCCAACGCGGATCAGTCGTAAGCGCCATGCTGAGCATCAGGCCTATGACTGCAGTTCCCACCAAAACAATCGCTAAATTGTAGCTTTGCGACAGGGGTTTCATATTCATCAGTATAGCAAACTCAGTTTTTGCTCAGTTACAGATTTTATCAATAAATGCTTTTTTCGCAGCCGTGTATGCCGCGCGGCTGTCCGGGTGGGCGGCTGCTAGGTGCTGTTTCAGTTTTGCGTAGGCGTCACGCGCTTCGGGTTGGGATCGTAGGTAATCGCGAAATCTAATCACGCGGCGCCACTCTTCACTTTCAAGTGGTATGATGTGCAAATAGTGGGTACGCGTATGCTCGGGGCCTTTTGGCATAAAGATCTCGTATGTCTTCACTCGCTCGGGCATGTAAGTGTATCCGATTTCTTCAAGTTTGGGAATGAGCGGTTGAATATCATCATAACTTCTAACGCCTACGGCGATCTCGATAAGAGGCTTAGCGACTAAACCGGGACAGCCGTACTTCTGATGTGTTCTATAGGCACTTCACCAAATACTCTGGCGTTCCGTTGAAAATTCTGTCGGCCATGATTCATCATAGTCCGCAAGCCTTACTGTTCCGCGCTTGAGACCAACTGTCATGAGGTAATTATAACAAAAAGCTTTTATGGACAGGTCGTTACTTGCGACCAAACAAAACACCGAGAATGTCATAAGCTTCATCCATATGGCTGAAGCTTTATACAGAGATCGCTATGCACCAGCAGTACATCAGTATCTCGTACGAGTACCGATAAACTTTTGGAACGCATCGTACTCTTCGCTTTTTGCTAGCCAAGGCAATAGGCGCATGACTTCTGGGACTGAAGCAAACTTGGCATATCGAATCATTTCGGTCTCTTGCTGCATATGGTTCTCAAACGCTGTCGTGAGCTCCTGGTTCGACAAACGGGTACCTACTAGGTATCGAAGTTGTAAATATTCGGGCTGGACATTGCCGCCTTCAATCTCTTTGACAATACGATATCCAAAGAACTCTAGGGGCGCATTTGTTTTGGATATATCTATCCCCGTCTCTTCATACACTTCTCTACTTGCCGTTTCAAGCCAGGTCTCTCCCGACTCAGGCTTTCCTCCTGGGAATTGCCACGAGTTTCCATCTTTTGAGACGATAACAAGCTCGCCATTCGAAGAGAGGACCCATACATATACTTGACGAATAGTAAGATGCCTGTGTGTTTCCTGTACTGAGTTTGAGGAAATCCATTCTACTTCGTATGTCATCATAGTAGTATGTTAGCACTTCTCTAATAATGAAAGAAGTAGCCCTATCCGTCCTAGACGTTGTTCAACTGGGAAATAATTGCCGACAGTTTCATGCAGCAACCGTAGCTATTCTATTGCCTCATGCGTATTATCAGCGGTATGGAACACGTTAGCCTGAGTTAACTGTACTGTTACATCGTCTTGGTTATAATGCTCACCTCGATACCACTGTTCGATCTCCTTGTCGGAATAATGGGTGTGTGAATGCGGCCTATATTTACTCCGCAAGCTGGGGAGCCCATTTCTTCCGAACTTCAGATTGAGCAGCGTATCCTGAGCGTTCCCTCCAGCTTGGTACCATACGTGCGTGATTATCGGAAATGTTTCGAGATGGCGTCTCATGGCCGGATAGAAATGCTCAGCAATAGAATCACGGTATGTATATTCAATTACGCCAGCTGGAAGTACCAATCGCCTTCGATGCATGAGCTCAAGCCCGTGAGCGCTTATATCAGTTACTAATCCGGGTTCACACGAATCAAAACCAGATTTAACAAACGAGAATCCAAAATTACCTTTCGGTGACTGAATATCAGAAAAATAATACCTGAATCCCTAAACCCGCATCATCTGGTAAGCCAGTATCGTTCGCAGGTAATGAACGGCGTAGCCGTTCACGCTTCTTGGGAATGAACTCACTATGAGGAGGTGGTCTTTGAGGTAGTCAAAGACTGTCTCGATCTTCGGTCGGGCAGATAGGAGGAGACGCTGCCATGGGGCTGCCAGTTGTTTCTTTTGGCTTGGGTGCGGTGGCGAAAGGATGAAACAGCCATGTTCTCGCCACATCTTGCGCCTCATGACGCTGGCGGTATAGCCGCCATCTCCCACGGCTATCTTGGCGGCATCACTGATCAGTTGTGGTATCTGCTGCGAATCACTTGCGCTGGCAGGCGTGAAGGTAATGGCAGCCAGCCTTCCGGTGGGGCTACAGGCAGCATGGAGCTTGAACCCATACCACCACCCTTGGTGATTCTTACCAAAGCCTGCAATACCCTTTGCAACCCGATGTCGATCAGCTCTCACGAGACGGCAGACCGGCAGCATTGTCGAGTCCATAAAGCGAAGCGGTGCGTCACTCGCCAGTGTTTGCTCAATGAGCCATAGCATGTCCGGAAGGGCGTTGTGACAGTGTTCAACAAACTTTGAGTAACACGGCAAATGAAAGTCGTCAGAGTGATTAGTCTTTGCCCATTTCCATACACCCTTCAGAAGTTTCTGGGGTGCGGTAAGTGAACAAAAGAGCAAACTGGTAATCGTCTCACTCGGTGTCAGTGCCGGCGGTCGTCTACCCTGGATATGAGGTAAAGATTTTGGAAGTGTGTCATCTACCCAAACGTATAAATCTACGATATGATGTTTCTGTAATACGTGCATTTGTTTTTCTCCTTTTTGTCTTACAACTTCAAGGGTAACAGATGCACTTTTACTTGGGGAGGGTTTAGGGATTCAGGTATCGGAATCTCTATAGTTTCTCAGAAAAGATGTGGTTGCATCGTACATTGAAGGAATTACATTCACGAGCCAAATAAACGAAAAATCTACTGTAGGTAACTACAGTAGATTTCATATGCGCAGCACTATTTTGAGCGTTTCTCGATAATTTCCTGCGCGACATTTGGTGGTACTTCCTCGTAGTGCGCGAGTTCCATCGTCGAAGCAGCACGCCCTTGGCTCATACTACGGATGTCGCCGGTATAGCCAAACATGTTAGCCAGCGGTACGATCGCTTTAATAAGCTTGGCGCCGCCCATCAGGTCTTCCATGGCTTCGATACGGCCGCGACGAGCATTGAGGTCACCGATAATATCGCCCATGAATTCCTCGGGTGTCGTGACTTCAACATGCATGACTGGCTCGAGGATAACTGGCGTTGCCGCCTTGATACCGGCACGGGCTGCCAAGCTACCAGCTAAGCTAAAGGCCAGCTCACTTGAGTCGACATCGTGGTAGCTACCATCATATAATGTTGCCTTGACATCAACCACCGGGTAACCGGCGATCACACCGCCATCCAGCGTTTCACGGATACCCTTTTGAACGGCCGGGCGGTACTCTTGCGGCACCACACCACCTTTGATCTCGTCGATAAACTCAAAACCTTTGCCCGGTTCATTCGGCTCAAATCGTACCCACACATCACCGTATTGACCGCGACCGCCAGATTGCTTGGCGTGCTTACCTTGGACTTCGGCCTTGGCTTTAATCGTTTCGCGGAAAGCCACTTGTGGTTCACCAACATTAGCTTCGACGTTAAATTCACGCTTCATGCGTTCGACAAGGATCTCAAGATGCAGCTCGCCCATTCCAGACATAATCGTCTGGCCAGTTTCCTCGTCAGTATGGATACGGAAGGTTGGGTCTTCCTCGGCCAGGCGCTGGAGGGCGATACCCATCTTTTCTTGGTCGGCTTTGGTCTTTGGCTCAACGGCGATCGAGACTGGCGGCTCAGGGAACTCGATTGACTCAAGCGCAATCGGATGATCGAGTGCTGAGAGCGTATTACCGGTAAAGGTGTTCTTGAGCCCCACGACTGCAGCGATATCGCCCGCTTCCACCTTGTCAATATCCTCACGCTTGTCAGCGAACATACGGACAACGCGGCCAATGCGTTCTTTCTCGCCGGTCGTCGTATTGAGCACGTAGCTGCCGGCCGTCAACACACCAGAGTAGACGCGAACAAAGATCAGCTTGCCGACGAATGGATCGGCGGCAATTTTGAATGCCAGCGCAGCCATCGGTTCTTTGTTGTCAGGCTTACGGCTAATCTCATCACCGGTTTTCGGATTCTTGCCCCAGATCTCGGCCACGTCAAGCGGGCTTGGCAGGTAGTCGACCATAACATCGAGCAGCTTTTCGACGATCACGCCGCGGCCATCGCCACCCGTAACAAGATAGAAGTCACCGGCCAAGACGCGCTTACGCAGAGCGCGCTTCAACTCTTCTTTCGTGATGGTCTCGGCTCCGCCTTCAAAGAACTTCTCCATCAGTTCGTCTTCAGCTTCGACAGCGGCTTCGACCAGCAGGTCACGCGCATTCTTGGCTTTGTCGGCCATGTCTGCCGGAATGTCGCCTTCGATGAGTTCGTGATCAGTGTAATCAGTGTAGGTGTAGGCCTTCATCTCGACGAGGTCGACAACACCATTGATATCTTTCTCAAACCCGATCGGCAAGTGAATCGGCAGTGCATTTTTGCTAAGACGGGTATGAATTGACTCGAGAGATTTGTAGAAGTCACCACCGGTTTGGTTGATCTTGTTGATGAAACAAACACGCGGCACCCCGTATTTGTTGGCCTGGCGCCAGACGGTTTCAGACTGCGCCTCGACACCCATTTTACCGTCAAACACAGTCACGGCACCGTCAAGCACGCGCAAACTGCGCTCCACCTCGGCGGTAAAGTCGATGTGTCCGGGAGTATCGATAATATTGATCTTGTGGCCTTTCCAAAAGCAAGTGACGGCCGCGGAGGTAATCGTGATACCCCGCTCCTTCTCCTGCTCCATCCAGTCAGTCGTCGCCCCATCGCCGTCACCACGGACTTCACCGATTTTGTGGTTAATACCGGTGCGATACAAAATACCTTCCGTGGTCGTAGTTTTACCAGCATCAATATGCGCGATAATTCCGATGTTTCTAAAGTCCTTGAGGGGGACATTGGTTGGCGTGGCCATAGAGCTCCTTGTCGTCTCTTGTGGTGAAGAGAATGTTAGATTACTGATTTTTGCCATTAGTAAATAGGCACTTGTACGCTATAGTAACACAGAATAGTATTTCCTACCAGGGTTAGTCGCTCTCGAGACCCAGACTCTCGATATAGTCAACTTTGAAGAATTCGCCTTTTTCCCGCGGTGAGATCACCACCATTATGGGAGAAGTACCAAAGGGCGCGTCGATTAGTCCGCCACCCTCCTCAATTAACTTACAGTCAGACAATATCACACCGACACCCATAGTTGATCGTGGTGTTTGTTGGGTGTCTTCGTCAAAAAAGCTCAGCTCTGGCACAGTATTAATGACGAGGTTGACAATCTTTCCTTGCAGGCGCTGCTCCGGTTCAAGAACTAGCACACTGCTGTTGCCAACGCCGTCTTCATCAACCGCTACTTCTTCGATAATCATCGCTCCTCCCTCGACTAAAATGAGGTCGTCAAGCCGAAGTTCATCAAGCCGCGCCAATGACTCTGTCAGCCGCGTCCCGATCTGCTCATAATCATGGAGATCAAGCGGCACGTCCATATCAAGCGCTTCGGCTGCTGCGACATGGTCGGTGAAGTCTCCGACGATCCGCTTAATATCGTCCGCGAGCGGAATTAGGTAGCATCCCAGTTGCTCGTCATAACGAACCGGCCATGGCTCGCCAGACATGTCACTCACAATAGTAGAAAACATATCTTCATCAGCTAATGCCGTCTCGTTGTCTTGTTCATGTGTATCTGTTGTGTTGTGTGTGACAGATCGAAAAAAGCGCGCAACTTGGCTCGTTGTCTCAAAATTGTATAGCGCACGTTTGCCAAATCCGGTACGAAGTGTCCGCAATTTGCGCATCGACGATAAACTCTCCGCGGGAACTTCAAGCGCAAACAGACCTTCATCACGGTCTCGCTGAGGTACTGCCATGATTATACTAGGTCGCAACATAGGATCGGATGTATCTTCATCGCTTCTCATAACAATTCCCACGATAGTGCCACGATACTTAACAGGTTGTCGTGTGAGGTCACTTTCGCAGCAGTCTGTTGCATATCAACTGAGTACACCGGACCATCCGTCACGACCTCATAGTACTCGTCATCGAATTCAATGGACCGATACAAAAAGTTACCTATTCGCTCACTTATATTAAACCCGTGGTATAGGTGATCACCGGTCGGGATGGCAAAACGCTTGAGACCGGCAACGACTGCTTTATCAGAGAGCTGGGTAGCCGGAAAACAATCTTCTATATGGGCATATATTTTCGGGAAATAGTGACGTAAGTCCTTAGCCGTCGCATCGAGAGACGGCTCCGTAAACTCAATATGCGCAATCTCGTTTGCCGAAATTGCAAACTCACCTTCATCTACCTCTTCGTCAGGATCAAAATTTGCTGGATGGATGAATGTTAAGCGCAAGTCGCCAGTTGGTTGAGACATGGATACGTCACTGTCGTCTTCAGCATCCATATGAGATTCGCCGTGCGTATGCCCAACATCAAAATAGTGACATACCATGAGTTCGTTCGTCACGTTAAAATATGCCCCTCGTTCATCTGTACCCTGTTGCCATCGGCTCGTGAGATCTGTGTATTCGGACATGTCTGCTTGGAATGTGCAGGCATAACGTATCTTGCCTGAAACATACACATGTGTGTACGGCCACTGAGTTGCATCCCAAAGCTCGTTGAGGTTGCTCACGATCTCATGAGCATCGCTCCACGACGGCGGAGTATGTACACCCAACATTTCTCGTGCCTCAACCGCTTCTTCTAGGATACTCACAAAAGCCGGGTCTAGCTCGCCGCGCAGTAACTTTTCAAGATGATCGGGTGTGTTGTTGCTCTCAGGCCGGGGTGTATTCATAACTAAAGGCTAAACTCCACAATGTCTTTTAGCGGCACATAGACGGGTTGGGCATCGGTTTCTTGCGGTTGTATGTACAGCATAGGTTCTTCGATGTCGCTACCGGGTCGTAATGATATAGTATCTTGCACCACTCC
>JBDHUN010000012.1:0-27562 GCA_039809225.1 Saccharimonas sp. (SeqCode)
AGGTAAATAGTATTGCGGCCGAGGTCATCGGCGGTTGTCCATGCATCCGGTAGTTCACCATAACGTCCTTTGAATCTCACATCCCAACCGCGTTTATTGCTCTCACATATTGCAATGAGTGGTAAGGCCGCCTCAAGTTCTTCGGTACTATATTCTGGGTCCTCACCGTAAACTTCCCAAAGCTCCTCGGTCACTATGTCCTTACACCAACTTGGCGCATACAGCATGATACCATCATCATAGTCATGCAGCTTTTCTATATGCTGTTCCAGACTATGTTTGTGGTTGATATTTAGTATGACAACATCATAGGGGGCTTCGCTTTCTGCAGCAATGCCGAAGTGTCGCCGCACTTTATAGAGAGGTGCATTGTTATCGTCTTTTTGGAGCTCTTCTTTCACCAAGGCAGACATTTTTGAATTAGTAACTTGAAAAAATAGTACTCTCTATCAGTATCGAAAGGCCATTCCGGCTCTAAGATCCATTTGCATTCTTGCGGGTTTACTCGGGAGATATCTTGTAACTTACCTGAATCTTCGCCGAGCAATCGCAGAGCTGCACCCGCCAAAGCCTCGCGGTCCGCCACCAGCCGCTGCCTTGCATCGCGCATTTTCGTGGCCTCTTCGTTGGCTAGCCATCGTTATGCAATCGTTATCAAGAGAATAATACTCGACGGCTTATCAAAGAAACCCGGCTCCACCTGTAACGTTTCGGCCATTTGCCGTGCGCATTCGATAATTTGTACCGAGCGCCGTCGCGCAGTTTCTTGGCTACAGTTATCCTGCGCGATTAATGCCGCAGTCATATCAAAACCAAGTGCCTCGGCAGCACGCAAAGACAGGGTAAATCGTTCGTCGGATAGCATATCAATCTTTTGCCGCTCGCGTGATGTCATTCTTTGTGTTATTATACTAACTTCTTATAAAAGTCAATGATACTGCGACCACAGCTGTACCCATGCATCAAGTGACAGTTGCGATGGCTTCTTATCTTTCGGCGCGGAGGTTTTGGCATAAAAACGCGGCTCAGCGTAGCAGCGATCGACAAAGATGCCATACGACTGCATATCAGCAACGGGTAAGAGGGATTCTTCTCGCAGTTTCAGCTCGAGCAGCACCGTATCGACGGCTGGCGGGGGAGTAAAATCGGTTTTATTAAGTGGCCGGCGAATACGCACTATCCACCACGGCCCGATCATCATGCCAAGCGCCCCATGAAAATGATCGCTGTCGATTAGCAGTTTTTGTGCGAACTGCTTCTGAACAATCAGGTACACTGAGCGCGGCGGATTTGCAGCAAAACACAGCTTACGCACAATCCGTGAAGACAAGTGAAAAGGAATGTTGGCAAACACCTTGTAATTTCCGTCGGGCAATTTCGCCTCTAGAAAATCATTCTCGTAGACCTCAACGTTTACGTAACGCTGCATATTTTTGCGGAGCCGTTGTGCTACCGTCGGCTCTGATTCATACGCAACTATCTTGCCAGCTCTCCGCGCTAATACCGACGTAATTGCACCACTGCCAGCACCAATGTCTAGTACTGTATCCCGTTTGCGAATGTTGCTGTGACCAACTAATTCGCCGACGAGCGCTGAATTGCGCAAAAAATGCTGAGCGTGCGTCGCAACAAGGCGTTTCATAGATTACGACTTACGGCCGAATAGCCCACCTAGCATATCGTCGATAATCCTGCCGTTGCCGTTTTTGTCGAGAACTGCTGTGGAGATTTGACCAAGCGGGCTACCATCACTAGCCGTTTGTTGCTTGAGCACATCCGACAAACCACCAGCATCGAGATTATCCGATGTCTTCTTCTTGCCCAAATATGCCATGACGAGCGGAGCGAGAAAGGTTAAGATCTTGGCTACCGTGGCAGCATCGACACCGGTACTTTTTGCAACTGCCTGGTTAGCGGCATCTTGCTTATCGCCAAGGACATGATCCAAAATCTTGCCGCCGTCAGTGTTGGTATCACCGCCGACAAACAATCCACCCAGACTATCTAATAATGAACCTCCGGCATGATCCTTGGCAACAGCCGTGTCAAGCTTGGTCGCGCCCTCATTGGTGCTGGCATTATTGGCTATTTGGCCTAAAATAACTGGAAGACCGGCTTGAAGCACATGCTCTACAGTTGCTTTATCGGTACCTGTTGCCTGACCGATCTTGTCTGCCACATTACCTTTGACAATATTTCCAATAACTGATGTGAGGTGCATATATGCCTTTCTTTGATCTAATGATGGATTAATTTCGGCAATTTCTTTGCGGCGGCAATCATTTGCTCAAGCTCGCTCACGCTCGGTAATCGCCGTACTAGCCGATGTTTTTCGTTATACTCACTGAGGGTAACGTGCAAATTACGTGCGCTGCGGTAGGCGAGTTTTGGCACCGTGACCACGCCGGTGCGTACCAAAAGTTCGGCAAACTCTTCCCCAATACCCTTGACGCGCAGCAAATCAGCTTGGTGCACCCAATGAAGCAGTTGTTCGTCAGAGAGGTTTGCCTCGTCCGCCAGTCGTAATCGTGCCGAAGCTGTCGCTGTTACCTCTAGTAGTTGCTCGGTGGTGCGCACCCCGTGCTCCGTCAGCATTGCCGCAACTTTCGGCCCAATGCCTTCGATTTCCTTGATACTTGTCACGTCAGTACCTCCCCTTTGAATGGTAGCTTTTATTATACTCCTTATCTCGAAAGTCGACTAGCAATCACATAGTCACCGGCGTATACTAAGCATTAGCATGAACAACCACGAAAAACACTCTATGGGCCAGTATTTGCGTGCGGTAAACTACCTCACTGCGGCGCAAATTTTTTTAGCAGATAACCACCTGATGAAAAAGCCAATTAGCTTTGACGATGTCAAAAGTCGCTTGCTCGGTCACTGGGGAAGTGGACCAGGAATTAATTTCGCCTATGCCCACCTCAGTCGTTTTGCTAAGAAGTACGATCAGGATATGATGTTTGTTCTCGGTCCGGGGCATGGCTTCCCGGCACTGCAAGCAAACCTCTTCCTCGAGGGTACGCTGAGCCATTTCGACCCCAGTCTACAGGTCAACCTCGACGGCATCCGTCGGCTATGTCGCGAATTTAGCTGGCCGTATGGCTACCCAAGCCACTCCAACCCTGAGACACCAGGCGTGATTCTCGAGGGTGGCGAGCTCGGCTACTCCCTCAGTACTAGCTTTGGTGCCGTCATGGACAACCCCGCTCTAATGGTGGCTTGCCTCGTTGGGGACGGTGAAGCCGAAACCGGTCCAACTGCCGGCGCCTGGCACCTTAATAAGCTCGTCAACCCACGCAAAGATGGTATTGTTCTCCCGATTCTTCACCTCAATGGCTACAAAATCAGTCAACCTACTATTTTTGGCCGCATGAGCAATTACGAGCTCATGACGCTCTTTTCGGGCTATGGCTACGAGCCGCGAATTGTCGATGCCACCAAAGACGACACTAATCCGCATGATGCCATGGCCGAAGCGCTTGATTGGGCGCATGACCTCATCCAGGAAATCCGCACCTCAAAAGAAGATATTGCACCGCGCCTACCAATGATCATCATGCGCACCCTCAAGGGCTGGACGGGTGTGAAGGAACTGCCCAACGGCGACAAGATCGAAGGTAACTGTCTCAGTCACCAAGTGGTCCTAAACGAAGCCAAGACCGATCCCGAAGAGCTAAAGCTTCTTAACGACTGGCTTGGCAGCTACAAATTTGATGAATTATTTACCGAAGCTCAAGGCTTTGGCAGTTTCGTCGAAGATGTTATCCCGGAAAACCCCGACAAACGCCTCGGCCGCAGCAAGTACGCCCATGGTGGGCCAGCCGTCTACCAACCATTGGAATTACCATCTGTCGAGCAATTTGCCGAAGATGCTACTGTGCCCGGCACGATGGGTAGCAGCTCAATGCGCCGCACTGGCCTCTACCTCGAAGAGGTCTTCCGTCTCAACGCCGATGCGCGTAATTTCCGTATGATGAGTCCGGACGAAACTTACTCCAATAAACTTGATGACGTCTTCAAAGCTGTTCATCGCAGTTGGCAGTGGCCACTCAAAAGTTGGGACAAAGACCTCAGTCCGGATGGGCGCGTCATGGAGATGCTGTCTGAACACAACATGCAAGGCCTGATGCAAGGCTACGTCCTGACAGGACGCCACGCCATGTTCGCCAGCTACGAAGCGTTTCTCCAGGTGGTCAGCAGCATGGTCGACCAGTACGCCAAATTTCTCACCCAGAGTCGTGGTGTCGAGTGGCGCGGCACGATCCCGAGCATCAACTACATCCTCACTAGTAGCGGGTGGCGGCAGGACCACAACGGCTTTAGCCACCAAAATCCAGGCTTTATCGACGACCTACTCCGTCGCCAGAGTAACTTCTCGGACGTTTATTTCCCAGCAGATGGCAACTGTACGCTTGTATGTCTCGAGCATATGCTAACGAGCGTGCGCCAAATTAATGCCATTGTAGCCGGCAAAACCGTCGAACCGCGCTGGCTCACCCCTGATTTGGCACGAAAACAAATTGGCGACGGACTGATGGTGTGGGACTTCGCGAGCGATCAGCAACCGCACCTCGTCATGGCCGCCGCAGGCGATTACCCCACCAAGGAAACTATGGCTGCTATCGACATCATCAAAACCGAGCGTCCAGATGTCAGGCTGCGCTGCGTCAATATTTCGAGCCTCACTACCATGGGTTTTGGCACACTCAACAACACTGCCGATCAAAAAATGTTTGATCATATCTTTACCGAGGACAAACCGGTCATCTTTAACTTTCATGGCTACCCGCAAACTGTCAAATCGGTACTTTTCAACTACGCTGTCGACAGTACGCGCTTTGATGTCCGTGGTTACAAAGAAATCGGCAGCACGACGACGCCGTTTGACATGCACGTACGCAATGAAACCAGTCGCTATGACCTAGCAATCACCGCCTTCCGCCAGCTTGGACACGATGGCGTGATTCCGTTCGAGGAGGCCGAGCACTTGGCGCAAAAATACCGCGACAAGATCACCGACAACACCGCATATATCAAGGCTAACGGCATTGACCTGCCCGAGCTAGACGCGTGGGTTTGGCCAGCCGCACGCAACCTCGAGAGGGTTCAGGAGGAAGAGTGGCACGGACAGACAAATTAGGGTATAGGGGATGGTAGATAGCAGATAGGGTAGTAGTCGGTAGATGAATAAATGAATAGACTTATTTTGGTGGCAAATCCAGGCAGTAGCAGCCGCAAGTACGCGCTGTATGACAGCAGTGGACTCACGTTACTTGCGGAATTGCATTTTGAGCACAAAAATAATGTGATCGTCTATACCGTCAGCGCGCCAGGTCGTGAGCCAATCGAAGTGTCGACAGAACTCCAGGATCTCCATGACTCAGCCACGAGTGTTGAACAAATTCTCAAAGACGAGAAAATTCTCGAACCCGATATGCGTATCGGAGCCGTTGGCCTCCGCATCGTGGCGCCAAGCGCTTATTTCATGCAAGATCACGTGATGACCGACGAAGTTGTCGAGAAATTGCGCTCGCTCGAGCATCTGGCACCGCTCCATGTCACCGCCACGCTTGGCGAACTTAGCCAGCTGAAGAAACAGTTCCCCGAGGCGACGATCTTGGGAGTGAGCGATAGCGCATTTCATCGCACCAAGCCAAACTACGCCTGGAATTATGGCATCAACATTCATGATGCTGACCGGCTCGATATCAAACGCTTTGGGTACCATGGCATTTCCGCCCAAGCTGCAGTCGACGCATTGTGGAATAGCGGCAAATTACCGCCAAAGGTCATCGTTTGTCACCTCGGTAGCGGCTCGTCAATCACTGGTGTTTTCCATGGTCACAGTATCGATACCACGATGGGATTCACACCAAATGAAGGTGTCGTCATGGCTTCGCGGAGCGGCTCAATTAGCCCCGATGCCACCAGCGCCCTTCAAAAAGGACTACAGCTGGATGAAGCTGGAATGATACGGTATCTCAACTCGCAGGCCGGCCTTAAGGGATTAGGCGATACGGATGATATCCGGGAACTGGTGAAACGTGAAGCTGATGGTGATCATGCTGCACATTTAGCCCTTACGACACTCATTCACACCATACACAAAAGTATTGGCGCGATGATGGTGGCTATGAACGGCTGCGACGCGCTCGTCTTTACGGGCACAGTAGGGGAGCGTTCGGCGATCTTGCGCAAGCGTATTGTCGCTCATCTGGAATTTGTTGACTTCATTCTCGATGGCGATGCCAATGAAGCCACAGCTACTCCAGACACTCTCACACTTATTTCACAACAAGCCAAATCTCGTCCGATATTTGTGATCCCGACAAATGAGGGGCTGGAGATTGCAAGACGAGTGAGGGAAGGGAGTTCTAAGTTCTAAGTTCTAAGTTCTTGGTGTGGCAGGTCTCATCACATAGTAGGAACGGGGCAGCTTTTCATTTTATGCTACAATACATCGTAGATTAGCTTAAACGGAACACATTATGGCCGACCTCTACACCTGGCTACATGACTTAGTGGGAAACCACACCAAACCACATCTGGCAGATCAACATCAACAAAACTTAGAAAAAGCACACAAGCATTATAGTAAATTTGGGCGCTTTGTACGTGTCCTCGGCCCCGGTGTCGTGACTGGCGCTGCCGACGATGACCCTAGCGGTATCGCCACCTATAGCCAAGCCGGCGCCATCTATGGCTATGGCCTTTTATGGCTATTTCCGATCATGTTTCCGCTGTTGTTGGCCGTTCAAGAGTCGTGTGCACGTATGGGTGCTGTGACTGGCGATGGTTTGGCAGCTATTCTCAAGAAACATTATGGTCGCAAGGTATTACTCGCAGCCGTACTGCTGGTAGTTGTGGCAAATACGGTCAACATTGGTTCTGACCTAGCAGCCATGGCAGCGACAACCCAACTCATCTTTCCACATCTGCCGGGCGTCGGGCTTGCAGTGATGTTTGCGCTCATCTGCGTGGTACTGCAAATTTTCGTACCCTACAAAACCTATGCAAAGGTGCTCAAGTGGTTGGCTATCGCACTATTTGCCTATCCGATCACGGCATTTATGGTCGTGCAGGATTGGCCAAATGTGTTGCTGCATACCATCAAGCCCGACATGGCTGTCGATTCTGGGATGGTTTACATTATCGTCGGTATTCTCGGCACCACCATTAGCCCGTATCTCTTTTTTTGGAATACCAGCGATGTAGTAGAGGACGAAGTCGAATCGCATCGTATCAAGACATCTTCAGGAAAAGGTGTGCCAATTGTTTCAAAGAGTTTTATCCGCAAAATTCGTCTCGATAATATCGCCGGCATGAGTCTGGCCAGTATCAGCGCATGGTTTATCGTCATTGCTTGTGCTGCGGCCTTGCATTCGCATGGTATCACGAAAATCGAGAATGCCCAGGATGCAGCCGCCGCTCTTGAACCATTAGTCCAAGGCTTTCCCAATGCCGGCCTCATCGCCAAACTGCTCTTTTCGGTAGGAATCATCGGCATCGGACTCCTTGCCGTACCGGTACTAGCCGGATCCAGCAGTTACGCCATCAGCGAAGCGCTCGGACTCAAGGAGGGATACTACCGTAAATTCAGACAGGCCCATGGCTTTTACGGTATTATTGCTCTTGCAACCATTGCCGGACTCATCATTAATTTTATCGGCATCGATCCAATCCAAGCGCTTATCTTCACAGCCGTCTTCAACGCCGTAGCCAGTGTGCCACTGCTCTACATGATTTACCGCGTCGGCAACAACAAAGAGGTGATGGGCGAATATAAAAACACCCGCTGGAGTAACATCGGTGTCTTTGCCGCCTTTGTGTTGATGGCTGCTGCCACGCTCGTGCTCTTTTGGTCAATTTGGCACCAATAGAGTAACACGCTAGAATAATAGAGATGAAAACTCCCCAGTTTACAACTCTTACGTTAACGAACATCGTTGGTGGCGGACAGACGCTCGGTACCTGTGATGATGGTCGTGAGGCGTTTGTATGGGGTGGACTGCCTGGTGAAAAGGTAACGGTTCGTGTCACCAAGAAGAAATCGCACTTTATCGAAGGAATAGTCACCGAAGTAATTGAGCCTTCCAAGGATCGCACCAAACCGCTTGACCCAGAGAGCTTTCTCAGCACCAGTCCCTGGCAGATTATGAATTTCGAAGCCGAGCAACACTACAAAGCCGCTTTGATCGAGGAAGCTTTTGAGCTGCACAATATCGTGCTACCAAGCCCAATCGAGGTATACACCGATGGCCGCACAACACAGTACCGCAACAAGGTCGAGTTTAGCTTTTTTGGCTTTGAGGATGAAAACAGCAACATTTCCCGCGAGCGGCTAAGTCTAGCATTCTTTCAACGGGGAGGCAAAGGAAAGATCCCTGTTGAGTCATGCTCATTGCTGCCACGTCCTATGATGAAACTGTCGCTCGATATTTGCTCGTATCTGGAAACGGCGCACGTCAGTGCCCGGCAGCTAAAAACCCTCTTGATGAGATGCGACCAACAGGGGAATTGCGTCTGGCAATTATATATCAAGGAACCAACTTGCGAATTTATGAACGAAAAAGATGCCGCTGCCTTCAAGGCCCAGGGTGGGGAAATTATATATAGTGACCCGAAAAGCCCTGCTAGCCGTATCACCAAACGCCTCATGACGGTCGGTAATCCTGTGCTTACCGACACCATTCTCGACGAGTCATTCTCTTACGCCACTGAAGGCTTTTTCCAAGTCAACATTCCCGTCTATGAGCAAGCGCTACAGGATATGAAGCAATGGATCAATCAAGACACGGTGATTGATTTATACTCGGGAGTTGGCTCCATCGGGTTAACGATCGGTGGCAATCATTGTACGCTTGTCGAGGTTGATGAGCATGCAGTTCGAGAGATGAAACAAAATATTACAAAGTTGAACAGCAAAGCACAGGCTATATTAGCACCCAGCGAAAAAGCGCTGCAATATATTACAGGGAAAGAGCTAGTCATTGTCGACCCGCCCCGAGCCGGACTGCATAAAGACGTTATCGAACGCCTACTCGAATCAAAGCCTGCTCGAATCATCTACCTCAGTTGCAACCCCGTTACTCAAGCTCGTGATGTAGCGCTGCTCGCTGAAAGATACGGTATCCGCGCACACCGGGGCTACAATTTCTTCCCGCGTACGCCGCACATCGAACACCTCCTCGTCCTAGATCGCAAATTGTAATTACTTTTAAATCAAATTCGTTGTATGTTATAGTAAATAATCATTTTAAGAGGTGGAAAAAGATGCCAAAACTACAGCTAGAGTCTCAGCCCTTATTCCCGATAGTAGATCTCACGCCCGACAACGCCAGCTTTGTCACTGCATATATAAAATGTCACGCCGGCGGAGAGGATCTTTGCCGCGAGTCGACATCACCGGATCATAGTCGTATTCTCCACGAAAGACTCGTGCAATCCGCTAAGATACGGGCCATCGCTACGGATTGCACGCCACAGACTTGGCGCGCGTGGATGTCCGGTTATCATGATTTTGATCTCATACGCAGCATCGTGCAGGGGACCCAGCTCGAACGTATCGTTCGTGGCACCACAGTGCATGATATCATATCGACCGAGTCAAATCCGCTCGGTGATCTTGAACATTTTGAGAGAGCATCTGACTTTATAACAGCCTTACCAATAGCCACCCATGTGCTTATTGAAACTGCCAGCCACAAAACAGTCGACCAAATCCGTCACCGTCTGTGGGGTGCCTACCTCAACTATTTGCTTTCGACTAGTACCGTGCAGTTTTAGAGCTAGCTGGTTTTGATACGTCGATACGTAAATTTTGCCGTTGGCCGCCAGCCGCCGCGTGCGTCATGATCGGCCTGGTAAATTGTGCCGTCTTTGACTTCTTCCACCAAAATAAGCGCTGGATTATAGGGGGCGAGCGTACGGTAAAAGAGCAGGTCAGTATCGTGGATATCCTTGCGCCCTGGAAAGACTTGTTTGAACTTTTCGCGACCGATTTCGTCAAAGTAATTTGGTCGTCCTTTTGGTGGGAAAAACATCTCGGGCTTGACACCAATTCGCGCCGTGATCTTCTTGATATCACTTAGGAGCAGCTTCGCCGGTCCGTAGACATAGCAATAAAGCTGTTTTTTATTACTAAGAAATAGAGTAGCTTTAGCGCCACGTCCGACATCAATATCGCGGGCAATTGCTTTTTCAACTTCGAGAGCAACACCAAATTTCTCTTTCACATCATGCTCGATGGTGAAATCATCAAACATATCACCGGTATTCATAGAGGTCATTATACCACTTACACAACTTTTTTGGAAAAACTATTGACATATATTACTTGATGGTGTATAATGATAGAGTTGGTGCGTTGAGGTCGCGTCAACTACCCCGTGAGTCGGGTGTCAGTCCTGCTGGGTCGAGAGGCCACCAGCTAGCGCACATACGCGCGAAAAGATGAAAGGCCTTTTTGTGATCCCACCTCGGATTTCGCTGCAGAGGCAACCATCCAATGCAGCGAAATAACGGGCTGCTCTTGCCACCCATGCAGGACCAGGTCTGGTCTTTCGTCTCGAGACCAGCGCCCACCGCAAAAACTCGAGACCAACCCCGGGAGACACCGGGCGCAACCGCGCCCAGCCGATCAATGTAGTGGCCGTCTCCCCGAAAAAATCCTGTGGAATGTGGTGTCCCACAGGTGGCCGCATTGCGGTCGATAGTGGCACCCCCTGCGGGGCCTGGTATAAGCGCTTACGTGAGTATACGTACGCCTTCCAGGCCCCCGGGGCTTCTTTTTTATAATCACGTTTGTTGTTGTCATCTTTAAAGCCAAACCTTCCTCCGTCTTTCCGCTATAATAAAATAATGACTAATTTTGCTGCGAGATACAAAAAACTGAATGCCGCCCAAAAACAGGCGGTTGATGCTATCGACGGGCCGTTGCTCGTTATCGCTGGGCCGGGAACAGGCAAGACCGAACTCCTGAGTATGCGTACGGCCAACATCCTAAAAGAAACTGATACTTTACCCGAAAATATCCTTTGTTTGACCTTTACCGATAGCGGCGCTGCTGCGATGCGCGAGCGACTGGCAAGTATCATTGGGCCAGAAGCCTACAAAGTCGCGATTCATACTTTTCATAGCTTTGGCACCGAAATTATCAACCAAAACAATCAGTACTTTTACCGAGGTGCCGACTTCAAGTCAGCCGATGATTTAGCGCAATATGAAATTTTGACAGCGATCTTTGACGAGCTTGACTACACCAACCCGCTCGCCAGTAAACTCGGTAATGATTATACTCATCTGAACGATACAATGCGCGTGATTAGCGAGCTCAAACAAGCCGGTCTCACGAGCGATGAGCTGCTCACAATTATCAATGCCAACGAAGCTGTTCTCGATGCGGTAGAGCGCGACCTCAGTGTTATTTTTGCTGGCAAAATCAGCACCACCATGCTGGCAAATTTAGTGCCACTTGCCAAGAAGGTTGCGGACACTCCTCAGCCAAACCTACCATCTGGTATCACACCACTCAGCAATGTCCTGGCGCTCAGTATGGCACATGCCTTTGACGACGCAGTAGCAAGCGGTAAAACCGTGCCGATAACTGCCTGGCGTAATCAATGGCTCGAGAAAAATACCGAAGGCGACTATGTCTTCAAAGATCGCAAACGCTACGCCAAGCTCCGTGCCATCAGTCATATCTACTACGCCTACCTGACACGCATGGAGCAAGCCGGGCTATACGACTACGATGACATGATCCTCACCGTGATTCATGCCATGGAAACCCACGCCGATCTACGCTATAACTTGCAGGAAAAATACCACTACATCATGGTAGACGAGTTTCAGGATACCAACTTGGCACAACTGCGCATGCTATTTAGCCTGTCCGATACCACAACGGGCGACGCACCAAATGTCATGGCGGTAGGGGATGACGACCAAGCAATCTATAGTTTTCAGGGCGCGGATGTCAACAACATTCATCGCTTCACCGAGCGCTATCCAACCTTCAAATCAATTGTCTTGACTGATAATTACCGCTCGGCACCCGCTATTCTCGAGGCATCCCGTGCCGTGATCACCCAGGGCGGAGATCGTCTCGAAACAACCATGAACCTGAGCAAAACACTGACGCCACACCACAATCCTGCCGATCCGAAAGTGGCACTCTTCGAGCTCACCACGACCAACGCCGAACGCAGCTGGTTGGCACAGGAGATCACTCACCGGCTCGTGCAAGGTGTTGACCCAGCGTCAATTGCTGTCTTGGCCCGGCGCCATGATGAGCTTGTCAAACAAGTGCCATATCTCGAAGATGCAGGAATTCGGGTGAATTATGAGCGGCGCGAGAATGTGCTGACTGATCCGCTGATTCAAGCAATATTGTTGCTTGCCCGTGTTATTTCAGCTACCGCTAGCGGCGATCACGATACAGCAAATGCCAGCTTGCCGGAGCTAGTGGCCCACCCGGGATTAGGGTTTGCCGCCGAGGATATCTGGCGGCTCAGTCTGGCGGCTCATCGCAATCACTTGAACTGGTTGGAAGTAATGTTGACTCATGCTGAGTTTAAACCATTCGCGGAGTGGTTGATCAGTGAATCAAACCGCGCTACTCATGACCTCCTCGAGCAGCAACTCGACCGTCTGATCGGCACACCAAGCGAAACGGTAGGAGATGAAATCACCGGCTTTCGATCACCGCTATACGAATATTATTTCATCGGCCGGACCCAGGGTCTCGATGCTGCGTCATACCTATCGACACTAGAGGCATTACGAACGATTCGTGATCGGCTGCGCGAGTATAAACCGCACGACACCCTGCACCTCGCCGATTTTTTGGAGTTTGTCCAGCTCAATGAAGAGTACGGAGCACCGATCACGGCGATTCGACATGCCTATCACGAGGAAGGTGCTGTGAACCTGATGACCGCGCACAAAGCAAAAGGACTCGAATTTGATACAGTATTTGTCATCGGATGTGTCGACACGGCGTGGGGCGAGCGTGTACGTAGCCGATCACGGCTCATTAGTTACCCAGCGAATTTACCGCTAGCGCCTAGTGGTGGCACATATGACGAGCGGCTCAGGCTATTTTATGTAGCGATGACCCGAGCACAACGACAACTGATCCTCAGTTATGCACTCACCAATGAACGCGACCAGAGCCAGCTTGTAGCGAGTTTCCTAACCGGTACGACTCTACAACCGCAAGCTGTACCCCTCAAACAGGATATTGCGGCCATCACGCACAGTGAAGGGCTGGCATGGCACCAGTATGCTACCAATGTACCACAACAAACTATGCAGCAATTGCTCACTCCACAGCTTGTCGATTACAAACTCTCGATTACTCACCTCAATAATTTCATTGATATTACGAGGGGCGGTCCAGTGCATTTCTTGCTCAACAATTTGCTGCGATTCCCCCAGGCAAAAAGCCCCAACGCCAGTTTCGGTACTGCGATTCACCGCACACTACAGAAGGCTCACAACCACCTCACTGCCACGAGCGAACGACGGCCGATTGAAGATATTTTAGGGGATTTTCTGGTCGAATTGCACGATCAACATATATCGCCCGACGATGAAGCACTCTATGCCAAAAGAGGTGCCGACAATCTAGGGGCGTTCCTGCGCGCCGAGTACGCTTCGTTTCAGCCCGGGCAAAAAACTGAGCTGAGCTTTGGACGACAAGGCGCGGTGGTGGGCGGTGCGACACTCACCGGCTCGCTTGACCTCGTAACAATTGTCGACGATGCCATCACCGTGACGGACTACAAAACCGGCAAGCCATCGCGCGATTGGAAAGGTAGTGGCGACTACGAAAAGATCAAACTGCACAAATACCGCCAGCAGCTAATGTTCTATCAACTTCTATGCCAATCTTCACGCGACTACGGCAAATATCGGTTCGAACGTGGTATATTGCAGTTTGTTGAACCCGATACCGCTGGGCGTATCCACACACTCGATGCGCACTTCACTTCTAAAGAATTAGCCGAGTTCACCAAGCTGATCACGGCAGTGTGGCGCTGTATCACGACACTTGATTTTCCTGACACGTCAGATTTTGAGCCCACTTACAAAGGAATTGTGGCATTTGAGCAATTTCTTGTTGACAAATATTCGTAATGTGTCTATAATCATGTCTTGAATCGAGAGACCAGCTCTCGACCAACACCAAGAGGTGAGTACATTGTCCGACTGGCAAGCTTGCTATGGAAAGGACATGAGTTACTTGAAGGAATTGTCCGACAAGGGAGCGCTGACGGCGAACAACGGTATTTACCGCAAACTGGACGACAAAGCGCGAAATCTGCCCGGCTTGCGCCGGTGGATGAACACCCTTCGGCTCAATTAGCAACATCATTCGGGATGTGAGTTGGTCAGACGCATGAAGACGCGGTGAGCTACAGCTCGTCATAATCTCACGTCGCATGGGGTTCGATTCCCGCCATCCCGACTCGCTCTTTTTATACCTACAGGAAGCGTGGCTCTCAGCAAAGGGAGCACCGCGTCAGGAAGACTGCTTAGTTGTGGTCGCTGGTGAGTGAAACACCATTCTGGCGTGAGTGCCCTTAGCGGGTCGAGCCCTTCCTTGCCAGCCGGCAGATTTATCTGATTCTCCAACTCGGGTAAATCTGCCGGCATTTCTTTTGCTTGAAACTATCCGATAATTATGCTAAGATGATTCTCGCTGTCGTCACGCCTGGGGTAGGAAATACTTCAGAAAGCGACAGTCCAAACTTCCATCACACGAGAGGGTATAGCATAGCGGCTAAGAGCACTGGCTCGCGAGAGCCAGAGGCATGAGTTCGAATCTTGTTTACCCTCGCCACTCCCTTACCCACGTCCATACATGCGCGGGTAAGGGACTTTTATTTTTTGCTATAGTAGAGACATGCTCATATGAACAGAAAGGAGGAAAACAAATGTTTCCATTTGTACTCAATATCATTGACTGGAGTGGCAAGTAGCACTCTGGTCCCACCAAACCATACCACTATCAAGAACTATAAAATTTAGTGGGAAGGAATAGGCAAGTTATGTACAGAAGTTATGACTGGGGCGGCCAAGCCGTTCATCTACCATCTGCCTCTAGTGTATACTAGGGGCAGACTTTATTATGAAATCATTTTGGCACAATCTTCCGCGTCCGTTTTTTATATTGGCTCCTATGGAAGCCGTGACTGATGTCGTGTTTCGTCATGTTGTCGCCAAGGCTGGTCACCCAGATGTGTTTTTCACCGAATTTACCAATGCAACTGGCTGGTTTCGCGCTGGCGACAAGGCCATCGGCGGTCGACTCCTCAAAACTGAAGATGAAAACCCAATCGTGGCCCAATTATGGGGGAGTGATCCGGAAGCGATGGCTGCGCTGAGTCAGCGCTGCGCGCAACTCGGGTATGATGGTATCGATATCAACATGGGCTGCCCGGACCAATCGGCCATCAAGGGCGGCGGCGGGGCCGACATGATCCGCAATCCTGAGCGCGCCGCGGCTATCATCGGTGCCGCCAAAACCAGCGGCCTGCCAGTGAGCGTCAAAACACGCCTTGGTTATACCTATGTCGATGAATGGCGCGATTGGTTGAAATTTATTTTCGAACAGGACATCGACCTCTTAACGATTCATCTTCGTACCAAAAAAGAAATGAGTAAAGTACCGGCACACTTCGAACTCATCCCCGAGATCAAGGCCCTGCGCGATGCAGTTGCACCTAGTACGCTACTCGTGATCAACGGCGACGTACGCGACCGCACACATGGCCTCGAGTTCGCCGAAACTTACGGCATCGACGGCGTCATGATCGGCCGCGGTATCTTCAGCAATCCTTTTTGCTTCACGAGTCGAACGACTACGCCCACTCGAGACGAGCTGATCACCCTCCTGAGAACACACCTCGATTTATTTGATGAGTATCAATCCCAAATGGGGAGGCCGTTTGAGACCTTGAAGCGTTTTTTCAAAATTTATATTCGAGATTTCGATAGCGCAAGCCTACTGCGTGACCGCCTCATGCACTGCAAAACGACTCATGAAGTACGAGAAACTATTGATTTAATTAAATAGATATGCTATAATTGTAAATGTAGACCTCTAGACCTCTCTCGACGGTCATAGACTGTAGAGGTTGCCATGCCCCGGTCGTGCGACAACCGTCGCGTGACCAAAGCTTTTCCATTTTGGCAGATATTTCTTCGTCAGAATAGTTTTCTAAGGTAGTCTAAACAAGATCTGTTGCGAGCCATCAGTGAGAGCCATAAGGGTAGCAATTGTAATCATGACCCGTGCTGTCACAAAACGGGCACGATCCTCGCCCTGCGATGCAAGCGGCAGCAACATAGCCGCGAGTTGCTTGGACCGCCAGACATCATAGCCAAAGGCTTGGATACCACCATGATCGGCCGCGAATCGATTTGATGCTAGTGTCGTGCTAGTCACAAAATTGACTATCAGCAGTTTCTCATTATGCGCCCCCTCAAGAGTAGCGACACTGCCTGGAGCGGTTTTTTCGAGCAGCGTAAATATCTCGTCGCGTCCCGCAAAATATTGCTTGGCATGGCTCTCAAGCACTGTCCCCGCACCGAGCACTCTGAGATACCGGTCGCGGTCAAACTCCGTATCGAGCACGACTCGCACCAGTCGCTTGTGGTCTTCAATCAGTGTCGCGTCGAGCAGACAACAGAGAATTTGCTCAACGCCATCGATAGCGCCGCAACCGACGCCTTCGTCGTGCTCATGATTGTCACGATGGCCGCCAGGAGCCAATCCTAACCGCACATACGCTTCTATCATTGCTTCTGCATCACTATAAAATGTGCCTCGTGTCAAGTCATCCTTGTCAACACCTAGGCGATAGGCGAGCGCAGCACCGATTGCACCGCCAGGCACCTGCGCTCCAAGATTCGATTCATCAAGCTCAGGATCATGCCGACCATCGATGCAGCGCGTTTTGGCCGCGGGATTAGTCGACACATAGTAATTCTCTATCGTAGAAATAATGCTCGGAATATCGACATAGACGTCTTTTGCTGATACGGTACCCGGCCACGTTTTGTGACTTAGACTACCCAAGTGAACAATTCGCGTCATAATCCCACCCTTCTACCATTTAGTGCCTGCGGTGACGGCGATGAAGATCGGCTACTTTGAGACGTACTGCATGTCGGTCGACTAGCTGGTGAGCTTTTTCGAGTTCTACTTGGTCAGATGCTTCATCGCGCAACTTCAGCGCACGCTCAAGGGCAGCCTTGCTCTCGGCCTCAACAATATCTTCGCCATGCTCGGCTTCGTCGACAAGTACCCGTACACGTGACCCGCTAATCTCTACCACACCGCCACTAATTGCAAAGAATTCCATTTGTTCGTTGCTATGGTGTTTGTCTTTGCGCACCATGACAACACCGCGCTTCGCAACCGTCACCAAATCTTCATGGCCGGGAAACACCGCGATTTCGCCATCCTTTGTCGGCAAAATTACTTCATATACCTGTTCGTTCACTTTTGTACCAGCAAGGGTAATGAGCTCAAAATCCATATACTCTTATGATAGCAGAAAGCCCCTCGACGAGCGAGGGGCGAGTTGAGGAACAGCTAACCGGCCATCGAGTGCCATACCATCATAAAAGTGACGCCTAAGGCCGCCCATGCAAAAGCGGAGATCCACAGTGCAGCTAGGGGGTACCGCATATTCGAGGTCCAGACAAGCGTCTGAACAATACCCAGCACTACAAGTGCGACAATTCCCCAACCTGCGCTCACTACTCCGATAACTGCCTGTAAAACAGCACAGACCACAGAAGTGATGACGGGAGGCAAGAAATTGCTCTTTTCCACAACCTCATCATGATCGGAGCGAGGGTCAAGAATCATTGGGATCATTTTTCACTCTCTCACTGGAAAGGACAAGCACCGCCGATTAGCGGTGCCCTTTAGTAAAACTATAGCACGTTGTTCATAATTTTGCAACACACTACGAATCCGTCTGTTCTATTTTCTTAGAACTAAGAACTTGGAACTTTCTTACTTTGCTAATCTTTCTTCTCGCTCAGCGGCCCCGGTGCCATATAGAACCAGTTTTCCGGCTTGTCATCGTACTTGCCGGCCAAGATATCTTTGACGTCCTTCACGGTATCTTCTACCTTAATGTACGCTCCTTCATTACCGGTAAATTGTGTCGCCACAAAGAATGGCTGGGCCAAAAAACGCTGCAAACGACGAGCGCGGGCAACAGTTTGTTTCTGATCATCGGACAGCTCTTCCATACCAAGAATAGCGATGATATCTTGAAGCTCTTTGTATTGTTGCAAGACACGCTGTGCTTCACGAGCTACCTGGTAGTGCTCTTCACCGACAACTTCGGGGTCGAGAATTGTCGAATTGCTATCGAGCGGGTCAACGGCCGGATAAATACCGATTTCGGTCAGCGCACGGTTGAGCACGATCGTCGAGTCAAGGTGGGCGAATGTCGTCGCTGGTGCCGGGTCAGTCAGGTCATCGGCCGGCACATAGACAGCCTGGACAGAGGTGATCGAGCCTTTTTTGGTACTGGTAATACGCTCCTGGAGCGCACCCATTTCTTGCTGGAGGTTTGGCTGGTAACCCACCGCACTTGGCAAACGGCCGAGGAGGGCAGACACCTCAGCGCCGGCTTGGGTAAAGCGGAAAATATTGTCGATGAAAAGTAGTACGTCTTTACCTTCATCACGAAAGGCTTCCGCCATGGCGAGACCACTGAGTGCCACACGCAGACGCGCTCCGGGCGGTTCGTTCATCTGGCCGAAGACAAGGCTGGTCTTGTCGAGCACGCCGGCCTCTTTCATTTCGTGGTAGAGGTCGTTGCCCTCACGAGTACGCTCACCGACGCCAGCGAAAACAGAGTTACCAGAATGGAACTTGGCGATATTGTTGATCAGCTCCTGGATGAGGACAGTCTTGCCGACACCAGCACCACCAAAGAGACCGACCTTACCACCCTTGGCGATCGGTGCGATCAGGTCGATGACCTTAATACCGGTTTCGAGAATTTCCGTTTTGTTCGTCTGCTCAGACAGGGCAGGGGGTTCGCGGTGAATCGATGCCGTCTTGCCTTTTGGCGCCGGCTTGCCGTCGATCGGCTCACCGACGACATTAAACATGCGTCCTTGAGTCTCGGCTCCGACCGGCACACTAATCGGCGCGCCGGTTGCAGCTACTTCGGCACCGCGCTTCAGCCCATCGGTACTCTGCAGAGCAATGGCGCGCACGGTGTGCTCATCAAGGTGCTGCGCAACCTCAAGAGTGAGCTCACGCTCGTCGTTATTGACGTGAAGCGCGTCGTAAATTGCGGGTATTTTACCCTCACGAAATTCTATGTCAACCACCACACCAACAATTTGAATTACTTTTCCTGTTTCTTTACTCATCATATTCTCCTTCTTCTTCGTCGTCATCATTACAGTAGCTACAGTATCTTCCTTCATACTCTTCAACAAGTCGATTTGCTATATCGCTTAGGGTCCACAGCAAACAGTCGTTTGACATAGATAGGCCACGGGAACGCAAAAAGTCCATTGCAAGATCTCTTCCCTCATGGCAATAACTACCGAACGTGGTAGCATTTACCAGAAATTTTGTCATTGCCTCTTCCCAAAATGCATACACAAACGCTTCGGGATTATCTAGTTGAGCCTGCAGCCTCTGATTCGTGTCGGGAATATTTTGGATATCAAACAATCTCTTCTCGGCATCAGTCCGACGGTGCACTAATGCAGCCATGGCCGCTGCGAACTCGCTGGCCACTGCCGTCCGTTCATCTTCTTCTCTGATTTCAGGAGAAGTGTTGCTCGTTTCTACATGACGCATTATTTCATCGCCTCCACACCCGCACTTATTTCTGACAGTTCCTGGGTAATTGCGCCTTGGCGCTCTTTGTTCATAGCAAGCGTCAGGTCATCGACAAGGTCGCTGGCGTTGTCGGTAGCATTCTTCATGGCCAACATGCGCATACTATGCTCGCTGGCGCGACTGTCGAGAAGCGCCTGGAACAGCCGCGAACCAATTAAACGGTACGCCACATCATCGAGTACAGCCTCGACGCTTGGTTCGAATGTGGCGTCTTTGACAAAATCCGATACAGTCGTTTCGACAAACCCGGCAGGGAACAGCCGCATGACCGTCGCTGTCTGTGTAATACTACTAATAAATTCGGTAAAGATAACATCGACAGCATCGACCTCCTTGCTCTCAAAGGCGTCTTTAGCGGTATTGAGAATAGCGTGAAACTGTGCACCCTCGGGATGATCTGGTAAATCTTCGTAGGTACCGACGATATCTGTATCTTTTATTCTGGTGACAAAGGCGGAAGCTTTGTGACCGACGGCAATTGTCTTATTTTTAACGTTGTCTTTGTCATCTGAGCGTAGGTTGGCGATGTACGTTTTGAGGACATTCGTATTAAAGGCACCCGCCAGGCCTTTGTCGCTGGCGATCGCGATAATCATCCGTGATTTGATCGGCCGCTCTTCGAACCATTTGTGATGATCGGTCGCACCTTGGCTCGACAGGTAGGTCAGTAGCTCGTTAGCCGCACGCTCATAGGGTGCCGATGCCTTCGTGGCATCTTGTGCTCGACGCATCTTCGAAGCCGCAACCATCTGCATGGCCTTGGTAATCTGCTTGGTCGATTTGACCGAGCGAATTCGGGATTTGAGTTGCTGTGTACTAGCCATCGAATCCTTCTCGTTCTACGGGCAAGTTTAGTAGACCATTGTTATCAATAACATTCCTCACATCTTCTGGCGTGAATAAGTCACGGTAGCTACTCCACGGAAATGCTCCTCCCATTGCCCCGCTTACGGCAGCAGAGAGAAGTGCTGCGCGTCTTGCAACGGCAACTACAATTTCCCGAGTTGGTTGGTCTAGGTTCTCTAACTCCAACTGCTTAAGAGCAAGCTGAGCAGCTATTTCTTTTTCCAGAGCAACATTTCGAGTCGTTTTGTCGCGAAACGCATCAACAAAAGTAGATGTGCCAGTGCCTAACCAGTAGCGTGCGGCGACGTCATCTCCAAGTGCCGCTACTCCTCTTGGCTCTTTTTCATGACGGTGTACCATGCTAGCTCTCAAAACCTTTCGCGACTGATTTGCCGACTTCTTTGAGGACCTTCTCAACGTCCGAAAGGTCATCGAGCTTTTTGTCACCCTTGTTGAGCGTTTTCATGGCGTCTTTGTGGTCGGTCCAGAGGCGTGTCAAGTAGGCAGTTTGCGCTTCTTTGATATTCTCTGCACGGACAGTATCAAACAGGCCTTCGCTGACGACAAAGATGCTAGCGACTTGCTCCCAGATACTCATCGGTTGGTATTGAGGCTGCTTCAGGAGCTCAGTCAGGCGCTGACCGCGCTCGATTTGTGCCTTCGTCGCTTCGTCGAGGTCACTGCCAAACTGTGCAAAGCTAGCGAGCTCGCGGAACTGGCTGAGCCCAAGCTTGAGGTGCCCGGAAACACTTTTGACCGCTTTGGTCTGAGCATCACCACCGACACGACTGACCGACAAACCGGCACTGATAGCCGGGCGGATACCCTGGTAAAAGAGGTCGGTTTCCATGAAAATCTGACCATCGGTGATCGAAATCACATTTGTCGGGATGTACGCTGAGATGTCGCCAGCCTGGGTCTCGATGATAGGCAAGGCGGTAAGTGAACCGGCGCCGAGATCGTCAGAAAGTTTGCTTGATCGTTCCAACAGTCGCGAATGCAGATAGAAGACGTCACCCGGAAAGGCTTCGCGCCCCGGCGGACGGCGCAGCAGGAGCGACATCTGGCGATAGGCAACGGCGTGTTTGGTAAGGTCGTCATAAATCATCAGGGCATGGCCTTTGCTGTCACGGAAATATTCGCCCATAGCCGTACCGGCATATGGCGCCAGATAGAGCAGAGAAGCTGGGTCACTTGGGCCAGTTGCCACCACGATCGTCTGGTCCATCACACCTTCTTGTTTGAGGCGCTCAACTAACCGGGCGATCTTGCTGAGTTTCTGGCCAATCGCGACATAGACGTTGACAACACCGGTTTTTTGCTTGGCTTGGTTGATCATGGTGTCGAGGGCAATAGCAGTTTTACCCGTCTGACGGTCACCAATGATCAATTCGCGTTGGCCCCGACCGATCGGGAACATGGCATCGATCGCCATGATACCGGTCATCATCGGTTCGTGCACATGTTTGCGACCCAGCACGCCGATTGCTTCGCGTTCCACTGGTCCACGAGCCTTAGTTTTAATCTCAGGCCCGCCATCAAGTGCCACACCGAGCGGGCTCACCACGCGACCCAGTAGCTCCGGCCCGACCGGTACTGAGAGAATTTCACCTTTGAGTTTGACGCTATCACCAGCCGAGACATGCTCGTCGCTGCCGAGGAGCACTGCACCGATTTCATCTTCCATGAGGTTGAGCGCAAAGGCTTCGACGACCCCATTCTTGGTCTCGATTTCGAGCACTTCGCTATAGCCAGCACCCGCCAGCCCATGCACCCAAGCCACGCCGTCACCAACACGTGTTACAATGCCTTCGGACTCGAGTTTGCCGCTCGTATCGAGCTGGTTAATCGCTTCACGCAGGCCTTTTGATAGTTCTGTTACTGCTATATCAGCCATCAAAATCCTTTCCTTATAGCTTTGCCCGTTTGAGGGCTTGTAATTTATTCATCACGGTTGCATCGAGCGTGGCCACGGGTGTTTTGATGCGTACACCGCCGATCACGTTAGGGTCAATCGACTCGCGAAAGAGCACCGTACCGGCACCCACTAGCCGCTTGATATTATCTCTTTCCTCGCCGCTGAGCTCGTGAGCACTGGTGACATCAGCCACGACAATACCATTAGCTGCCAGCTCATCCTCGATGGCACGCACCACTAGTTCGGCTTCGCGCACCCGACCACTATCGATCAGGTAGGCAGCGATTTCTCGCACGACCGATGCTGGCACCTGGCCGTTTTTAGCCTGGTCGGCAACGTATTCCGCTAACTTGCGGCGCGACAGCTTATCCATCTACTTCAGGGCTTCCTTGATGAGCGTTTTATCCACTTTGGCATCGACCGCCTTACCGACAACTTTTTCGGTCGCGGCCGCCACGAGATCGATGGTTTCGTTGTGTAGCTCTTTTTTGGCTGCCAGAACGTCTTTGGCGATACTTTCGTGTGCCTGAGCAACAATTCGCTTGGCGTTAGCTTTGGCTTTTTCATCGGCCTTTGTGATCATCGCGCCGGCCTCTTCCTTGGCGGTAGCCACAATTTCACCCGCTTCACGCCGCGCATCACTCAGCATACCGCTAATCTCGTCTTGGGCTTTTTTGGCATGTTTCTCGGCATCCACCGCTGCTTTAGTGCTTTCCTCAATCATGGCTTGACGCTTATCGATGGCGCGAATGAAAACCGGGTACACCCACTTGCCGAGCGCCCACACAAGCAGGGTAAAGGCAATCAATTGGAACACAAGTAGCGTCCAATCAATGCCAAGTGCCGCCATCGGTCCACCATCGGTGGTCGATTCTGTACTGGCAAATACTGCGAGAGGCGACATCGACACGTTAACCCTTCGCAATAAAGGCAACGATAATACCGATGATAGCTAGTGAGTCCGCGAAGACAATAGCCGTGATCATCAGCGTACGAATATCACTCAGTTTTTCCGGGTTGCGACCAAGGGCGTTCAGGGCACCAAGGCCAATCAGTCCCACACCCATGGCAGCACCGAGGGCAGGCAGGGCATAGGTCAGACCAAATGCGAGTTCTTTTAGTTCCATACGTTTCTCCTTTTGTTATGTATGAATTAATAATTTCCGTGTATCACTTCATTCCGTACGCGGTCGATGAGCGAGCGCAGCAGAATGATCCGAGGTATCATGACCACCATGCGAGGCGGTTGCGAGTGAAGCAAAAATAAGTGTGAGCATAAAGAAGACATAGGCCTGGATAAACCCGATAAACAGCTCAAACGCCATGAAAAACGGCAAGCTGAGACTGGCGAAATACCCGCTCATCACACCAACGATCATCAGGAGCACCTCGCCGGCAAAGGCATTGCCAAAGAGACGGAGCGCCAGAGCGACCAAACGAGAAAATTCGCCGATGAGCTCGAGAAACCCTTCAAACGCCCCAATCGGATCCTTCAGTGGATTCTTGAGGTAGCGGCCGAGGTTACCAAATGTCCCGTGGGTCTTGATGGCATAAAATTGCACCGCCACCATGGTGATAATAGCCAGCGCGAAAGTGAAATTGAGGTCGGTCGGTAGCCCGCGCAGTAGCTCTTTGCCGCCAAAACTAATCGACCCGACACCCGGGATAATGCTGATCCAATAGGTTGAAAGCACCGTGAAAAAGATCGTCAGTGCTAGCGGCGTGATACTGCGCGCCATCTTGGGGTCAGGCACAATCTCATGGATGATTCCGTACATCCCCTCAAATACCCACTGGATAAATCCGGTAAAGCGATTTGATATGCCGGCTTTGACCTGTCGGGCGGCTGTGAACAAAATCACCAGCATAACCGCCACGCCAACACCACCAAGGATCATCGAATTCGTTACGGGTAACAGCCCGATATGAAAAATCGTTTCAGTCGGGAGACTGACATGGATTGATTCGGCCGCAAACGATTGAAACACTTATACTTCCTTTTCCAGTTGACGCTTGATAAGAAAAGCGGTGATGACCGTCCCGATGACAATACCGCTGACCATGCCCCACGGCTTGGTGTGGTAGTTGTCGTCGATAAGCCGCCCAAGAAGCAAGCAGCCGACGGTGGGCACAAACATGCGCCATGTCGTGTCACCGATAGAGGTAATGAGCACAGCAGCAGGAGACGGCGTATCTCGCTTGTCGCCTTTTTTCGTTGGCACATCACTCATCTACCTATATACTATATCAGTAAAGAAGGGATATGTTCAAGGTGCCACGCCGCAATCGTCAGTCAAAACATCAGCCATACATGCCGCCCGCGCCCGCGCAGCCAAAAACGCGTTATGCCAGCCAGCAGGCCGCCGAGCACGCCATCAAGGAACTACAGAAATATCAGCTCGATCTCGAACTGCGCGCTTATCGGTCATCAACTGACGGCGGTTGGTATTTAACCCGACAGCTGCTACCGGAGTCGTAAGCAGGCCAACGAATTCTGATATTTTGCAAGTCTTCGTCAAGCGATTGCAACCCATGAGCATGCTTGCTCATGGCGTGAAAGGGGGAGACGGCAAAATATCAGAATTCGTTGGCCTCGTATATTGTACCGCTAGTGCTTTATCTGCTATACTAAACGCTAGATATGGACACAATCAATCACCCTACACCAGTTATTATTTATAGCGCCGCGTGGTGCGCCTTTTGCAAGACCGAGAAGCAATACCTTGAGCACCTTGGTGTTACCTTTGAGGAGCGCGATATCGAATCCGACCCGTCGGTCATGCAAGAATTGCTCGATAAATCCGGTGCCCAAACTGTGCCGGTGACCGATATCGACGGCACTATCATCCGCGGCTTTGATCGCGCCAAACTCGATGCGACCCTCAAAGAAAAAGGGCTACTAAAATAAGGTAGCAAACACTAGCTCTGGGCACACTAGCACTAGCGTGCCTTTTTATAAGCTATTGTGTGCCGATGCGGACGACCTGACCACCTAGCTTTTGACGGAAATAGTTATCATGGCTGACATAGAGGATTGCCCCGGAATACTTCTCGAGCGCCATCTCAAGCTCCTCAATACTTGGCAAATCAAGGTGATTGGTCGGCTCATCGAGGATCAGTAGCTGTGGATCGTTTGCCAACATAGCAATAATCTGTAACCGCGCCTTCTGTCCGCCACTGAGCCGCTCGACTGCCACGTCACCATCACTGGCCGTAAATAGGTAGTCGCTCATCAGTTGACGGACTTTCGTGTCATTGATTTTGAGATTGCGATCGAGGTAAACGCGCTCAATCGCCTGGCGGAGCGGCAACGAAAAATATTCGGGTGAAACTTCCTGTTCGTAGATCCCAACTCGGACTTGCGGGTCGAGAGTCAAACTGCCATCAAATAACTTTAAATTCTTCATCCTACCACCAGGTTGGCTCAAGCGGGTGACAGCAAGCGGGGCAGCGCCCGCTTTTGACAGTACTTGTGATGCAAAAGAAGTGGCGGACTTGCTGGCAGGACCCGCGTCTAGCGATGCTACGTGCGAGTTGCTCGCAACTCGTGACGACGCGAGCGGGGATCGTTCTGATATGCTGGCATGGGTGTCCGTGCCACCAGTTGCCGACATCGGACCGAGTAACGCACGTATGACAGTAGTTTTACCGGCACCATTGCGCCCACGTAGCTCCACCGCTTCGCCCTCGCGTAGATCAATATTGACACACTCAAATAACGGCTCATCGCCATAGCCGAGCGCCAGATCACGCGCTTCGACCAATTTACGTTGACTGCGCATTGCACCGTCTCGGACAGTCAAGTGAATATTTTTGGCCTTAAATTTCTCGTAACGATCAGCGTGCTTGTAATCAAGCTGCGCCACCGAATCTTTGTCGATCCAGAACGTCGGTTTTTCGATCTTTTCCAGCTCAGTGAGCTCGGCCGCAGCCTGCAGCTCGCGACGTTTGAATTGTTTGATAGTATCGGGGTCACGCGCCTTCTCCTTCAGACGGCGAAATTGCAACACTTTTTCCTTGAGATTAGCAATCCGCCGCTCGGTGAGCTCGTACTCGGTCATGGCATTGCCGGTCATCGAGGCATTTTGCTTGAGATATTGGTCGTAATTGCCGCGGTAGCTCACCGCCACACCATCTTTGAGTTCGACAATCCGGTCAACTTCCTTTAAAACATCACGATCGTGCGTAATCACGAGCATGGCTTCGCGGGCATTTTTCATCCAATCAATAAACTGCTGTTTGGCCACATAGTCCATGTGGTTGGTCGGCTCATCGATCAATGCCAGGTCGGCATCGCTGTGCATGATCTTGACTACCTCTATGAGTCGCTTCTGTCCGCCGCTGAGACTTGCAAGCGGTCGATCTTCCACGCCTTCGAGCTGAAAATTTTTGAGTTCTTCAGCTACCATTTCCTCAATCTGGTAAAAGCCTTTTTGGCCAAAGCGATCAAGTGCTGCCGTATACTGCTCAATCTTTTTCATGTCATCACCCATGGTGAGTGGCAGGGAAGTCAGCTGTGCTTTGAGGTCACTATACTCCGGCACGCCAGCCAAAATGTATTCCATGACCGTCACGTCCGGCCCGACATGGTGCTCCTGGGCAGTAGCGACGACCGTGATGCCTTTTCGATAGACGATATCGCCGGTGTAATCAGTGTCTGTGCCGGCCAGCATGCCAAATAATGTCGACTTACCAATGCCGTTTCTCCCGACCGCCCCGACCTTTTCTTTCGCATCAATACTAAACTTCACCCCAGTCATCAAAACTTTGGGGCCGAACGATTTTTCGGTAATGGCGATGTCGGCGATCATAGGTGGTTCTTAGTTCTTAGTTCTTAGTTCTTAGTTCTTAGTTCTTAGTTCTTAGTTCTTAGTTCTTAGTTCTTAGTTCTTAGT
>JBDHUN010000013.1:0-25785 GCA_039809225.1 Saccharimonas sp. (SeqCode)
TGCCGATTTCTAAACTCATCGTCTTTATTATAGCAAAAGAGCGAGTATGGGCGGCACTGTATTGTATACTAGTACTAGCATGAGCAGTATATGTGGGCATGTACAGCAATATTCGGTTCGGCATACCATTTTTCTTGGTGTATTATTTGCCGTCACGCTATTAGCGACGACAGTAGGCGGAAACGTACGGGTGAGCGCTCTCTCAAATATTATGCCTGACCCTAGTGAATATGGGGCAGCGGCTCCGACAGTCGGTTTGTCCCTCGATAACACACCTGGCTCTCCTGGCGTTAGTGCGGTTGGTGTCCCTGTCTACGCGCGAGCGCCACTCCCGAGTGGGGGTATAAACGTGCGTCTGACGCACCTATTTATTAATAGCGGAAGCCAAATTCGTCCCTGCCATAATGGAGTGAAGTTGTCAGATGGTGATGCTTTTACTCTGAGCCCATCGGACTTTAATTGGGACGCTACTAACCAACTTTATCGTGCTTTTGTGCAGATTCGATGGTGCACAACCCCGGTAATGAACGACCAGCAGTCTACGACATTCCGTCTCGAGGCACCCGGTGATACAGTTGGGGGCAAGCTGAAATATGTAATCGGGTATACGCCACCCTCGGGCAAGGGAGTATTTAGTAGTGATAATATTAGTGCGATCAATGATGATGCACATAAGATCTTTGCGAACTATGGATTGCAGTTCGCGACACCGTGCAATGTCACAAGCGCCACAAATAATACAATTACGCTTCATGACCTTGACTCGGGAAATCCTGACAATAACAATGGCACCGTAACTATTTCAATTTATGATGTAACAGATGGTAAAACCGTCTCCTATACGGATAATGGTGCGGCGAACATGCAAACATCAGGCAAGGACTATGAACTCACAATGCAGTTTAAGCCACGTCATAAATATGTTCTGCGCATTAATAACGTTTACTGGTTCAACGTACTGCAGTACCGTATGCCGTATGACAATATTGCCTACCTCAACGGCTGTCCATCAGGATCGATATCTCCGACCCTAGCGCTTAACCCGCCAGGAGGAAGCTCAATTACCGATGGATACCCACTGGCGGTTAATTTCGGGGTTATCAATAGTAGTGATTCGACGGCGGCAAAAGTCTGCTATAATGCACAAATTTGGTATGAAAAGACAGGGAATACGTCGTATGACGCCGGAGATATTCGTTATTTCCAAAAAGCATCCGACGAGTGTGGTGGTAGCAACGACTTTGCGACTATTCCGGCAGATAGCGCCGATCACAGTGTGGCGAGTGATATTCGGTCGGTTGATGTTAGTAAGGGGGGCAGAATCTGTGCCCAGTGGCATATTGAATCGCGTACTGCAACGATTTCAGCCGCAGAACCAAATACGTTGACCCAGTGTGTCACCATCGGAAAACGGCCACTATTTCAAGTATGGGGCAATGACCTGCGGGTAGGCTCGGCTCTTACCACTGATGCGTCGAAAACGTCACGCATCGTTTCACAGCTTTCCTCGAAGCCGAGTGGTGTAGTCAATCCACCGACGTTGATATCACCGACTACGCCAATACCGACCAGCGGGACGTGTACGCCCTGGGATGCGGGTGACCTAACAGCAGTATATGGCGCCGCGGGGTGGTTGCAGAAGCTGAAAGACGCATATGGGAGTGTGACGTTGATCACAACTAGTCGAAAAAACAGTCCTGGGCTATCACAACGTTATATCTCCTCTGTTGCAACCCCGTCATATGTCGATGCGAATGCTATTCCTCATAGTCATACTGACTATAATATCGATAGCTGTATGGAAACAAGCGGCACTGCCTTCTTGTCTGATCGCTTTAACCATTTTCAACCAGCCAAAGCTGAACAGTGGCGGCTGTTGATTAACCAGGCCTTCACAAACGGTGACAGCGCCTCAAAACTCCGTACTTACACGACCAGCCCCAAGAATCAAATAGCCAGTTTTGCGAACGACTATGGCAAGACCCCCCGTCCTGATAATATCTTCTATCCATTTTTCAACCAATTAATCCGCGATTATGACCCTGCATATGCCGCAAAAGGTTCAAAAGACCTAACGAAAGATTATTTCGATTACCAACTGTGGGCAGTGAGCGGTAGTGAAACGCCAGGGCAAACGGAGCAGAAGGATAATATAACCAATAACAATACTGCCGGGGCAAGTGTGTTCAAGCAAACGTTCGATACCGACTACAACAAGATTGCCGGGGCGCAGACAAGCAACCAAGAGGGAACGGGTATGATTTTATTTGCCATGGTGGCAGACGACTTTGGGGCGGCTTACCTGAACGGACATTTTTTGAGTAGTGATGTAGTCGGTATGCCGAAGGGTGATGTCAGTAGTAAAGCAGGGCGGCTAGTAACCGTTGCGGTTGATCCTAGCTGGTTTAAGCCGCCGGATGCGAGTGGGATGAGCAAGGGTAACGAACTTACAGTTATCGATTTCGATAAATACTTACAAGATAGCCAGCGCGATCCTGGAAAAGTCGGTGTGGGCGTGATGTATACAATGCTTTACTTTGCTCCTAAGAATCCACCACTAACATATACTTATTATAGTTCGTGGGGAGAATACTCAGTCTTAGCACCTGGCACGGGAGGCGTCAGCACAGTACAGGCTGTCGCGAGTGGATCGGGTCTTGCTAATGGCTACACTAGCTCAGCTCAGTCAGCTTGGAGCAAATTGACATTTGCCAATACGCCGCTTTACGGCAATTATGCGAGCCCAACCAATACGGGTGTGATTCCGAATATCAAAAACTACCTGATGCGAGCCGACTTAAATCTTGGCAGTGCGAAACGCCAAATCGTCAAGGGTGATGTAACAATCAGTAATGGAGCAGGCTCTATGTCGCCTGCAAGCCTGACATCGGCCGGTGGGGGGATCGTTATCTCCAATGGAACAGTAACAATCGCCGACAATATCACTTATGGCGGAGGAAGTGACGAGAATACTATGCCGCAGGTGGTCATAGTGGCACCGCGCATTAACATACAAGGCAACGTCACTCAAGTTGATGCGTGGCTGATTGCAGCTAACGAAACTAATACTGGTACGATTAATACTTGCTCTGATGTCGCACCGACGGCCGCATTGTCAACGACTATTTGTGACAAGCCTCTCCATGTGAACGGAGCAGTAACAGCGAATACTGTCTGGTTACGGCGGACCGCAGGCAGCACCACGGCGAATCCTAAAGAGCCTGCTGAAACGCTGAATTTGCGAGGCGACGCTTACATATGGGCGCATAATCTCTCGGTAAAAAATGGTAGATGGACAACGCGTACTGTCACCGAGCTACCTCCGCGCTATTAATCACCTCAAAATACTTGCAAATTTCGCTTACGCTTATGTATACTGAAAGATAGCATGAAGATGATAAAGGGGATGGGCGACTTCTTCGCACTAGACATTGGCACTAATGCAATTCGCGTGGTGCAGCTTCGTCGCTCTGGAACCGGGTGGAGTCTTGAGCATTATGGGTATGTGCCGGTCGACAGCAAATTGACTAGCGGTGACTCCGAAGAAGCGCATCGTAAAGTAGCTGAGGTCATCATGACAGCGGTTGGCCAGAGCGGTATCAAGACAAAAAATGTCGTGATTGGGCTGCCCTCAAGCAAAACGTTCACTACGGTCATCGATGTTCCCAATAGTACTGAAGCTGAATTGCGAGCAACGATGAAATACCAGATTGACCAGTACATTCCGATGGCAGTCGACGATGCAAAAATAGACTGGGCGCTGCTGGGACCATCGCTTCGAGCACAAAATCAATCCGAAGTACTTCTCTCAAGTGTGGCAAAGGATTACAGTGAGTCCCGGTTAGAACTAGTTGAGTCCTTGGGACTGAATGTAATTGCAGCTGAACCTGACCCAATCGCAATGGTGCGAGCACTGACGGCTTCAGACAGCAATGGTGCGGTCTTACAGCTCGACATGGGCGAACATTCGACAGATATCGCAATTGTGTATGGTGACGCGCCTCGACTAGTGCGCACGATTCCCACAGGTCTCAGCACATTTATCAAAGCAACAGTTGCAAATTTGAACGTCCAGGACGATCAAGCCCGGCAGTTTATCTTAAAGTTTGGCTTGGCACCGGACCGTCTCGAGGGACAAGTATTACGTGCGCTTGAAAGCACCCTCGATACATTTGCTGCTGAAGTCACAAAATCAGTTAAGTTTTTTGAAACGCGGTATCCAAGTGTGGCGATTCAAAGTGTATCGATCACCGGCTTTGCAGCTGCTGTTCCACAATTTGATAATTACCTATCTGGAAAAGTTGGCAAAGAAGTACATATTGCCAATCCATGGCAGGGCATCACGATGAGTGAGACCGATCAGCGACAGCTGGCGCCGGTCGCGACAGAGTTTGCGACGGCGATTGGTTTAGCCAAGAGAGGCAGCGGCATATGATCGAGATCAACCTGATTCCGGACGTTAAACGTGAAATGATTCACGCGCAAAAAATGCGCAACACAGCAATTGGTTTCTCGATTATGGCGGCACTTGCTGCCGGTGGTGTTGTGGTTTTGCTGGCCGTTTTGGTAGGGGTGCAAATGCTTCACGAATCACTTGCGCGAGGTGAGATTACCAAGCAGTTTACTACCTTGCAAAAGACGGCGGATATCGATAAGGCGCTGACAATTCAAAGCCAACTTGGAAGTATCTCTGAACTCAACGATAAGAAAACGATTGATTCGCGCCTACTTGATGTGGTTGCAGCGGTAAACCCACCAGCACCGAACGACGTAAAATTTAGTTCAATTCAACTTGACCCTACCACCAATACCTTATCACTCGAAGGTATGGCGGCAAATAGTTTCCAGGCGACAGAAACACTTCGTAAATTAATTCTCAATACCAAGGTCGAAAGTGGTGAAGGCGAGGTGATGTCTACACCCCTGACCGATGAGGTGACTATTAGCGATGCCAGCTATGGTGAAAATAGCGATGGACAAAGAGTATTAAGTTTTAAAGCATCATTTATTTACCCGGCTGGACTTTTTGATAATACCTTTAAAAATGTTCGAATTGTGACTCCAAATAGCAAAGTGGACGTTACTGATTCACGTACACGTGTTCCGATGACATTGTTTAGTGCACCGGCAACCAAGACAGAGGGAGCAAATTAATATGGCTGTGATGCAACGTTCCATCAAGAAACGACAAGTGATCGCGAATTCCAATCGTACTATGTTTATGTGGGTCGCTGGGATGTCAGCAATTGTTGGAATTTGTCTAGTACTTGCAGTGTTTCTCTTCCAGCAACTGGCATTTCAGACAAAGGTGGCGAATAAATTAGATCAAACAGCGGGCGTACTGCGTGATAACAACCAAAAAACCACGCAGCTAATGGATAATTTGCGAGCCCGCAGTGCCGATTCGGGGTTAAATGCTGTTAAAGCCAATCCCGATGATCAACCTCTGCAAGTCGTGCTTGATGCGCTGCCGGCAGACAACAATACTTTGGCGCTCGGTGCCTCTCTGCAGAAGAAGCTGTTGAGTGACCTGAATGGTGTGACTCTTGAGTCATTGTCTGTCGATCCACAGCAAACGGCCGGCGAAACGACAGATGTCACAGCAACCGATGAAACGACTGGTGATGTGCAGCAAATGCCAGTTTCGTTTGTGATTTCATCAGATAATCCCAACAACCTCAAAGATGCACTCGTGCGTCTCGAACGTTCCCTGCGAGTGATTGATATCGATGCGCTTCATATCGAGGCATCAAGCAATAAGTATACTATGACTGTTGACGCACACGCTTACTACGAACCGGCTAAGACAGTGCAACTTGAAAATACTACCTGTACACCAAAAGGGAAGGGATGCTAACGTATGAAAAAAAGTGATATAGCTATGATTATCCTCATCGCTGGTGTATCGGCTATGATCGCCTTTTTGATAGGTAATCAACTGTCGTTTTTGAAGCCGGATCCAAAAGGCGTTGAGGTGCCGACTGCTGTCAGTATTAGTAGTGATGTTCCCGAAGTAGATAAAAAGGTTTTTAACGCCGATGCGATTAATCCGACCGTCCAGACGGTGATTGGTGGCAGCACCACGGGGAGTTAAGAGCGCCTATGGCACTCATGACTGACGAGATTCAGGCAAAACTGGTGACTCTTTTGCAAGAGGAAGGGTTAGTGAGTGCAGCGACCATTGAGGCGGCGAGTGCCGAAGGTACCAAAGCCGGCAAAACACTTCTCCAGACACTGACGAGTACGAGGGTAATAGATGACGAGTTACTGACACATGCTATAGCTCAAGTGTCGGGTGTGCCGTATGTTAACCTGACGAGTAGTATTATTGATCAGTCAATTCTCTCGCTTTTACCGTCGGATATCGCAGAGCGCTTCATGGCGGTACCGCTCGCTGAGGTACAAAACCGCCTGGCAGTAGCAATGATTGATGCTAACAATGTGCAAGCAGTTGACTACCTGGCCAACCGTATCCAACGGCCGCTTAAGGTGTTTATGGCGTCCGAGGCAGGGGTGCGGCATGTGCTCGATCAGTATAAAACCGATCTCTCATCTGTGGATGTTGCGGCGAGAGTGTCACTTGAGGAGTCGAAGTCGGAATCGGGCGATATCAAAACGATTGTTCAGGATTCACCAATTAGCCGAGCGCTTAATACCATTCTGGAGTATGCGGTCAAATCGCGTGCTAGCGATATCCATATTGAACCGCTTGAGAAGGCTCTGAAGATTCGCTGCCGTGTTGACGGCGTGCTGCGTGAAGTCATGCAGCTACCAAAAAGTATCGAGCCGGCCTTGGTGAGTCGTATCAAGATCTTGTCGAATCTTAAAATCGATGAACATCGCGTGCCGCAAGATGGGCAATTTGCAGTCAGGATTAGTGGCAAAGAAGTTGATTTGCGTATCGCTATCAGTCCGGTGGTCTGGGGCGAACAAGTGGTCATCCGTTTGCTTGATAAAACTGGTAACACCTTTGACCTCGAACAAATGGGATATGCTGGCCGCGCGCTGCGGACGATTCAAAAAGGCATCAAGAAACCAAACGGTATGCTACTCACAAGTGGCCCGACCGGAAGTGGTAAGTCGACCAGTCTGTACGCGCTTATCAAAGAGATTAAAGATGATTCCATCAACATTGTTACCCTGGAAGACCCGGTGGAGTACAAGATGGATGGGGTTAATCAGATCCAGGTCAATGCCGAAGTTGGACTGACCTTTGCGAATGGCCTACGTTCGATTTTGCGTCAAGATCCAAATGTCGTCATGGTGGGGGAGATTCGTGATAGCGAGACAGCAAACTTGGCCGTACAAGCCTCTCTCACTGGTCACTTAGTCTTTAGCACGCTTCACACCAATTCTGCAGCCGGAGTATTGCCGCGCCTATTGGATATGAACATCGAGCCGTTCTTGATCGCGAGTACCGTCAACACTATTATTGGCCAGCGACTGGTGCGGCGCGTGTCACCGAAGCGCGATGCCTATTGGTCGAGTCCGCTTGAAACCAAGAGTATTCTGGATACAGTGGGACATCTTTTGCCACGCACAAAAGAGGAAGTCGCACAAATCTCAGCTGATCTTGGCTATAAAGACTTGCCACTAGCAGGGCAAAAAGCTTATATTTTAGTAAAGGGCCGCGACACTCCCACAACGCCGCATGGCTATAGCGGACGCGCCGGCTTGTATGAAGTCATGGAAGTAACAGAGGAGATACAACAGCTTATCGTTGCTCGCGCCACTAGCGCTGAAATTCAACGTAAAGCAGTCGAGCAAGGGATGATCACGATGCGTCAAGATGGCTACCTCAAAGCACTGACAGGGGTGACAACATTAGAAGAAGTTAATCGTGTCACATCAGATACATGATAAAAGGGGAAAAGGGCATGCAACCACAACAAGAATTACGAATCGAAATACTACTAGAAGAAGTCGTCAAAAAACGAGCGAGTGACCTTCATATTCAAGTAGGACTACCACCGATGCTGCGCGTTGATGGTGCCTTGACACCGATTGCCGGTTACAATGCGCTGGATGAACAGCAAGTTGAGTCGCTGGTGTTTGCTATCCTCGATCAAGATCAACAGCAAATTCTCCTCAAGGACAAAGAATTTGACTTTAGCTTTGCTTTTGGGGCGCTTGGCCGTTTCCGTGTCAACGCCTTCCACGAGCGGGGGAATCTAGCGGCCGCACTGCGTCTGATTCCAAATGAGATCAAGTCAGTCACTGAACTCGGGATGCCACAGGTGGTGCTAGGTTTTGCAGACTTTCCTCGCGGATTAGTCCTTGTGACAGGGCCGACAGGAAGTGGTAAGTCGACAACCTTGGCCGCACTGGTCGACAAGATCAACTCTGAAAAGGCCCAGCATATCATCACGATTGAAGACCCGATTGAATTCACCCACAAGTCGAAGAAATCGGTTGTCGTACAGCGTGAAGTCCATTATGACACCTATAGTTTCTCGGCGGCACTGCGTTCCTCCTTGCGTCAAGATCCGGACGTCGTGTTGATTGGTGAGATGCGTGACCTTGAGACGATTTCAGCAGCGATTACCATTGCCGAAACAGGCCACTTGGTGTTTGCAACGCTGCACACCAACTCGGCTGCACAATCGATTGATCGTATGATCGACGTCTTTCCGCCGCACCAGCAGCCGCAAATCCGAGCGCAGTTGGCAAACATTTTGATGGCTATTTGTAGTCAGCGCCTCGTGCCGGCTATAGGCGGTGGGCGTGTGGTGGCGGCCGAGATCCTTATCGCTAATCCTGCAGTGCGTAATGTTATTCGCGAGGGCAAGAGTCACCAGCTCGACGCCATTATCCAAACTGGCGCTGACCAAGGGATGCAAACCATGGATCGTACATTGGTTAGCTTGGTTCAGAGCGGGACGATTACTTACGATAGCGCTCGTGAGTTTGCGGTTGACTTGACAGAATTTGAACGATTGATGAGAGGATAGCGCGAGAAGCTCCATGCGAAAATATAACTACAAAGCTAGAGATAAATCGAACAACGAAATCGTTGACTCGATGGTGCAGGCTGATTCGGAATCCGGGGCAGCTAAGGCGTTGATCGAGCAGGGACTCATGCCGCTCTCAATTGATGAGATCAACGAAGACGGCTCGTTCTTCGCTCGACTGGCTAACCGCATTACGAGCAAAGATAAGATTGTGTTTATGCGGCAGTTGTCGACGCTCATCGGCGCTGGTTTGCCGTTGTCGCAAAGTATGCGGACGGTGCTTGAGCAAACAAGTAACAAAAAAATGCAGCGAGTGGTCGAGGAAATCATTGCCGATGTCGAGGGTGGACATACGCTGTCTGACTCTTTCAGTAAGCATCCAGAGGTATTTGACAATATTGTCTTGGCTCTCGTATCTGCCGGTGAGGCATCTGGTACGCTCGATGAGGCGCTCAAGCGCGTGGCAGCCCAAAAAGAAAAAGACGCAGCCATGATGGGTAAAATCCGCAGCGCTATGGTGTATCCAGCCATTGTGCTGGTCGTGATTGTCGGCGTGATGATATTTATGCTTCTCACAGTGGTACCGCAGGTCGCGAAATTGTACAAAGATATGCATAAAGAACTGCCATTTCTCACGGCGGTGATGATCGCCGTTGCTAATTTCATCATGACATTTTGGTGGTTGGTAATTATTCTTATCGGAATCGGTATTTACTTCCTTCTGCAATATCTCAAGACCGAAGATGGGATTCGACTAAAGGACACCTTAAAGCTTAATGTGCCGCTATTTAAGGGCATGTTTCGCAAACTCTATATGGCGCGTTTCACACGGACTGGCCAGACCCTCCTTGCGACAGGTGTAGCGATGCTCGATATGCTTCGTATCAGTAGCCAAGGAGTCAATAATGTCATCATTAGCAAAAGCATTGATCACGCAGCCGAAAAAGTAAAGGGTGGTAAGGCGCTCAGTGTGGCCTTGCAGCCCGAAGAGTACATCTTGCCAATGGTGCCGCAAATGATCAAGATTGGTGAGCAATCAGGTAAGATCGATGAAATGATGGGCAAAACAGCACAGGTGTATGAAGATGAGCTTGATGAAGAGATCAAGGCGCTCTCGACGGCTATTGAGCCAGCGCTGATGGTGGTGATGGCGATTTTTGCCGGGGGTATGGTAGGCGCGATTTTATTCCCGATCTATAGTTTGGTGGGGAATATTCACTAAACTCTAGACAACAGTGTGCGTGGTGCGCTATGATGAAACGTAAGCAGTAGGCTCGTGAGGTAAGGAAAGGTGGAATTTCGACAATGAGCAAACAAGAATTGAAACAAAAGGGATTTACGATTATTGAGGTCGTGCTCGTGCTTGCAATTGCGGCATTGATTTTTTTGATGGTATTTATCGCCTTGCCGGCACTTCAAAGCGGTCAGCGTGACACGGCACGCAAGAATGACGTGAGTATTACTGCTGCCGCAGTGAATACCTGGGCAGGTAATAACCGCACTATCCCATTGTCGTCATTGAAGAGTACTGATTTGCAGAAATACGTCACGAATTTGTCCGATAACTCTGACAAATCAAAAGTAAAAGTAGTAGTCTTCTCAAGTGGTATGACTATCACCCCAGCCGATAGCGCGATCACTGTAGTGACTAGCGCCACTTGTGGTAATATCAATGGCAGTTCGATTTCACCTGCAAAAGGTACGCTACGTCAGTATGCTACAATCACTAGGGTAGAAGCTGCTGGTGGAACGGCGTATTGTCTCGATAGCTAGTCTATCATAAATAGTATGATGAAACCTCCGCACTAATCGCGGAGGTTTTTGGTATGATAAGAGATGCAATATGGATACGGTTATTATCACGATTGGAATGGGGCTACTGGGAGCGTTTTTTGGTAGCTTCGCGGCGGCACAAGTCTGGCGCCTTCGGGCGAAGCAGCTTATCGAAGACAAAGCTGCAGGTGAACCGGTAAATAAGGGAGAGCTTCAGCGCCTCAAGGAGCTACGGCGTCCAGTATCAGAGGACCGCTCGGAGTGCTTATTGTGCCACCATCAATTGGCATGGTATGATTTACTGCCAATTATTAGCTGGCTGGCGCTTAAGGGAAGATGCCGGTATTGCAAAGCAGCGATTAGCCGAAGCGACTTTCTGGTTGAAGTTGGTCTGGGGATAGTATTCGCATTGTCATGGTGGCTATGGCCGACACCACTGACGAATGTCGCCGAGTGGACTCGGTTTGTCCTGTGGTTGGCAGGTTGCATCTCTATGGCGATATTGTTTGTATATGACGCTCGCTGGTATTTATTGCCGTTTGGTATCAATATGACGTTGATCGCCCTTGGAGTACTTTTTGCTCTCATTACTCTTGCGCAGTCAAGCTGGCAATCTGATATGATCTGGTCACTTCTGGTGGGGTGCGTGCTCTTAAGCGGATTGTATTATCTCTTCTCCCTCGCTGGTTGGGTAGGGTTAGGAGACAGTATTTTGGGACTTGGCCTTGCACTACTTCTTGGTAGTTGGTCACATAGTTTATTGGCACTTTTCTTGGCTAATTTGTTTGGCTGTCTGGCACTGATTCCGTTAGCACTTCAGCAGCGGGCTAGGCGCTCGATGCATATACCGTTTGGACCATTTTTAATTCTTGGTACGTTTGTGACAATGCTTTGGGGCGACCAGCTAATCACTATGTTCGTAGCGATGATAAATGCGCCGCTTATGGTATAATCACTAGTAGTTATGCAACGACACCATGGTGGGTTCACGGTTATAGAGGTTATGCTCTTTCTCGCAGTGACGGGGCTCATTATGTCCGTGCTACTAGTTGGTGTGACAACTGGTCTTAATAATGAACGCTACAAAGATGCTGTGAATTCATATGTCAATTTTTGGCAAGGGCAGTATAACGATGTCATTAATGTGAACAACGGTCGCGCCAAAGATAACCCTTGTCTCAGTGGCAAAATTCTTAGTGATGGCACACATACCGATGCTGGCCGTGGTACGAGTAACTGCACAATAGTTGGTCGTCTTATCCATAGCATAGCCGGTAGTGCCCAGGTATCGTACGCTCCTGTTTATTCGACTGTTGACCCCACGACATTACCAGTGCACCCAAATGACACCGACAAGCAGGTATTAGCGAGTGCGGGGCTGATCGTGGATCCGACAAGCCAAACCTACGACCTTGGGTGGGGCACAAGTCTCAAGACAACACTTGGTGCTCCGAGCAACTTCAGTATTTTGATCGTACGTATGCCGACGACCGGCGTGTTGCATACCTATGTGCTTTCTCAAAGTATGAAAACGCCCGCTGATATTGTCATGAACGGCACCACTAATAAAGAGTATGTCATGTGTATCGAATCAGCTGGATTAGTTGCATCAGGCCGGCTGGGGGTGACTTTGCAAGCCGATGCCGTTAATAGTAGCGGTGTGTTGTTCACACCAGAGGGAACATGTTAAAGCGACTTTGTAACGGTGACACGGTGGTAGAATTACTCTTTGCGTTTGCTATTTTTTCGCTAGCGGCTGTCTCGACGATTGTGTTGCTCAACCAAGGTATCGCCGTTTCGCAGCGAAGTATGGAGAAAGGACTAGTACGTCAGCAAATAGATTCACAAGCTGAAATGTTACGGTATGCCAAGGAAACAAATGATCCGGCCTGGAAAAACCTTATCGCTAATTTTCTGGTAACAAATCCGATGGCCTTGGCGCGGGACACCTGTCCGGCGGTTGCAGAACTAGGTGCGCGCAGCTTTTTCTTGACGAGAGACAGTGCGGGTAAGTTTGTGATCAATACCATTTCAGCGGCGAGTGGGAACTACACCCCAGCCGCCACCTATGCCAAAATCGATTATACAGCTACCAATCCTTCTGCAAATGGAATGTGGTTGCAGGTGGTAAAGGCCGAAAATCGCTCCGGTAAAACTATGCTTGATGCCTATGATTTTTATATTCATGCCTGTTGGGATAGCGTCGGCACTTCGATGCCAATGACGACGGGAACGATTGTGAGGCTCTATGGCAACTAGCTCTATGCGCCGCGGATTTACTCTTGTCGAGCTTACGCTCGCAATTGCATTTCTATCCATTTTACTTTTAGCGATCCTTTACGTCACGATTCAAAGCGGTAAGTTGTATGCCAAAGGTATTACGTACAAAAATGTAAACCAAGCAAGTCGCGAAGTTGTCGACACACTGCGGCGCGACTTTGCAGGGGCCGATGCTAGCCTGATCCAGTTGCCGCCACTGCTAGGAGCGGGGAAAGCACAGAGTGGACGTGTCTGCACCGGACAGGTAAGCTACGTATGGAACACGGTAGCATTGCTCGCAACAGGGTCAACAAAGATTCAAGACGGTTCGATGCCCGTTATCTTTCGTCGAGTGGTTGACCCAGGGGCAACACTATGCCTTGAGACGACACCAGGCCACTACCCGATGACAATCACTGGCATGCAATCGCGCGAGTTACTGAGCACTGATGCTATTTCGCTAGCCACCTATCAGTTTACCGTTACCCGGCTACAAACTGACGGTAATAAACGTGGGCTCTACTTGGCGCACATGGAGCTTGGAACCAGTGAAGAAGGCACGACGTTGTATGATAGTGCTGCCGATTCCTATACATGTCGTCCACCAGCCGATAATACTGCTAATTTTGATTATTGCACGGTGGTCGATTTTGACACCATAGTGCGCGCAGGAGGCAATCAATGACATATCACCTGAGAAGCTATCGTGCACATGAACGGGGCGTCACCTCGCTGGTAATCGTTATGTTCACAGTGTTGATGCTGGTAACGGTCTCAGTCAGCTTTATCAAACTGATGGTTAGCGAGGAGACCCGTGCAAACGACACTGAACTATCGCAGGGGGCGTATGACTCGGCGCTAGCCGGGGTAGAAGATGGCAAACGGGTGCTGACGGCTTGTCAAGCTGCAAATTATGATACAGCTAACATCGCATGCAAAGCGATCGTGGCAAAGGCCTGCACGACCGTCAGTGACGCTGGGCTCGCAAACGCTGAGGCGCCAAGTGGCGAAGTCTATCTCAAGACCAATACGGCTTCAAATAATGGGAAAGATTATCAGCAGGCTTACACGTGTGTCAAAATCAACCGTGAGACAAAGGAGTACGTCAATACGTTGCCTACGTCAGATAGCTCAGCGGTGATTCCATTAAAAGGCGCTGCAGCGTTCACATCGATTGAAATCTATTGGCGGTTACCACGTGTCTCTAGTATCACTGTCACGGGCGGCGCAGCTATGGAATTACCGATCCTGTCTCAGTGGAATGATAATCCTGCTGTGCCAACGCCAGCCCTGTTACGCACGCAGCTTATCCAGTACAGGACTGGTTCGCTTAACTCTGCAGAGTTTGATAATAACGGGAATGGTCACACGCTCTATCTCTATCCAAAATCGGTTGGTCTTTCGCTCAATTTTGCTACTGACAGTCGACGGAGCGGTACGCTTACGCCAAAACCAGTGCCGTGCGCACCGTTGCCAGTGAACCTAGGCTATAACTGTAAAACTACCATCACGTTACCAAGTCCTATCGGTGGTGATGCGGCGACGCGTCAGGCTTACTTGCGATTGACAAGTATTTATGCCGGAGCTGATTACATGATTCACATGATTGGTAATGGTGGATCAACTGTTCTCTTCGATGGCGTGCAGCCGTCAATTGATTCTACTGGTAGGGCAGGCGATGTATTTCGTCGTGTGGATGCACGTGTAGAGTTGATCGATACCAATGACGTTAGCCTCTATCCGCGGGCGACCCTCGATGTCACGAAGAACGTCTGCAAAACGTTTACAGTGAGCAGCCAGCTTGCCGACTACGGTGATGGCAAGATTGCTTGCGACCCTACAGAACCCTAATTCATTCACCTTCCGTGTGGAACTTTTCGTACACCTCCTTGAGGTGGGCGTCGGTCACGTGTGTGTAAACTTGTGTCGTGGCGATATTGCTATGACCGAGCATACTTTGCACGCTACGGATATCGGCACCATTCATTAAAAGATCAGTGGCGAAGCTGTGACGCATCGTATGAGGACTGACATGCTTGGTGATACCGGCGAGTTTGGCATATTTTTCGATTAGGCGCTGGACACTTCGTGGGGTCAGACGACGAAACGCACCAGTCGTGTCCGCTTGGCTGTTGCGACTATAGTTAAGAAACAGTGGCGCGAGATTATCGACACGTTTGGTTAGGTACTCCTCGATGTAGCGTGCAGCAGTTTCACTGATAAAGACCGGCCGGTCCTTCTGGCCCTTACCGCGCACCGTAAACTCGCGGCGCTTGGTATTGATGTGATCACGATCGAGGTTGACAAGCTCGGATACGCGCAGTCCACTGGAAAATAAAAGCTCGATTAATGCGCGGTCACGGAGGTGAGGTAGGGTATCGTCATTCGGTACAGCCTCTCGCAGGCGCTCTACTTCTTCGTAGTGCAGAAACGTCACCTGTTTACGATGAATTTTTGGTAGCTCAACTTTGTTTGGCGCGAGGCTGACAATATCGCGCTTGCTGAGGTAATGCAAAAAACCGCGCAATGCGATCAGGTGATACGCTTGGGTAATGGTTGCCAGTTCACTACCACGGTCACCTTCGTAGCGGTTAAGCCATAGTCGATATTTCCTCAGCACCTCTGTGGTAATACCATTAGGTTTAATATCGCCAGCGAATTCAGTAAATCGTTCTAAATAGCGACGATAATTTTCGCTGGTTTTGCTCGAACGACCCCTTTCGACTTCGAGATGCTCGATAAAATCAACGATAAGATCAGACATGTACATATACCATAAGTATAATTCACTCACTGTGAATCTCCTACCGATACGAGGTGCGACCGGTAGCACCACATGGTAATCTCTGTTACAATAAAAATAACAACATGAGGAGAAGCAATGAGTAGTAATAATGTTCAACAGACCCTGATTGTGTTTAAACCCGATACTGTCCAGAGGGGGCTAGTAGGAGAGATTTTAACTCGATTTGAGCGCGTTGGACTAAAGATCGTGGGAACAAAGATGATTGCTCCGACCAAAGAACATTACCACAAGCACTACGAAGAGATCGGAAAAATGATTACTCGACGTGGTCAAAAGACCTTTGATATCACACTGGAAATGATGATTCAGGGGCCAGTGATTGCGATGGTGTTGGAGGGCGTTGAGGCGGTTGAGCTCGTGCGCAAGCTCGTTGGCACGACCGAACCAAAAAGTGCCTTGCCAGGGACAATTCGTGGCGACTATTCACATATGAGCTTTGGCTACGCTGACGGCGAGCATAGGGGCATCCCAAACCTAATTCATGCCAGTGGAGATCCTGAGGAAGCAGAGCAAGAGATTGCTCACTGGTTTAGCGATGAAGAACTCTACGACTATAGTGTTCTCAACGAGAAATTTACCCGCTAACAGAGGTAGTATGCTATACTGGGGCTAATGTCCCGGTAGCTCAGATGGATAGAGCGCCGCCGTCCTAAGGCGGGCGTCGGGGGTTCGACTCCCTCCCGGGATACCAAGGAATAAGTATGACACGTGAAGAAACAAGGGCGGAGAGCTTTGAAGGCCAGCACGACGGTGAGCAGCTACTTTTCGTATTTCGACGACATATCATCGCCATGCGCAAAGGCTTTTATGGTTTGCTCATCCCATTCGCACTTAGTTCTATACCACCGTTGATCTGGCAGACGAAATTGGAGCTATTTTTATTCCCGATTATCGGGCTGGTTATCGGGCTGGTAATCTTCTCGTATTACTTTATCATGTGGTATTTCACCGTATATATTGTGACAACAGAGCGAATTCGTCAGGTGACCCAGCGCGGGCTATTTGGCAAAGATGTGGTTGAACTACGGCTAGCTAAAATTCAAAACATAAGCTATAATATACCAGGATTCAGCGGTGAGATATTTAAGTTTGGCACCATTGTCATCCAGACATTTGTCGGTGACTTGGTGATTCACTTGGTCGAGCATCCAAGTGAAATTTACAACAAACTTCAAGATGCAGTGCATGCTGCTACCAAAGATCTAGCCCCTGAGAAAGAATATGAAGAAGCTATTACCTAAAAAATTACAACGACGTCGATCGACCGAATCGACACCCTCACGGATCACGAATGAAACAGTAGCGGAGCACCGTGAGCAGATCTTAGCTGGTGGGCGTAAGTTTAAATATCCGATTCAATATGCACGTCATAAACTTGTGCTCAATGCTTTGATCGTCGCAGTGAGCTCAGTCATTATTTTGCTGATACTCGCTTGGTGGCAGCTTTATGTTGCACAAAACTCTAGCACGTTTATGTATCGTTTGACAAAAATTGTGCCAGTTCCGGTAGCAAATATAGACGGACAACAGGTGCCCTTCGATGATTACTTGGCGCGCTATCGATTCAACGAATTTTGGCTCGACAAATACGGAGAGGTGAAGCTCAATACTCAAGATGGTCGTAATCAGCTCGATTTTATCAAGCGTGAGGTTCTCGATATCGCGGTTCAGGATGCCTATGCCCAAAAACTTGCTCCTGCCTATAATGTATCAGTGACCGACGACGAGGTGGCAAAACTCATCCAATCACAGCGCACCACGGCGAATGGTGAGATTTCAGAAAGCACGTACTACTCTGCGTTACAAATGACGAACGGCTGGTCGGAAGATGACCTAAAAGTGTCGCTCAGGCGTACTCTCCTACGCAACAAAGTCTCTTTTGCCTACGACACCCAGGCAGCGACACAGGTCAAACAAGTCGAAGCACTCCTCAAGAGCGAGGCTAATGACTTCAAAAAAGTAGTAGATAAGCTTGCTGCAAGTAAAGGTGGCAAAGTGACAGCAGGGCAAACTGGTCTTGTCAACAATACCGGTACCTTTGGAGGACTTCGGGTCAGTCAAGTTGCTACTCATGCCAAGGGCGAATTAGTCGGCCCGATGAAAGCTAGTACCGATGACGGATACTATTTCGTAAAAATTACTGAGAAAACCGCTACCCAAGTTAATTTTGCTTACGTGAAAGTACCGCTCACAATGTTTTCTGCCAAAATTGCCGAGCTCAAGAAAGCCGGTAAAGTTCACGAATACATTAAAGTCGTCGAAAAGTAATCTTAAAGAAGGAGTTTCATGTACGAATTACCTGATTTGCCATATGCATATAATGCGCTAGAACCGGTTATTAGCAAAGAAATCATGACGCTGCACCATACTAAACATCATCAAACGTATGTCGACAAATTGAATGCCGCTCTTGACCAAGTGCCCGACTTAAAGCAAGCAACACTCGTTGAGTTACTGAGCGATATTGGGAATCTACCCGATGGTGTACGCGGAGCAATTCGCAATCATGGCGGCGGCCACTACAATCACAGTCTGTTTTGGCAGTGCATGGCGCCCAACACCGGCGGCGAGCCGAGTGGTAAACTAGGGCAAGCAATCATCGAGAAGTGGGGCAACTTTGAAGCATTCAAAAAGGAGTTTAATGATAAAGCCTTGGCCCTCTTCGGCAGTGGCTGGGTGTGGTTAACGCGAGAGCTTGAGATTCTCCCGATGCCAAATCAAGATACACCAATGATGGAGGGCAAGGGCGAACCGCTCATGGGGCTGGACGTGTGGGAGCATGCCTACTACCTTGACTACAAAAATAAGCGCGACGAGTACATTACACGTTGGTGGGAAGTAGTGAATTGGGGATTTATTGAGGAACGATACGATCGAGCATGAAAATTCTCATTACAGGTGAACCACACATCGGCAAAACCACGGCTCTGACAAAGATAATTGCTAACGTGAAGGATAAAGTGGGTTTTATCACTGAAGAAATCACCTTAGACAATGGCTATCGTCAAGGATTTAAATTGGTTGCAAGTGATGGCAAACAGGCGATACTAGCAAGTGTTGAGTCTGAGAGTGTAAATCGGGTGTCTCGATACGGGGTTGATGTTGAAGCACTTGATAAGTTTATCACTGACTTGCCAGATCCGAGACAGAACACGCTTCTGTACATTGATGCGATAGGGCAAATGGAGTTATTCTCGGAAAACTTCAAAAACTATGTGATTAATCAACTTGATCATAGTAATAATTTCCTTGGTACGATTACGAGTATATATAATGACGAGTTCATTATCTCAATAAAAATCAGGGGTGATATCGAAATAGTACACCTAACGAAGGAGAACAGAGAAGTGACGATTAGTACATTAGTGAAAAGATTGACCAGTATTTGAGTTATATCTACTAATATACCCGACCGGATATCGCTCGCTTTGTTTGCTCCGCCGCTTGCTCATCTGATCAAAAGCAAGCTTTTATCAGATTTTGCTGCACTCTGCCGAACCGGCGATCCGCGCCAGCTAAAGCTGTCGCCTGGTCGATTCGGATCCGCCGGCGTGGGCCATAGAAAATACCCCACCAGTAAAGTGGGGTATTTTCTATGGCGCGCCCGACCGGATTCGAACCGGCGATCTTCTCCGTGACAGGGAGACGTGATAGACCAGCTTCACTACGGGCGCGTAGGTCGTTTAAAGACTCCCAATATTCTACCAAGTTTTTGGGGATGAATCAACAGAGAAGGGGAATTTATTTTACAGGAGTATTTTGCTATAATCAAACAAGTATTGATGCCGTCTTAGCTCAGTTGGTAGAGCGGCGCATTCGTAACGCGCAGGTCGCCGGTTCAATCCCGGCAGACGGCTCCAGGAAAGGATCATTATGAGCAAGGAAGCACTTCAACTCTCTATCAAACGCGTCTTTACCGACCGGCCGTTTCTTTTTCTGATGGCAACGGTGCTTATGACCGGCCTGCTTTACACCATAATTGTTGGACTCAATGTTCACTTAAGCGATGTAACGGTATATTCGCGCTACACCAGCTTTGGCGAAGCGCATTACTACAAGGCCCATTGGCAGTACCTCCTCGGCTTCGTTGGGTTTGGATTACTCGTGACAGCTGTCCATTTGGCGCTGATGGTGAAGTTTCATAACCTTGACCGCCGCCAGACCGCACTTCTCTTGGGATGGATTGGGGTAGCTATCCTGGTAGTCTCTTTGATGTACGCCCTGGCTGTGATGCAGCTGGGACGCAGTGTATGATCAATCTTGAGCTGCCGCTCGGGAAGCGTACTCGACTCTATCGTTTTTTTGAGATATTTCCCGGTGCCCTTAGCTACGGCATGATCATTCTTCTGATCATACTCTCGTTTGTCAATCCGCTAATAGCAGCAATTTATTTACTCTTGCTCATTCTAACGGTATTCGTTAAATCTATCGGGATCGCCTTCCATACGATCAGAGGGCACAACTTCTTGGTGCGTGCACAGCGCGTTGACTGGCATGAGCGATTATTAGCGTTGGAACAACCTGAGGAAGCATATGAACGGCTAAGAGGTACGAAATCAAAAGGATTCGGATATAAGAACCATCTCGAAAATCTTCGATTAGTAGCTGCCGATGCCGAAAATTATCCAAAACCTTCCAATCTTTATCATATGGTCATCATTGCTGCTTATAACGAAGCTTACGACGTCATCCAGCCAACGATTGAATCTGTTAGGCTGACCACTTACGACAATAAGCATATGATCCTCTGTCTTGCTTACGAAGAACGAGGCGGAGCGGAGATAGAGGCAACAGCCAAACGGCTTGAACAAGAATATCGAGATGTATTTTATAGTTTTCAGATTATTAAACACCCAGATAACTTACCGGACGAGATTATTGGTAAGGGACCGAATATCTCGTACGCGGCCAACAAGCTGCAATCATGGTGTGATTCACGGCGTATTGCCTATAAAGATGTTATTATCACAACACTGGATAGTGACAATCGGCCTCACCCGACCTATTTAGATTACGTCGCCTACGAATATATTGCTCAACCCGATCGCAAGCATCTATCGTATCAGCCAGTTGCCCTTTATTTTGGTAACATCTGGGATGCACCGGCTCCAATGCGGGTAATTGCCACCGGTAATTCATTTTGGACTATCATTAGCAGTATGCGGCCGCATACTCTCAGGAACTTCGCGGCTCATAGCCAACCTATGGACGCGCTCTCGGAGATGCAGTACTGGAGCAAGCGAAGTATTGTTGAGGATGGTCATCAGTATTGGCGGAGTTATTTTTACTTCGGTGGTAATTATAGTGTGCTACCGATTCATGTTCCGATTTATCAAGATGCTGTGATGGCTGATACTTTGAAAAAAACGCTCGTTGCGCAGTTCAAGCAATTGCGCCGGTGGGGGTATGGTGTATCGGATATTCCATACGTGGCAGTGCGGCTGTTTACCAAGCAACGCAACGTACCATTTATGGAAGGGTTTGCGAGGTTTGTCCGCTTGGTTGATAGCCATATTACGCTGGCAACGATGGCAATTTTGGCGTCTTTCGGCGGCTGGGTTCCGTTACTCATTAACCCAGAAGCCTCACGCAATATTGCAGCCCATTCGCTGCCCGAGGTAGTGAGCTACATTCAGCGCATCGCCATGGTTGGTCTCTTCATTACTATTCTTTTGATGCTCAAGATGTTGCCGCCACGACCAGCGCGCTACAAGCGCCGCCGCACACTTTGGATGGTACTCCAGTGGCTCCTCATGCCGGTGACATCAGTGGGGTACAGCTCCATGGCCTCATTTAATGCCCAAACACATCTTATGCTTGGTAAGTACCTGGATAAATTTGATGTTACCGACAAAGCGACAGTAGCATCTCGAGAGCATGCAAAGATGAGTAAAAAGAAGAGAGCTCGGTAACGAGTCGCACCCGTTCCCTGGTAGATAAGGTAGCAAGGAAGAAGAGAAGGGCTTTTCGCTCTCATTTGCCCTATATACAATCTATGCATGTATGAAAAGTGTATAAAGATTTGTGACGGCCGTCCAAAATTAGTATACAGTTTATCATTTGGTAGGTAGATTATTGAAGTGACAGGCAGGGTGTTAATGAGCGTGTAAACAAATATACCACCTGTTAGAGGAGGTGCATTTGTGCGCGCAAGGGTACCGCAAATTTAACTAGTACGATCTTTGAGGGACTTTTTGGCATCTCGCCACGAGACGTCGTATTCAAGTGCCAGGCTAAAGTTCTCGAGAGCCGAAGTTTTACGTATCTGTTTGGTATGGGTAGTATTCTTACTCATACCTACATATTAGCACAAGCATTATAAAATGTCAAGTATCAGGAACACCAACTCTTATATCATGGGACGGGTCAGAGCGTGGAATATATGAGAAATTTTATGTGGAAAAGATATGAGTGATTGCGGGTATAGTAATGAACAGAATGCCAGAGTACATCCCATCGTATAAGTTTGAACGCACAGCGGACGAGAAGCAGGATATGTTCCAGTCATGGGCACGGGATGACCAAGCCTTTTTCGCTTCGGGTGCCTGCCATATTTTGGATGAGCTCTTCTCGCAACTTCATCAGGATAGAGGGTTTTATTGTATTCATATTAAACCAGCAGCAGGGTTTGTTGGGAATCATTGGTATGCGACAGACGGTACTTGGGCCTTTGACCATAATGGTTGGACTAAAGAGACACGGATCCGCGACATTATAACCTCTCTTTATGCCGAGAGATACCCAGGCTGGACATGTGAATTTGTGAGAGTTGGGCGTAAATTAGGTGAATTTGAACACTATTGCCAATTAAATAATCACCGGGCTCCGTGGCAGTACGCTTATTTACCATGGAAACGCGCATATAGCTACATCAAACCTTTTCCAGATAGTCCCCCTGGAACTACCGAATAAGTATTTCAAAATAAAAGATTGACCACAAAGGTCAATCCTGTATTTTGGTGCGATTTTACGCCCAAGCCCGAACCCATTTCCAGCGCAGCTGCGAGTGAGTGAGCCGCGCCGCCTGTCCGCCGTAGGGCGGACGCGCCCCACCAGCCGCCCCCTTTGCTTTTTTCTGATATTTCCCCGCGCCGAATTTCTTTTTTTGGCTGAAAAAGGGTTGGCTGGTGGTTCGCTGTCGCTTTAGCGACATTGGCGTCTTAGGATACAATCTTTTCACTGCCGTCTTTTATGACAATAATTTCACCGTCCCGAAGTGTCTTGAATAACATATGATTGTCGGCGAGGTATTCAACATATTTGTTTACATCATCGCTCTCTGGGTGGTCAGACTTGTAATGCGGAGCGACAGCATAGCCAAGTATCCCAAGTCCGCCCCAAACAGTTTCTGCGTCGTAGCCCTCGGCGATTTCGTCTTTCGGGTCTACAAGCTCAACACCATGTAATGACGGAGCAAGCACACAAACACCAGCAGAATAACCGCTGTAGGCGATTTGGTCATTTTTGAGTAAATCGGTAATGATTTCATCAAAACCACTTTGTTTGAATGCTTTTCTGAGGACAAATACATTGCCGCCGCGCACCCACACAAGCCCGAAATTTTTGATAAACTCCTTTAATTCGTCAGGCTTGCCGAAATACTGGCGCAAGTCTAGCTCTTCTGGCCGTAAGCCAAGAGCAGTCAAAGCGTCAATCTCTTGCTGCAAGCGTTCAGCGCGACTTTCAGGAGTTTTTGCGTCCTGCGAGTTCATAATGATTGCCGTGCGTTTGTTATTGCCAACAAGAGCCGGCAGTTCATCTGGCTGACTACCTAATTTGTAAGATGAGAGAAACAATCTCATTTATCGCTCACTTTCCTTATAAAGCGTATAGTCAACCACCGTCAAACCGCCGTCCACCGTAAGGGTCGTACCGCTTACAAAACTAGACTGGTCAGAGAGCAAGAAATTAGCAACATTTGCAACTTCCTCTGGCTTGGCATTTCGTTTAAGTGGCGTTAGCTCTTTGCTTTCGTCTGGCATTGTGTCAGCGGTCATTTCTGTTTCTACCCAGCCAGGAGCGATTGTATTGACCCGAATACCACGCGAGCCGAGAATAGCAGCAAGCGACTTCGTAACGCTAATCAAAGCGGCTTTGCTCGCAGCATACGCAACCGTGTCAAACGTCGCAACAAAACCGTCCACGCTGGCGATATTTACCACCGCACCGCCATTTTTCAGATTATTGCGTAAACTGTGTACCAATTTTACAGGCGCGGTTAAATTAACAGCCAGCGTTTCATCCCACTCATCAAAATTGAGTTCGTCCCATTTTGTCAGATAGACAATACCAGCATTATTGACGATACCGTCCAATTGCACATTTTTTAGCTGCTCTACTATTTGTTTAATTTGCTCGCTGTCAGCCAAGTTCGCTTGCAATACAGCGACTTTGTCGCCGTATTTTTGGGCAAGCTCGTTGGCCTGTTCGGTGCTTTCTTTATAGACTAAAAAAACTCTATGACCTTCTGCCAAAAGTTTTTCCACGATTGCGCGACCAATTCCACGAGTGCCACCCGTAACAAGAATAGTTTTCATAGTTGTAATTATAACAGATTTTCATCTGTTATGGGTTGCGCTATGCGCCCTTGTCCTGAAAATCTAGTGATTAACAAATCAAGCTAGTCATTAACCGAAAGCTAGATAAGCATAGGGTGGCTATCGCCACCCTATGCTTACGTGTAATGGGCGTGCTACGCACGCCAGACGATAACAATAAGCAAACTAGTATTAGTAACTACAGTAGCTTCAAATCCAGGCCCATAGCTTGTACTCGGTATTCATCAAATGTACCGCTTTGAACTGCACTCACTATTTCGCCAACAACTTGCTCGCGCTCCGTTGTTAATCGGTGTATGAACTCCTTGCTTACTGGCGTTTGTTCGTCATGCTGCAAGCCCCATATCGACATTTCAAGTAGTATCGGTACGAGGCTATAGCCTTTCTCGGTTGCGTGGTATATATTTTGGTTCTTGAGCGTTTTATCTTGTTGCTTAGTAATCAAGCCAGCGTTTTCGAGCCGTGCGAGCCGCTCGGCAAGTATGTTGGTCGATATGCTCTCGCGAACAGCAAAATCACTAAAACGGGTTTTCTTAAAAAACAAGATGTCGCGCAAAATAAGCAGCGTCCATTTATCGCCGAACAAATCAAGTCCGAACGCGATTGGACACGCGGAGCGGCGTTTTGTGGAACTAGCTAACCTCATCATTATTTCAATTATACTCCAGTATATAACTAACTTGCAAAATACAAGTTAGTTACTGTATACTTTACGCAGAACTAGACTAATGAAAGGGCAAAGAATATGGAAATAAGTATAAACTGGCTGGCAGTAGCACTGGCTACACTTGCTGGTATGATTGTAGCTGCGGCATGGTATGGCAAACTGTTTGCGGCTGCGTGGGAAAAACATACGGGCGTTAGCTCAAAGGCTCTTACTGAAACGTATGGCAACAAACACAAACTCGTGCTATTGGTTACGAATTTTGCAACCGCCCTTACGCTCGCGGTAGTGGTCTCAATCGTATCGGCATATTTCAAAGACACATCCGTCTGGCTTGCGCTGGCAACAGGTTTTGTACTGTGGCTGGGACTATCGGCGGCGACACTATTGCAGCACAACACTTTTGAGATGAAGCCGCGTCAGCTTACCACTATAAACAATACTTATCAGTTGGTGCTGTACCTGGCGATAGCCTTAGTGATCGGGCTGTTCCTCTAATCGGGGGATAAGACTTATGGCATACAATGAAACAATTGCCGAGCAAGTCCGCAAAGAGCTAGGGCACGTGCCCGATGTGTACGAAATAAAGATGTACGGCGGTATTGCGTTTATGGTCAATGACAAGATGTGCGTATCTGTCGGTGGCAGAAAGGCAGACAAAATCATGGTGCGTGTCGGTGCAAATGCATATGAAGAGGCGCTGAAACAAGACGGCGCACACCCGACAATCATGAAAGACCGCCCAATCAAAGGCTATATTGACCTAGACAACGA
>JBDHUN010000014.1:0-25644 GCA_039809225.1 Saccharimonas sp. (SeqCode)
TTTGGTGCTGAGGGTAGGATTCGAACCTACGAAGGCGGAGCCAATTGATTTACAGTCAATCGTGTTTGACCACTTCACTACCTCAGCAATGTTGTCTAAATTATTTTACCTCATATTTTGCAAATTTCCTAGCTTCAACTGACACAGAATTTCGGTTCTTAAGAGAAGTCCACGGTATTAGGAATTTACGCCCATTCTCTACGTAAATAAATAATAAGTCAAACGCATCATCGGCATATTTCTTAGCAGTATAAAATGATTGGTTGCCTCCCATCGTGCGAAGCGCTGCTTTATATTTTTGTACACCGCTATAGTACCCTGCATATTTTACCTGGACACGCGATAGCCCACCCCCCCCAATTCAACTACTAAATCGTATGGGCGTTTATCGCCAATCGGCAAGCAAACCTCATACCATTTGTCATAAAATAGCTAATGGCATAAGCTATTGCTAAGTCACCCTTCTCTTTAGGCTTCATAAAAGTAGTATAGCAGAGTATACTACTCTTTATACACAATGAAAAAAGAACCTCATAGAGGTTCTTTTTTCATGGAGCCGCTTCTCGGACTCGAACCGAGGACCTACTGTTTACAAAACAGTTGCTCTAACCAACTGAGCTAAAGCGGCGTGTATACCAAAAGGTGCTTGAATAATTTTAGCCTAAAAAGTTATATTTCGCAACTATCGACGGTCGAACTTGACTGGGAAATCATGATCGATAGCGTGCTTGTAGATCAGCTGGCCACCGCGATAATCAACATCTTTGAATTGCAGTGGGTCTTTGTACTCCATCTGGAACACATCCTCACCAGTTTTAATCGCGTCGGGTTCGCTGAGGGCAACATTAAAAGCTATATTCATACTGCATCGCTCCTCGGTATCAGTGAAAAGAGTCGTAATATCGGCATAAGTAAAAGAAAACTTACCGGTATAACCAATTTTTTCTTTGAGTTCACGTGCCAGACCTTGTTCAATTGTCTCGCCATGGTCTAGCCCGCCGCCGGGAAGTTCCCAAAAATCACGCTCTGACTCAGTTACACAAAGTACATCATTTTTATCATTTCGAATAACAGCTTTGAGTGATACTCGGTAAAACGCCTCGGGGTATTTTCCATATTTTGTCATAACCCCAGTCTACCACAGTGTGCAAATCGCTTCGGCACTTCTCTCAGAACTCAGAACTCAGAACTCTCCCAGCCTACATCTGTACTTTGCGTACTTGTTGCACCTGACGTGCGGGTGGGTTGCGACTCGCAAGTTCCTTGTCAATACGTTCACGCAGCTCGGCAGCCTTTTCAGTCTCACCGGTTCGCTCGTAGGCATCGGCCAGGATGTGATATGACTGGACACTTGGTTCCATCTCGACAGCTTTCTCGAGCGATTCAATCATGCGTTTGGTGTGGCCTAGTTTTTCCTGAACCTTGGCATAGGCGATGTGCCTAGAGGCGTGATTGTCTTCCATGGCGAGCGCTTGCTCAAACGCCAGAGCCGCTTTGTCATAGTGGCCGGTTTCGTAGTAAATCAGTCCGACATTGTGCAGGCTGCTGGCACTTGGTTCGAGGCTCTGGGCGATTTCGAAACATTCAATTGCATCGGAGTAGGCTTGTTGCTTTGCATAGAGGATACCAAGGCGGTTATAGGCAGTGGCATTCTTTTCATCAACGCGCAGAATCGTGAGTAGGGCCTTCTCAGCCCGCAAATATTTTCGTTCCTTGAGAGAGTCTTGAGCGATGTCCCAGAGTTTATCGAGCTTGACAGACACCCGCTGTGAAAGGTCGCTGACTGTTTCGTCAACCGTTTCCCCGCGCCAGATGGCCCACGCTCCAAAAGCGGCGACAAGTAATAATCCAAACATATTGAAAATATTATACCATAGTTGTTATGCCAACAGGAAATTCACGAGTTGGAGCCGAATATTGCCGTTACCTTCAATGCGATCATACGCCACGCTGAGTGCATTTATTTTATGCAAGCTGATTTGGTCGGTGCTTTTTTTGAGACTAAAACGCAGGATACGCAGTGCCGCGTCGAGTAACTGCAAAGTCTTTGCTCGATCGCCCTGATATGACTCGATTAGGGTGACTTGTTCTACTGAGCTGCCCTGGAGCAATACTCTCGCATTGCGAATGTGCTGACTCATTGTTGAAAAGTAGGGGTCGTCGGTAACAAGACGCATAAGTTCGGCTGGTCGGCCATTTGCCAAAAACACCATTTGTTGACGCTTGGTGGCATCATGAACTTTTTGCTTTGTGAGGAGAAGCTCGGTCTGATCATCATGAATTGGGTCGATATGGATCGTTTGTACGCGTGACCGAATGGTGGGCAGGATGTGATGAGGTCGGTGCGATGTCAGGATGAAGTGCGTGTGTGAGGCGGGCTCTTCAAGAAGCTTGAGAAAAGCATTTTGAGCGATGTGATTCATTTGGTCGGCATTGTCGATAATGTAGACCTTGCGTACGGCCGTTTTGGTCGATGACTGCATTACAAGAGCACGGATTTGCTTGGCACGGATGATACCCTTCGGTGACATGTCGGGATTGCCTTCGCGGTCGGTCGGCTGAATAAGCCCTTCAAAATGCGAGGCTGCCAATTTATGAGCTATCGTGTAGAGTCCGACACCCTCGGCTCCGGTGAGGAGCAGTGCGTGCGGCAGATTGGCCATTACGGTATCGACCAGCGCAGCCGAAGACGGGTTAAGAAATATTTGCGACATCGGCTGCCTCGGGAAACTTATCGATAAATTCTTTAGGAATCGGTGCGGCGAACGTTTGGCGCTGTTCGGGAGCAGTCGTGATTTCTAATTGATACGCGTGAAGGTACAAGCGAGCTGACGGAGTGCCGTACACTCGATCGCCGACAATTGGATGATCAAGCTGCGCCATATGAACACGCAGCTGGTGAGTTCGACCGGTCTTGGGCTGGAGCAAGACGAGGCTCGTACCGGCTCGACTAGCGAGGACTCGGTAGTTCGTCTGTGCAGGCTTGCCTTTTGGATCGGCGCGAAATGTACCGGGCGCAGCTGGGTTTCGTGCCAGCGGAATATCAATCTGCGCTTCGCTATGTTTTGGGATGCCTTCGACGATTGCTAAGTACGTCTTTTTGGCTTTGCGCTCGGCAAATTGGTGTTTGAGTAGCTCCGCGCTTTCCGGCGTGCGCGCTCCGATGATAATGCCACTGGTATCGCGGTCAAGCCGGTGGACAATTCCCGGGCGATTGCCGTCGAGACCAACAGTCGTATAGCGGCGAAAGAACTCAGCGACAGTCAACTCATCATTCATGACGCCCTTGCTATGTGTCAATATCCCAGCCGGTTTGTCGGCGACAATGACCGTGTCATCGAGATAAATGATTGGTAGCTCATCATTTGAATAGTCGCTTCCCTTGGGGATAGTTGTCGCTACGGTTGCTGTCTGACCGACTTCCTGAGAAGCTTTTTTTACGATACGCCCATCTACGCTCACGTACCCCGCCTTGATGTATTTTTGCCATGTACTACGGTTGATGCTCGGGTTGCGCGTGCTCAGTAGTATATCGAGGCGCTCTTTGCCTGTTTCTTGGCGAAATAAGTAGACGTCCTTACCTTTGAAGGGCAATCCATATGTTTCGATGTGACTCATAGGGTTCTTCAGCAGATCGCCGTCTGCGTCACTTTTTGTGAGCCGAACTTGCTCGAAAATATACGATTGATCATCTTCTGCACTTTCATCAAAAAGCACAAAATAATGTTTGCGGACAAACCGAAATCCCACTAACTGATTAGTCGGACTGGGGTGACTTTGTACTACTTGATCGATCATGCGTGGCGTATGCGCCTCGTCAGCCTCATTAAAACGGCGCAGAATAGCCAATAAGTCGCTCTTGGTTATTTTCATTTGACTGCTCCCACCTGGAATGATTTCATGTAGTGCGTAAAAGTGTTGGCTAATTGTTGCGACACGCGGACAAACTTAGGTATGGTGGCGGTAGGCAAAAATGATGTGTATACGTATAGTTTTTTATCTTGAATCTCAATATCACAATCTGGCAATTTCTTAATCACCTTTCTGACCGGCGAGGCTGCCAATGTTTTATCATCCAAATTAATAAAAGTACCGGTAGTACTGCCACGATTCAGAATATTACCCGAGTAAAGATGGAACTGTTGGCCGTCGAAGTAGGTTGAGTCGATAATAATGTCAGGCATTTTCTGCGGCAACGTAATATCGATAACTGAGCAGTCTACACATTTGTCTTTGTATCGGATACGATCTTTGCCAGATACAGTGTTATAACGATAGTAAAAAAATTCACCATACATGTAGGTTTTGCCGTGGAAGACATTGTAATATGTAATACGATCATCCTTTGCTATGTCATTGTCATTAACGATCAAGTCAAAGTTATAACTGGTATCAATAGTCTCACTGCCCCTTATTGGTAACGCATGAACACGCTGTGCTACTTCTATTACTTTATTTGTGCGAAGTGCAAGCTGGTCTTGCCAGGCGTTGTATTTTATAAGAAGACATATGAGATAAGCAGCAATAAGCATCAGACTATATTCGGTAACGATATTCATCATAATACGTTTGTTCTCAGGTATATTTGGTAAAATATAGGCCATAAATTTCATCGCGCCAACTCCGAAAAACAACCATCCTCTTACTGCAATCCCAGTTGGTGTGAAAATTTCGGTGCGAGGATTGTTCTTAAGATATTCCCATAACCGGCGTAAAGAACTAGGGGGCGTATGATATATCATGTTAATCTTTGCGTAATCCGACTGCTTTTTGTACGCGCAGTAGGGTCTCGTTGGCAATGGTGTTCATCGTTGCTTCAGATTCGACCAGTTTTGATTCGACAGCCTGCATGTCGACAGCGGCTAGACGAGTTTGGAATGCCGTCAGGAACTCGGCAACTTCGTTAGCAACGATATTTTTAAACTCGCCGTAGTGCTCGACACCAGTGAATTCGTCAATCACCGCCTGAAGCGTCGTTTCATGACCATTCGCTTGTCGCACCAGAGCCAAGATATCAAGAAGGTTGCTGATACCGGGCTGTTTTTCTTTGTTGTAGTGTATACTCGCTTCATCGTCAGTTGTGGCACTCATGATCTTTCTGCGCGCCGCCTCAGGGTTATCATTCAAGAAAATGACTCCTTTGCCGCTTTCATCGGACTTACTCATTTTTTTCGATGGGTCAACCAAATCCTTAATGCGCAGGCCTTGGTCTTTGCCGAAGAATTCATGCTGTTTCTTCACAGGATCGGGCACCACAAATAAGTTGTCGCCAAACTTTTTGTTCATGCGCTCGGCGAGATCGCGTGTAATTTCGAGATGCTGTGTCTGGTCGTCGCCAACAGGGATATACGAGGCATTGTACAGCAGAATATCGCTTGCCATTAACACAGGATAATCAAACAATCCCACGCTGACACGGTCATTTGAAAGCTTCGCAGATTTATCTTTGAACTGTGTCATGCGTTCCATCTCGCCAAATCCGGTGAAATTATTGAGCAGAACGGTGAGTTCGCTGTGTGCAGGTATGTAGCTCTGGCGGTAGAGGTGGATGGACTGATTGTCGAGCGGCAGACCAGCGGCGGTATAGACGCGCGCATTGTTCATGATGCTATCAAATAGTTGGCCGTGGTCGATAGGGGTCGTAAAGCTATGCAGGTCAGGAATGAACATATTGATGTCATACTCTCCCGCATGCTTCGTTGCCATATCGATCATAGGTAGCATTGCACCGAAATAATTACCGATGTGGAGGTCATTGTTGGCACGAATGCCGGTGAGGATTACTGGTTTCGTCATGATTACTCCTATTATACCTTAGTCGGGTCGTGATCGTCACGAGCGGCAGCTTCCAGCACGGCAAGCTTAATAGACTTGATGGCGGCGGTTCGGACGAGGCCAACGATTTCGTGGCCACCAAGGACGCGCGTCCACTGAACGTTGGGTCGTTGCTTGACGATATCCTCGATCGTTTCATCGAGTACAATGGCATCAAGTTGGCCTGAAACAATATGGACCGGTCGTTTGATTTTGAGAATATCACGATACGATTGCTGATTGATAATGGCCGCCTGCAATGAAGCGAGGTACGACGGCACATTGACGTTTTGGGAGCTGAAGCCTTTGTTTAGGAAGTTATATTTCCCTGCCATCCTGAGTATGCGTTCGGTGGCATTTGGATTCTCTGCCATCAATTGGTACATCCGACGGAGCGCTTCTTCTGGTTTGAAATCAAAGCGTTTTGGATTGCGGTCTGGCTTGTAGAGCGGTGGACTGATGAGGACAACTGACTTCGTCATGAGCGGATAACGACGGGCAAATTCAATCGAAATGAGACTACCTAGCGAATGGCCTACGACAACGACTGGGCCAATGATTTTCATGCTAAAAAGTGTCGTTGCTACGCTGTCTGCCTGTACTCGCGCGTTGTATATTCCCCAATCTGGTTTCGGTGAATCACCAAAGCCCAGCAGGTCAATCGCGATAATGCGTATATCAGCTGGCATTTTCTTTACGAGTGGTTTCCACATGCTGAGAGAGCTGCCAATACCATGCAGTAGTATAATTGTTGCCGTCTGCTGTGTCGGTGCCTGCAATTCCTCGGCATTGAGGATGTATGGCGCTCGCAGATATTTGTGTAATAGCTTGTCCCACATACCTCTAGTATACCGCACGCATTCCGGTTAGCTCTTGTCGCGGAGGAAATATTCGAGCAGAGCCATACGGGCATAGAGCCCGTTGCCGGCTTGGCGGAAGTACTTGGCGCGTGGATCGTCATCTACCTCTGGTGTAATTTCACCGACACGTGGCAGTGGGTGCATGATGATTGCGTCGGTGTTCATGACGTCGAGCACGGAGCGGTCGATGACGAATTCGTTGATTTGTTCTGGACTCTTTGACTCGAGGCGCTCTTTTTGCAGGCGCGTCCAATAGACAACATCCGCATCTTGTACTGCATCGTGAACTTCATCGGTTTCCTGCCAGACGACGCTATGTTCGTCGAGCATTGTCTTGATATCATCACCCATACGGAATTCTGGCGTCGAGACAAAAGTGAGATGATTACCCGGATAAAGGGCTGCGAGTCGCGCAAGCGAGCGTACAGTGCGGCCCTGCCGTAAATCGCCACCCATCACGATATTGAGGTCGGAGAGATGACCAAAATGCTCATGAATCGTATAGGCATCGAGGAGGGCTTGTGTAGGATGCTCGCCCTTGCCATCTCCTGCATTGATGACGTGCATGTGGTCGGCTGCGACAGCGGCAGCACGAGCCGCAGCACCCGTTTCATGGTGGCGCATCACTAAAATGTCAGCATTATATTCGTTGAGGACGCGAATCGTGTCTTCGAGTGTCTCACCTTTTGATGCGGACGAGAATTCCCGCGCATTTTCAGTGCTAAACAGCCCCATGCCGAGCTTGGCGCCGGCGACCTCGAAACTGCCACGTGTACGGGTCGATGGTTCGTAAAAGAGCGATACCATCTGACGACCAACGTGACGTTCAGCGAGTTTTCGCCGCGATGCGCTTTTGAGACCGTCCAGAATATATCCTGTGTCGTGTTTGCGCATTTGTGTTGCCGTACTAAAAAAATAACCCAGGTTTTCCTGAGTGAACTGCTCCGCTGATACTAGATGCTTCATGCATTTTAGTATAGCATAAGCGTGGTGGATGGCTAGGCCGTAATTTCGGGCACGCCAAAATCGCCTAGTTCGGTAAGTAAGGTGCTAAACCGAGCCAGATCGCGGGCGGTTGAGGCGACTTCTCCCTTCGGGAATGTGGCATCAATTTGGCAAATACGGGCTAATTTTGATAAACGGTCTTCGCCGCGACTACCGAGGCTCATACCGTTGTCAAATAGGCCAACCACTGTATCGACGGGTGCGAGCTGTTCATCTTTGATGGTGTCCCAAAAGACATCGGTAAATGCCAGGTATTGCGGGATGCGTACCTCATTTGGCTCGTGGCTGTTAAATACCGCCAGATCAACGGCAGAATGCGCCAAGTTGCGGGCAAAGAGCCGTTCAATTGCGGGTAGATCTTTTTGCTCGGGCCGGACGATACCATAAAAGCAAAATTCTAAGTAGTCACTTTGCTTAAAATGCGGCACATAGCCAAGCGACACGGCGTTCCAGGTGTGTGTTGGGTCGATGGCACCGGTAAGGCCAAGCCAGGTTTCGGCGAGTAGTGCGGTTTCGGTGTTGGCGGCAACAACATCAGGTGTTGCGCGGTTAGCATCGCGCTTAAATCCGCCAGCAGTAATAGCGGTGCGTAAGTAGGTATGGTACCACAATTCGCGGCGTTCAAGCTCTGATATAAACGAACGATGGGCTTCGGCGGCGCTCGTAGGATGGGCTACTAAATCACCGGTTAAGCCGGTAAGAACATTGTGAATTGCAGAAACTCGCTCGGGCATACTAGTTGCCCGGTCGCTCTATGGTTGATGGTATACCAGATTTGCGTAACAAGTCTCCAAAGTGGCTGGTAATGCCGACGTTGCCGACGAGCGTGATACCGGTACCGGGTACATGGTCGCGGATGAGTTTACGAAGGCCATCGATGCCATTATCAGTGCTGTAGCGGTGGTATGCGACAGATTCTTCGGTAGGAACAATTGTTTGGGCGCTGCTGACGCTTTTGCCGCGGTGCAGCTGGACAACCCAGACATGCATGCCGTCATACACCCATTCGAACCTCACGGGGCCGAGGTGGTCGCTCGCCTCTTTATAGACGCCGCGGACAGCTGATGCAACATAATCAGGTAGATTGATGAGACCTTGTTCGCCTACCATAAAGTCATCACCTTTGCCGGCTTTACCTTCGAGGATAAGCTGGCCGTCTGCGCCCATAATGCAGGCGCCGCTAAATTTTGCATCAACACCATCCTGGCGCAAAATAGAGGCAATGTTTTCGCCGGTTGGATCTTCGCATTGCATTAAAGCAAAGGGGTCAATCCAGCCGTGCGTCGTGGTGTACAGCCCTGGTGTTTGCTTGTTTGGTGCGGTACGCAGCCAGGCTTCACGGTTTCCGGTTTCACGACCAAAGGTAAACGGCGCGACAGTACGGTTAAAGACAGTAGTGCGTGGCACGTGGAGTCCGATCTCGTCAGCGATCATGAGTCCAAAAGTTTTATCGCCCAGCATATCACTAAAACGGTTTGGCCAGTTCGTTTCTACGGCACTAGGGGCGCCCGCAGCTTGCTCAGCCTCCCAGATAATTGTATGGTCATCAAGTGCGCCATGTCGAAGCGGATGAACGCTAAATTCGAGGCGAGTATCGGGATTTGCTGCTAGGGTTGGGAAAAACCCGTAAACTTTACGGATGATGTCTGCGCCCATCGCTCGAGTGAATTGTGCAGTGCCTGGTTTCTCGACACATCGAGGGGTATCGTGTGGGGCGAATTCAATGACTTGACCGAAGGCAACGCCCGAAACGCCGCCATCGTCAATGTCTACTGTTTCGTTAAGAATAGTATGGAGGCCTTCGTCAGCGCGAGCTCTAAGGCTTGCTATAACGTCATCGACGGTCTTTAGGCCGTAGTCGAAAGGCTTACTCTTTGGATCGTCAGGTGCAAAGCTGCGTACATTTACAGAGTGCTCCGTCGTGTTTGTAAGTAAGTACTCAGCTGCATGTCGCTGCGAGTCGAATTCGTGGTTTTGCTCAAGTCCCTTTACCCGTGAGTAACGAGGTGTGCCGTCGGGGTTGAAGCTGGCAAACTGCGCCACATTAAAGCCATCATTTGAAAGCCTACTGAGTCCTTCGTCTTTAAAGTGTCCCGTCTCTGCCATACCTCTCCTTTTCCGTTTCCTCTATTTTTACGAATCAAACACGCATATGCAAGCATAAGCATAATGAATAGAGAATTTACAAAAAATACCCCCGACGGGGTATTTTTTTGCTTGAGTAAGCCGATTAACGCTTTGAGTACTGTTCGCGTTTGCGGGCGCTGCGGAGACCGTACTTTTTGCGCTCTTTTTCGCGTGGGTCACGTTTCATGAACCCAGCTTTTTTGAGCGGACTGCGTAGGTCGGCGGCACCAACAGTGATTGCCTTAGCAATCGCCTGCTTGATCGCATCGACTTGGCCGCTCAACCCTCCGCCTCTGACGAGAATACTGACGTCAAAATCGGTTTGCTTCCCAGCAATTGCAAGTGGATCGGTCACTTCAGCGAGCAAAGCCTTGTTGCCTGAAAGATACTCGCCGGCAGTTTTGCCGTTGATAGTGATCGCACCCTTGCCCTTTGTCAGACGAGCGCGAGCCGTAGCGCTTTTGCGCCGGCCGAGACCGTAGTCGTATTTTTTCACTTCAGCCATATTACTTTACCTCAACTTTCTCTGGTTTTTGTGCAGCATGTGCATGCTCGGCGCCAGGGAAGATTTTTAGACGTGCCATTCGCTCGGGTGCCAATTTGTTCTTTGGCAGCATGCCTTTGACAGCGTTTTCGATGATGCGCTCGGGGAACCTCTCTCGAACTTCTTTGAGCTGAGCGTCCTTGATACCACCCGGGAAACCGCTGTGTCGGTAGTAAATCTTGTCCGTCTCTTTGACACCAGTGACCGGTACTTCGGCAGCGTTGATCACGACGACATAGTCTCCACCGTCAACATGCGGCGTGTAAGTAGGCTTGTACTTACCGATAAGGTACTTAGCGATCTCGGTGCTCAGGCGGCCAAGCGAGGCGTCTTTTGCATCAATCAATACCCAACGGCGCGTGACTTCGGCTGGTTTTTGAGAAAACGTTTTCATTATTTCGTCTCCTTCTTTGCGGTCGATTTTTTAGCCGGAGATTTTCTTGCCTCAGTTTCTTTTGGCATCTCTTTTAACTCATCGACAAATTCAATACGAGCCATCTCGGCACCATCCCCAATGCGCAGGCGTGTACGCGTGACGCGCACATGACCGCTAGGACGACCGGCTAGTTGTGGTGCGAGCTGGTCGACAAGTTTAGTAGCAGCGATTTGGGTGCTCAGACCAGCAATAACAGCTCGTCGATTGGCGAGGTCACCTTTCTTGGCTTTGGTAATCATTTTTTCGATGTAGCGAGACAGCTCTTTTGCCTTTGGCAGTGTCGTCTCGATACTTTCCTCCATGACAAGACTGGTAGCGAGACCTTTGATCAACGCACGGCGTTGGTCGGTTTCGCGCCCGAACTTGCGGCCTTTATATCCGTGTCGATGCATCTAGAGCTCCAATTCCGTCAATTTATCTTTGACTTCATCAAGTGCTTTGCTGCCAAAACCTTTGAGTTCACGGAGGTCCTGCTCGCTCAAAGTGACAAGGTCGTGCACGGTGCGAATGTCGTTGTTGACAAGTGCATTTGCCGTGCGAGCGCTCAGGCCAAGCTCTTCGATCGGTGTGCCCAGTTCGGTTTTTTCATCATCATTATCGCTTCCCAGTGCAGGTGCGGCTTCGACGGTGGTTGCGCCGGCCAGAGCAGTATACTGATTGACAAGAATAGCAGCGGCTTCTTCAAACGCATCGCGCGGGCTGAGACTGCCATCGGTCTCAACGGTGAGCTCAAGCTTGTCGAGGTTGGTTTCTTGGCCAACACGAGTCGGATCAACCTTGAAACGAACGCGAGTGACCGGACTAAACATTGCGTCAAGCGCAATCATGTCGCTGTGCAAGCGGTTTTTGCTTGAGCTGTCGATATCCTGGTAGCCGCGACCGGCTTCGACAACCAGATCGATAACCACTGATTTCTTCGGATCGTCGATGGTACAGATCACTTGATCGGGGTTCATAACCTCGACGTCTGCAGTCGTCTTGATGTCGGCAGCAGTGACTTCACCGGCACCTTTCTTCTCGAGGCGCAGTTCTACTGGTTCGTCGCTATGAACTTTAAGGTTGATGGCTTTGAGGTTGAGCATGATATCGACCACGTCTTCGGCGACACCCGCGACAGTAGTGAACTCATGTGTGGCACCTTCGATACGGAAGGCGACGACGGCACCACCACGAATGCTCGAAAGCAATACGCGGCGCAGTGAGTTTCCGAGGGTATTGCCATAGCCGGCGTGGAGTGGCTCAATCACGAAAGTAGCAGCGTTGTCGCCTGAGTCTTTGACTGAGGCAAGCGCTGGATTGTGAATTACTTTAGACATTTCTTATCTCCTTACCCTTTTATTAGCGTGAGTAGTACTCAACAATTAGTTGCTCGTTAATATCTTGCTCGGCCTCTTCGCGCTTTGGCAGGCCGGTAACATCGATTTTTAGCTTTTTGATATCACCCTTGATCCAACTCAGCGGTTGTTGCGCAGTGTTGGCGTGGATATCATTGATCTGCGTAAAGTAGCCTGATTTGGTGCTTTTCGGTCGAACGCTCACCACATCACCGGCCTTGAGGCGGATCGATGGGATATCGACGCGGCGGTCGTTGAGCAGGAAGTGGCCATGGCTGACGAGCTGACGAGCAGCGCGACGACTAGTGGCAAAGCCGGCACGATAGACGGCATTATCGAGGCGAAGTTCGAGAAATTGCAAAAGATTCTCGCCGGAGAGGCCGGGTTTTCGCGTTGCTTCATTCATGAGCTTGGCAAACTGCTTCTCTAGGATGCCGTACATGCGGCGCACTTTTTGCTTCTCGCGGAGTTGTGATGCGTACATGCTGGTTTTGGCCTGGCGGCCACCGGCGTGTTGACCAGGAATACCGCTTTTGCGTGCCATAATTTTGTGAGCTTTTGGATGAAGCGCCACGCCCTCGCGGCGGCTTTGTTTAACAATAGGGCTTGTATCTCTCGCCATGGCTATGCCCTCCGTGCCTTTCGTGGTCGTACACCGCCGTGTGGTACACCGGTGACATCCTTAATGCTATTGACAGCAATGTCAAAATTGCCGAGCGCGCGAATTGCCGCATCGCGACCCAGACCGACACCTTTGACGAAAACGTCAACGGCCGACAGTCCGTAACCGGATTTTGCTGCTTCGGCGGCTTTTTCGGCGGCTACTTGACTGGCATATGCCGTGCCTTTTTTGCTGCCCCGGAACCCGCAAGCGCCAGCGCTACTGGTGGCCAGAACGTTGCCTTTGCTGTCGGCAAAGGTGACGATGGTATTGTTAAATGTTGCTTGAATATGCAATTGACCGGTCAGGACTGATCGGCGTTGTTTCTTCTTGGTCGAAGATTTTGCTGTTGGGGTTACTTCTGCCATACTAGTCCTTTCTCCTAGGTCTTACTTGCTGCTTTTGGTTGCGCACCACCAACCGCGATGGCCTTACCCTTACGAGTTCGTGCATTCGTACGAGTACGTTGGCCGCGTGTCGGTAGACCTGCCTTGTGGCGGAGGCCACGGTAGGCATTGATGTCCTTGAGACGCTTAATATTATTTGTCACCAGGCGCTGCAGATCACCTTCGGTGGTGTAATCTTTGTCGATTACATCGCGAAGTTTCTGCTCTTCAGCCTCGGTGAGATCTTTCACCCGAGTGGTCGGCTCTATCTTTGCCGCCGCAAGGATGTCTCGAGCGTGCTTAGGGCCGATGCCGTAAATATACGTCAAAGCCACTTGCACTTGCTTTTCCGCGGGTATGACTACCCCAGAGATTCGAGCCATGCTTAACCCTGCCTTTCGTTAGTTATAAGACAAAACCTACGGTTTTTTCTCATCGCGCCGGGCAATTTGTGCGAAAATTGCTCGGGCTGCTCTTTTTCCCTATGGAAACCGAGAGCCATTAGCCTTGCCTTTGCTTATTCTTAGGTTTCTTCTTGTTGATGACACGGAGTCGGCCTTTGCGCCGGACCAGTTGATCATCAGGACTGATCTTTTTGACACTCGCACGAACTTTCATGAGTGGTCAGTACTCCTTCAGGAAAAACCTGCTTTAGTCGAGAACACATGTGATATCGTCATGTTTTCTCAGTTGTTATTAAACAATTTACGCCGGCCGACTCATGTCGGTGCGCTCATCGCGTGCGCGGAAAACGATTCTGCCCTTTGTGAGATCGTAAGGGGTCAACTCGACTTCCACGATATCGCCTGGTACTAAGCGGATGTAGTGCTTGCGCATCTTGCCGCTTATATGAGCGATAATACTTAGGCCGTTCTCCAATTCCACCTTAAACTGAGTATTAGGCAGTGCTTCCACTACCTTGCCGCGCAGTTTAATAACTTCCTTGGTACTCGCCATAGATATACGTCTATGCATTATACGGCACTTCAAAGCAAAAGTAAACAGCTTTAACAGAGAATTACAGGCATCTTACCCGCCTGTGGTCATATGGTAATTTCATTGTAGCGAAAAATACCAGTGAGTCAAGTGGGATGGAGATGCAGTATTGTATAAACTGCTCAAGTGTGCTATAATATGGTTATTCCATTGTTCATTGAAAATCACAACAATAGAGGAGACGAGGTGTCTCGACGCCGACAGAGCCATATTAACTGGGAGCCACCAAAAGGTGGTGCCTCGAGGACCACCGCCAAGCAGCGGCGGCGAAGGGAAATCGAAAAAAGACGAGCGCGCCGTAAAGAGATGTCAATGACAGTTTCGAAGCCCCGTAAGTTTCATGCTCATCGCGCGGCTATGGCGCAACCGAAGGTTGTTGCGGCTATTGCGCCGACAGACATACAGTATGTAAGTCTGTACTACACGGGCGAGGGCGGGCAGGCGCAACTGGCAATTCCGCTACACTACACAATGGTTGAGCCAGACGAGAAAGCTATTGCGCTGCCAGCTAACCTTACCCATTGTTGTCCTGACCCCTCTCGCTGCCCGCTCTCAGCATGGGAGTGTAACGAGTACGAATACTGAACATGTGGAATAGCCTCGATCTATAAATGGTCGAGGCTATTATTATACCCAGCGGCACTACTTATAATCGTCGTACGTAACCATGAGAGCACGTGAATTGATCTGGCGCAGTGTCTCGAGACCAACGGTGACCACAATCAGCAGGCCGGTACCACCGATCGAAATATTGGCTGCACTAACTCCGACGACGGCGAACACATAATCAATCACAAATGGTAACACGGCGATAACACCAAGAGCGATGGAACCGAAGAGGATTAATCGGTTGACGGTACGTGATAAGTATTTTTCCGTCTGATAGCCCGGTCGCACACCCTCAATGAAGCCGCCTTGCTTCTGCAAGTTCTCGGCGATCTCATTGCTGTTAAAGACGATTCCGGTGTAAAAGTACGTAAAGGCGATGACGAGCAAGAAGTACGCTATCGGATACACTGCAACGCCCCAGTCGCTTCCGCTAAAGCTACTGGCTGTTGGTGCTTGGAACCATTTGACGAGATTGTTAGCAAGTGCGTGATCGGCATTTGGCATGGCCTTCATGACCTGTCCGGCAAAGGCAGGCAGGCTGAGGAACGCCACAGCGAAAATGACTGGGATCACACCGGCAGCAATCAGCTTGACTGGCAAGATGCTCTTGATGCCGCCATAGCTAGTGTTGCCGCCGACACGCTTAGCGTAATTGATCGTAATAATGCGCTGCGCTTCGTTTACCTTGACAAGGAAGTACAACACGAATAGACCAATGAGGGTGATTGCCAGAACAACATAGAAACTCGTCGGGTTGACCGGCAATTCGAACCAATTAAAGACATTCAGCTTACCCTGAGAGGTGTCAAGCAGTGAACTAATCATAGTGCTAAATGTTTTTGGCAACTGGCTGACGATACCGGCAAAAATAATCAGTGAAATACCATTACCGATGCCTTGCTCGGTAATGAGCTCACCGAGCCACATCAGAAGTACTGAACCGGCGGTCATTGCAAGCACGGCGACGGCCCATTCCATGGGGCTGGTGGTTACTGTTCCGGCTGTGCCTCCGGCTAGTACGGACTGACGTAAGATGTAAATAAAGGCAATTGACTGAATGACCGCCAGTGGCACCGAGATAATACGCGTCCATTGATTGATTTTGCGGCGGCCCGATTCGCCGTCTTTGTGGAGTTCCTCGAGCTTTGGAATCGCCTTTGTGAGCAATTGGGTGATGATACTGGCGGTAATAAACGGGCTCATACCGACGAGCACAATCGACATCTGGCTGAGCGCCCCACCACTCATGAGGTTGAGGAAACCGCCGAAGTCGCTGTTATTAACAACATTATCGATGATGGTTTTGAGCTTAGTGGGCTCGGCTAGTGGCACGGGTATATGCGCCAAAAATCGAAATGCTACGATGAGACCCAGCACGATGCCGAGGCGCTTTTGCATGTCGCGGTTCTTTAGTGAACGAAGGACGGTTCGCCAATTCATACAGTATGTTTCCCTTTTCAGTCGATATAATTCTTCATCATTATACACTATTTTCTGCCGTCGGATAAGAAATAGCTCCCGTCTAGCCATAACGGCCAAACGGGAGCGTTATTGATGGAGCGTATTAGTCAATGGGGATGACAACGATTGATGATCCCCATTCGCCTATTCCCACATCCACCCTGCAGCCCACGCTGCTTTCGAATGTGTCAGTGCTTGTGATGGTTGTCACCATCTCACACAGTTTCTCTTTGGTGCAGCCAAGCGCAGCCGTTAGTCGGTCAGCAATGGCAGAATCCATTGTCCAGACCGCACCCTGCCTGAGGTCGTCAATGCCATGAGCGAGTCACAGCTGAAGAACCTCTTACCCAGCGGCGCTCAGTAAGGACTCGATAGCCTTATTGGTAATGTCGTCCGACATCATCACTCCTTTAGTGTAGGTTCGGATGCGTCTCATAACGTATCACATTTATTTCGAATCTACAAATGAAAATGTCCCGACTCACACGGAGCGGGGCGGCCACGCTAGGATTTAGCGAGGCGAATGACCAGACGATTGGTCGTCACGTCTTTTTGCGATCCGCCTGCGGGTGGAGCAAACAATACGACAAGGTCACGTTCACCGAGATGCCTTGAAGCGGTATGAGCAATTCGTGTAATCAGGTCGTAGCCGTGGTCCGTCAACTGGAGCGCATTGAGGATTACTTGCCATTCCCGGTAGCTGATGAACGTCTCGGAGTCCTCAAACTTACGTAGCACAGAGGCGAGCTCCTCATCGCTGCGTTTCACAAGATTGGGGCCAAGTTGCCGCATGCAATAGTCGCGCACTGCCACGATACGTCGGTTGATATACATTTTGGCCTCAGCCTTGGCCTTGGCCTCAGCCTTTTCGCGTTCCGCGATAGCAGTCTGGATATCTTGAAGTGATGTCATGACAGCCTTTCATTTGCTTGTTGTGTACTGACGGTTGCGATCCGGGCGGGTTCAAGTATGATGTGGTATGACCCGGTAGATTGTGGACGTAGTAGTTTGAGCTCGAAACTACCGAGATCACCTACTTGTGTCACAAGATCTTCAAAACATTTTCTGAACCGTTTCATTGCAGCTAGCAACATATGCTTCAAATCGGTTGAATGGAGTAAACCACCTCTAGGGCGCTTCGCCGTCTTGACCGTCGCGAAGCTACGCAAACACCGCCTGATGATAGTCAAGCCATTGCTCAAGTGTCGGTTCTCGCGTTGAAAGGAACGATTCCATAACAAGACTCCCATCTCGTGTGGAATAAAGAATAGATATATCATACCACTATTTTTGCATTTATAGAAGCTTATAAGACACCGTTTGCTGCATACCCGTCGAGTTTTTCTTCGATGCGCCGGATATCGTCTTTGGTCGCCATGGTATCTTCAATATGGCTGAGACGCTTCTCGTGTTCTCCAAGCATTTTCATCAATTCAAGATTGAATTTTTCTTGCTTATCGAACCGTTGATCGATGCTCTCAAATCGCTGGTCAACACTTTCGGCAAATTGTGAAAGCATCGCCATGATATCATCGTTTGTCGCCGCTGTCTTTGTCATGTCATTATAGCAACCTATGCTTCTAATAAAAATACCCCGCCCCTTTCAGGAGACGGGGAGATCGGTAGAGGTCGTCTTGATCGACAATTATCTACCGTACGCACTGATGGTTTGTACGCAACAGGCTTTTGTCAACGAGCATTGTCAGCTTGTACGTATACAAACGTGACGTGATACGCATCATCTGCCGCGCTGTACTGGAGTTCCAGCCTGACAACACCGAGGTCGCCAACCCTTTCGACTAGCTCATCGAAGCATTCTCGCACATCGCGGCCGATGGACGCGGCATACTCATCGAAATCGACGAATGGTGCAATAACGATTTCTCCCAGAGAAGTGTTATCCGTTTGGCCCCTGAGCAGATGAAAGAATGGGCGGTTAATTTCAATCCATTGCTCAATGGTTGGATGCGGGTCTGTAAGGTACGATTCCATGAGAACCCTTTCTATAGAACACGTACTAATATCATGTCATAGAGACCTGTATTACTATACAAAAAACAGCCCGCTGTGGGGCTGTTTTTTGAGGGATGATGTTTACTTTTTATCGGCTGCTTCAGCTTCTTTGGCATTTTTTTGGATCGGCGTCGCGACTTTTTCAAATTTACCGCCAGCTTTTTCGATGGCAGCAACGACGCTTTTTGAAGCAGCTTGGACTTTGAGTGTGCCGACTTTGCCGCTTAGTTCACCGCGCAAAATGACTTTAACAGTGTGAAATGGTGTGGCAATCAGACCAGCCTCGTAGAGGGCGAAGTTGTCGATCGTACCTTTGAGGCCGTTGAGGCGGTCAAGGTAAACGATTTGTGCTGGTGTACGCAGACTCTTGAATCCACGAGATTTAGGCACGGCACTTTGGATGCCGTTTTGTCCACCCTGGAACATTGATCGCAGTTTTTTGCCGGTACGGGCATTTTGCCCCTTGGTGCCGCGACCTGCAGTCTTACCGCCACCGGCTGAGATACCGCGGCCAACGCGCTTGCGGCTGCGGTTGCTACTGACTTGGAGTTCGTTGTATTTCATTACTTAGTCTCCTTCTTGGCTGCCGGCTTTTTTGTGGCTGGGGTCTTGTCTGTCTTTGCCGCCGCGGGCTTGTCGGTAATTTTTGGAGCTACCTTCTTCTCTGACTTTTCGGCATTGAGCCACTTTTCGCGCGGAACCTGGCTGTTAAGCGCTTCGATCGTCGCGTAAGCGATGTTGACCTTATTCGTCGAACCAAGCGATTTACTCAGCATGTTGCGAATACCCGTGACGCTAATCACTGAACGTACCACGCCACCAGCAATAATACCGGTACCGGGGGCGGCTGGTTTGATGAGCACTCGCGCACCAGAGAGCTTGATTTCAGCTTCGTGCGGGATGGTTTCGTTGACAATCGGGATGGTGATCAGATGCTTCTTGGCAACATCAGTTGCCTTTGCGATTGCAGCTTGCACGTCGGCGCCTTTGCTGACACCAACACCGACTTTGTTCTTGCGGTTGCCAACGACTACGAGGGCCTTGAAGCGGAAACGGCGGCCACCTTTGACCACACGGGCCACGCGGTCGATGTTGATCACTACTTCCTCAAATTCTTTTGGCGCCTCTGGCGCCTGATTTCGACGGTCATCCCGCCGACCACCGCGCTGCGGGCGGCCTCCGCGTTGTTGCGGGGCGCTTGGGCGCGGGGTAGTATTTGCAGCTTGTTCTGCCATACTAAAACTCCAATCCTTCTTTACGGGCAGCGTCAGCGAAGGCGTGCAGGCGACCAGCGTACTGGCGGCCATTGCGATCGAAGACCACTGCGGTTACTTTAGCTTTCTTTGCTTTCTTGGCAATATCGGCGCCAACTTTCGCACATTTGTCAGTCATATTGCCATCAGCTTTTGTGCCAACTGTTGTGGCAGCCGCCACGGTGTGGCCTTTATCGTCGTCAATCAATTGCGCCGATACATGTAGGTTGCTGATCGTGACGCTGAGGCGTGGGCGCTCCGCTGTGCCATGAACTTTACTGCGGACACGGCTTTTTCGCAGGCTGCGATTGAGTAATTTTTTAGCGAGATTTGTCATTACTTCTTCCCTGCCTTTCCGGCCTTACGTAGAATTTGTTCGCCTTCGTACATAATACCCTTGCCCTTGTACGGCTCAGGTTTCTTGAGGGCGCGGATTTCGGCAGCGGTTTGACCGACTTTTTGCTTGTCGATGCCGCTGACGATGATTGTCATTTTGTCATTGGTGATCTGAATGCCTTCTGGTGCCTTGTATTGCACTGGGTGGCTAAACCCGAGGCTCATATCAAGCACACTGTTGCTCGTTGCGACGCGGAAACCGACACCTTTTACCTCAAGACGCTTCTCAAAGCCCTTGGTGACGCCTTCGACGGCGTTGTTCAGGAGAGCGCGCTGCAGACCATGCTGTGCCTTCGCAATGCGTTCATCATCCTTGCGGGTGACGGTTAGTTTGCCATCTTCCTGCGCTACGTTCACGTCGCTGAGGTTTGGCACAGTCAGCTCACCTTTGGCGCCTTTGACTGTGATAACGTCTGCGTCGACTGTGATTGTCACACCGCTTGGAACGGTAATTGGTAGTTTTCCAATTCGACTCATAATTTATCCTTTCTTATTTATCGACTACTAGAATACGGAAATCATCTAAGAGAACCAAATTTGCTTCAGGGTCTTCTTCGAGTATCGATGAGACAAGCTCTTCGAAGTATTTTGGATTGAAGTAGCCCACAGCAGCGCTTCCAAGTTCATTGAGAAAAGCCGTGCTTGACTCTCTATCTTTAAAGATACGTCCTTCAGCAATAAATTTCTCAATTTCCATATTAGTAAACCTTCAGTAGTAGCTCTCCACCGAGCTTATTCTTGACTGCTTCGCCACCGGTCATCACTCCTTTTGAAGTGCTGACTAGTACGATACCGCGGCCTTGCTTGACCTTTGGAATGTCGGCGGCGGCTACGTAGACACGTCGACCAGGCTTTGAAACCTTAGTGATTTCGTTGATTGGGCAGTTTTCACCAGCCTTCGCCAGGGTCACGACCAGTGTGCCACGAGGCTTGCCGTCTTCAACCTTTACATCTGCAAGGTACTTGTTTTTGACCAATTGCTCAGCCACAACCTTCTTCAACTTCGAAGTTGGGACGCGGATTTCGGTTTTGCCCACCATATTTGCGTTCCTGATACGGGTCAGGAGGTCAGCGATTGGGTCTGTAGATTGTAAACTCATATTCTTTTACTCCTTTCCTTACCAGCTACTCTTGGTTACACCAGGGATTTCTCCCTTGACTGCTTTTTCACGGAAGTTGATACGACTGAGGCCGAACTTGCGCATAAAGCCACGTGGACGGCCGCTCAGGGCATCGCGGTTCTTCCATCGAGTTGGACTACTGTTCTTCGGCAACTTTTGGAGGCCTTCGAGGTCGCCCATTTCCTTGAGCTCTGCACGCTTTGCGGCGTATTTCTGAATCATTTTCTGACGCTTGAGGTCTTTTGCGATCATAGATTTCTTAGCCATTATTTACTCCCATCTTTCTCGAATGGTAAACCGAACTTCTCTAGCAAGGCACGACTATTCGTTTTGTTGCCGTTTTTGATGGCAAACGTGATTTGCATACCATGCACAACCTGGGTCTCTTCAAAGGTTAATTCCGGGAAAATACTTTGGTCAGTCAAACCAAGGTTGTAGCTGCCGCCGCGGTCGAACTTGATACCAACGCCGTGAAAGTCACGGACGCGTGGCAAAGCGACATTGACGAAACGGTCGAGAAATTCGTACATGCGAGCACCGCGCAGTGTGACATTGACGCCTACGGGCGCACCCATACCGGCGCGAATCTTAAACGTCGCGATCGATTTCTTGGCGAGACGTTCCACTGGAGCCTGGCCGGTTACTTTAGTGAGTGTGTTTTTAACAGCCTCGAGGACACGTTTGTCCTCTTTGGTTTTACCAGTTCCTACACTTACTACAATCTTCTCGAGGCTTGGTACCTGATGGACGTTATCAAGCTTCAATTCGGCCTGCAGTTCCTTGACGTACTGGTCGCGGTACAAGGCTTTCAAGCGAGGAGTATACTTCGTATCAGCTTTTGCCATACTACTTTATCTCCTTATTCTTTAATTGACGGGCGATGCGAACTTTACCGGTTTCGGTCTTTTTATAACCGACACGGCTAGTTTTGGTGGCTTTCTCGTCGGCAACGAGGGCCAATTTGTGCAGACCGACACCAACATGGATATCTTTTTTGCCGCCGCGGGGGTTAATTTGGCTAGGTTTGACGTGCCGGGTGCCGAGGCCAATACCTTCGACAAGCGCGACATTCTTGCCGGGAACCACGGCGAGCACTTTGCCGGTCGTACCCTTGTTATCACCACTAATCACTTTGACGAAATCATCTTTACGAATACGTGCCATCTAGAGTACCTCCGGTGCAAGGCTGATGATCTTTGTGTAGCCAAAGTCACGCAGCTCGCGCGGCACGGGGCCAAACACGCGGGTCGCCTTTGGCGTTTTGTCATCGTTGATGATAACCGCAGCATTGTCATCGAATGAGATCGTGCTGCCGTCTTTGCGGCGGATTTGATCGCGAGTGCGCACAATCACGCCCTTGACCACCGATTTCTTTTTGACGTTGCCGGTCGGGCTGGCATCTTTGATGGTTAGCACAACGACATCGCCGACCCGTGCATACCGGCGGCGGGTGCCACCGAGCACGCGGATAATCAACGCTTCTTTAGCTCCGCTGTTGTCGGTCACTTTAACGCGAGATTCTTGCTGGAGCATGTTACTTCTCCTCCTCTTTCTCATCGTGATCGAGGTCTGCTTTGTCTTCGACTTCGGCATTGACCTCTTCTTTCAGTTCGACAGAACCGACTGAGCGTTTGTCGATACGATCAAGCACAAAGCTTTTTCGCTTCGATATTGGGCGGGTTTCGGCTATGATGACCATGTCGCCAACGCTTGCCTCATTTTTCTCGTCGTGAGCAGCATATTTACGGGTCACAGTGTACTGTTTTTTGTAAATAGGGTGAGTCTCACGACTAGTCACGGTCACGATAATCGTTTTGTCGCCTTTGTCGGACGTTACTTTACCGTATAGTGTTTTCGCCATTACTTGCTCTCCTCTCTGCTCTTTAATTCTTCAGCGCGCAAAGCTGTATGAATTCGAGCGATGTCTTTGCGCAGAGTACCAAGTACTCGTGGGTTTACTAGTTCACCAGCGCGGTGTGAGCGGCGGCTGTCAATCAGATCTTGCTGCTTGGCGGCGAGGTCTTTTTGCATATCAGCCACGCTTTTCACTTCGGTAGCTTTTTTAGTAGTCTTAGTGGTTTTCTTAGGGGCAGCCATTAGTTCGCCTCCTCTCTAGTGATAATGCGTGTCTTGACCGGTAATTTGTGACCGGCGAGGCGCATCGCTTCGCGGGCAACTTCCTCGGAAACACCCTTCATCTCAAAGAGTACGGTGCCAGCTTTGACTTTCGCGACGTAAAATTCCGGGTTACCCTTGCCACCGCCCATCTTGAGACCAAGTGGTTTGCGGCTGACGGGGGTATGAGGAAAGATACGAATCCAGATCTTACCACCACGCTTGATGTAGCGGGTCATTGCCTGACGAGCGGACTCAATCTGACGACTGGTGATACGCTCGTTTTCAAGGCTTTGGAGGCCGTAGTCGCCAAAGGCAACGTAGTGACCGCGCGTCGCGACGCCTTCGTTTTTGCCGATACGGACTTTACGGTGCGGAACTTTTTTTGGTAATAACATTACGCCTCGCTCCTTTCACCCTTGTAAATCCAAACTTTCACGCCAATGATACCGGTACCGTTTGGTCCCAATGCCCTGGCTGAGTGAAAGTCGATGTCGGCGCGCAATGTGTGAAGCGGTACTGAACCTTCGATCGTCTTTTCGCGGCGACTCATTTCGGCACCGTTGAGGCGACCGGCGACTTCGACGCGAATACCTTTGGCACCGGCGTTCATGCTGTTTTGAACAGCCATTTTGACGGCGCGGCGGAAATTCGCACGGCGCTCTAGTTGGCGCGCGATGTTCTCGGCGACCAATTTAGCATTGAGCTCAGCTCGGCGTACTTCTTCGACATTGATACGCACCGGCAAACTGGCGATACGTTCGATATCTTTCTTGAGCTCGGTAATGCCAGCGCCACCACGGCCAATCACGACACCTGCTTTGGCAGTATATACCGTTACGGTGATTAGATTAGCGCTACGCTCGATGTCGACACGAGCAATGGTTGGGCGGCTTTCAAACTTCTTTTCTACAAGGTCACGAATCTTGATGTCTTCGGTGAGCCATTTGGCAAAATCTTTCTTGCCGGCGAACCAGCGTGAAGACCAGTTTTTGTGGACTTGCAGACGGAAGCTGTGCGGGTTAACTTTTTGTCCCATAACTTACTTCTCCTCTTTCGTTGCAGCTGGTTTGGCGGCTGCGTCTGCTTTTTTCTCGGCAGGTTTCTTACGAACTTTTTCGAGCCCGGCTACTTCCACCAAAATATGGCTCGAACGCTTCTGGAATGGTAACGCACGACCGCGGCTGGCAGGCTTGAAGCGTTTCATACGTGGGCCAGCTGTGACGCTGAGCGTTTTAATCTCAAGTGTCTTGCTGTCGAGGCCATGATTGTTAGTGGCATTTGCAGCTGCGCTGGCAATTGCTTTACGAACGACGAGCGCAGCACGCTTTGGGGTGTGGTCGAGGATGACAAGCGCGTCGGCGACTGTACGGCCACGAACCAGGCTCGCCACGAGGCTTACCTTGCGCGGTGTTTGGTCAACGCCCTTGATGTTAGCGCGAACAGTATATAGCGTGTTCTCAGCCATTATTTCTTCTCCTTACCACCGTGCTTGCGGAATTTACGGGTGGGGCTAAACTCGCCGAGCTTGTGACCGACCATGTTTTCGCTGATTAGCACCGGCACGTGGACGCGGCCGTTGTGGACGGCAAACGTGAAGCCTACCATCTCAGGCGTGATCGTGCTGCTGCGTGCCCAGGTCTTTGTCACCGTGCGGTCGCCAACTTTGAGTGCTGCCACTTTTTTGGCAAGCTTCGCGTCGACGAATGGGCCTTTTTTGAGTGATCGACTCATTAGTTTTCTCCTTCTGTCTTTGATGCTAGTTCAATTACTCTTTGACCGAGTCGCATCAGTGCAAGCTCTAGAGCTCGAATCTCTGGGTCAAAGTATACGGGGCGATCAGAATCGCTGATTGCAGCCTCTCTCTGTGCCAGCCGGTATCGTTCCTGAGTACTCTTAACTACGTCAATGCTGCCCTGCAGGTTTTCATCGATCACTAGAGTTTTAGGTGTTTCAGCCATATACTACCTCTTCCTCTTAGCTTCGTGACGGCTGCGAACAATCATCTTAGTAGTATCTTTGCGGCGGCGGGTGCGGTAGCCGAGGGTCAATTGACCCCATGGCGTGCGTGGTGGTTTACCACTACCGTGGCGACCACCGTCACCACCACCGTGAGGGTGATCTGCGGCATTCATAACCACACCACGAACACCTGGGCGGATACCCTTGCGTCGATTGCGACCAGCGCTCCCAATCTTGATGTTCTGGTGCTGGACGTTGCCGACCACACCGAGGGTGGCTTCGCACTCGAGGCGGAACTTACGAACTTCGCCAGATGGCATTCTAACCATGGCGTAGTCGCCTTCTTTTGCCATCAACTGCGCTTTGGTGCCGGCACTGCGTACCATTTGGCCGCCCTTACCTGGGTTGATTTCGATCGCATAGATCTGGCTACCTACAGGGATGTTTGCAAGTGGCATGCGGTTGCTCGCCTCGACTGGTGCATCAACACCGGTCTGAATCTTCTTACCCTTGGTCATCTGCGTATCAGCCAAGATGTAGTGGTACAGACC
>JBDHUN010000015.1:0-23107 GCA_039809225.1 Saccharimonas sp. (SeqCode)
ATTTCTCCCCCTGAAAAACCAATGGACGGCACTGCGTGTCGCCCATGATTGTGCCGCTTCGCGGCGTTCTTGTCCTATTTTGGTGGGCGATATAGGATTCGAACCTATCACCTCGACAACGTCAATGTCGCGCTCTAGCCAAATGAGCTAATCGCCCATTCCTAGGAGGGGCTCACCCCTCCAGTTTGCATCGAAATGAATTCGACGACAAACTTCCACCCCCTAAAGCTCGACTTAGGTCTCGTTATTTCGGGGTGCTGGACTTGTTTATCATAGCAAACAGGGGCGGGGTTTGCAATCGGTGAGAGGTTTGGTATCATGAAAACAAGCGATGAAAGAGATTAACTACCTCTAGAGCACGTGGAAGCGGCTGCGAACGCACGTAAAATGTTCGGAGCAAAAGTGAAAGATTTCGGTGGAACCGCCTGGGCATGCTCGGGCCCGAAACACGCTCGGTGAAGAGTCACTGTAAGGCGTGTTTTTAATTTTTAAGGAGGAAATATGGACGAAAGTCAGCTCTACGCAATGCGGCACAGCTTGGCGCATATCATGGCGCAGGCAGTACAGCGTCTCTGGTCTGAAGCGAAGTTTGGTGTCGGACCAGTGGTGGAAAACGGGTTTTATTATGATATCGATGTTCCGGGTGTGAAGATTTCGGAGGATGATTTTCTGAAAATCGAAGCCGAGATGAAAAAAGTCATCGAGGCCAACTATCGCTTTGAACGCAGCGAAAAGACCACTGACGAAGGTATCAAGTGGGCTGAGGACGCCAAGCAGCCGTACAAAGTCGAGCTGCTCAATGACCTCAAGCGCGCCGGTACGACAGTCGCGAAAGATCTCAACAAAGACGAAATGGGCACGATTGCCGACGGTGATGCCGCGGTCGACAAGGTGTCGTTTTATACCGACGGCGACTTCACCGATCTCTGCCGCGGTCCGCACGCCGAGAGTACCGGCAAAGTCGGCGCCTTCAAACTCATGCGCGTTGCCGGTGCTTACTGGCGCGGCAAAGAAACCAATCCGCAGATGCAACGCCTTTACGGCGTGGCATTTGCTACTCAGGAAGAGCTTGATACTTACTCAAAGATGCTCGAGGAAGCAAAAGCACGCGATCACCGCAAGCTCGGCAAAGAGCTGGATTTATATACGACATCGACTTTAGTAGGTGTTGGCCTTCCCATGTTTACACCGCGGGGCACGATTTTACGCGAAAAAGCTGCTGGTATTTCAAATCAGTTACGTAAAAGTCGTGGATTTGAAATGGTGTGGACACCAAATATTACCAAAAAGGACCTCTATGAAAAGAGCGGCCATTGGGCAAAATTTGGAGATGAGCTTTTTTTGGTAAAGAGCCAAGAGACAAGCGACGAAATGGCCCTAAAGCCGATGAACTGTCCGCATCACACGCAAATTTATGCGTCCAAGCCACGGAGTTACCGCGATATGCCAGTGCGTTTTCTTGAGACAACGACTGATTACCGTGATGAAAAAACGGGGGAACTCGGTGGGCTCAATCGAGTACGCTCTCTCACTCAGGATGACAGCCACGTCTTTTGTCGAAAAGATCAGATTGCCGATGAGGTAAATGGTCTACTTGAGTGCGCGAAGGAACTATATGGAATTCTTGGTATGAAATTACGTGTGCGTTTGAGCTATCGGGATGACACAGATGCGTATTTGGGTGAGCAGGCGCTATGGGGGAGCGCACAGGCACAGCTGAAAGAGGCGGTTACAAAGAGTGGTTTGGAGTATTTCGAACAAGACGGCGAAGCAGCATTTTACGGCCCCAAAATCGATTTTATGGCCACGGACGCCATTGGCCGTGAGCATCAACTGGCAACGGTTCAGATCGATTTCGTGCAACCTCAACGTTTTGGTCTTGAATATATCGATGAGCAGGGAAGTGTCGCTCAGCCAATCATGCTGCACTCGGCAACGCTTGGTTCGCTTGAACGTTTTTTGAGTGTATATATTGAGCATACTGGTGGGTGGTTCCCGCTCTGGATTGCTCCGGAACAGGTGCGTATTTTAACTATCAACGACTCAGTTAACGATTACGTTGAGGAAATAACAACTATTCTATCAGAGGTGGTGTTAATGAAACCTCTAAAATACAACGAGTTAAGATTTACAACAGATGATCGTAATGAATCGCTTGGCAAAAAGATCCGCGAAGCCACCGCCTGGAAAATCCCTGTTCAGTTCATCGTCGGGCCGAAAGATAAAGAAGCTCGTGAAGTTAGTGTGCGCACACAGAGCGGCGAACAAAAGGTAGCCTTTGATCAACTGGCGGAGTATTTGAAAGCACTCTAGCATGATACATGAAAGAGGCCTGCGTGAGGCAGTGTATCATCTAATGGCCAAGTTGCCGCCAGGCAAAGTAACGACATATGGCGACCTTGCCGCGATGGCTGGATCACCTGGTGCGGCACGAATTGTGGGAGGAATTGCTCATACCGGCCCAGAGGAGTTACCATGGCATCGCTTAGTTAACGCTGAGGGTGGTCTTGCAACTGGATATCCTGGCGGTCAAGAGGTGCAGCGTCAATTGCTCGCACAAGATGGTATTCATTGCGACAAAACGTATAAAGTAATTAATTTCGCAGTTTACCGCTGGAAACCGAAGCTATGAACACTAGCTATTCTCTAGGTACAAAGAACCAAGGGGCAAAACATGTTCTCCCGCTTATTGTGATTGTCGGCCCGACCGCTAGCGGCAAAACTGGTCTTGCGATACGGTTAGCCAAAGAGTACGGTGGTGAAATCATTTCAGCCGATTCACGTGCAGTGTATAGGGGACTTGATATCGGTACCGCCAAACCTCTGCGTGAGGAGCAACGGGGAGTACCGCATTGGGGTATTGATTTGGTGAATCCGGGTGAGCGGTTTACTGCCGCCGATTTCAAAGAGTACGCCATGCAGAAGATCGATGAGATTCGAGCGCGCAGACATATTCCATTTTTGGTTGGTGGGACAGGACTATATGTAAACGCAGTAGTATATGATTTTCAGTTTCCTGGTGCCACAGACAACGTAGAACGTCGTGCGAAACTAGACACGATGAGTCTGGACGAGTTACATAATTATTGTAAAAACAACAACGTAAAGTTACCTGAAAATAGATACAATAAGCGATATGTTGTAAATTCTATACTGCGAAATGGTCATGCTTTAAAGAGACGAAGTGCCCCTATCCACAATTGTTGTGTAGTCGGAATATCAACAGAAAAAAATATTTTACGAAGCCGCATCGCAGAACGTGCAAAAGGTATATTCACATCAGGTGTTGTCGAGGAAGGGCTCGCTGCGGCCGAGGCCTATGGTTGGGATAATGAAGCCATGACGGGTAATATTTACCCGCTCATTCGTCGCTATGCGGCTGGAGAAATTTTCCTCAGCCAAGCTCAAGAAAAATATAGAACACTAGACTGGCGACTTGCTAAACGTCAGCTGACTTGGCTGAAGCGCGATGAACACATTCATTGGTTAACTCTAGAGGCGGCGTATACTTATCTTGCTCGTATACTCGCATCAGTGAACAAATAGTGGTATCATGATGTAGAGAAGAAATAGATAGGGAAGGTATGATTGACGCATTATTTGGTTCAAAGACGAGAGTGAAATTACTTCACCTTTTTTTGAATAACCCTGGTAAAGCGTTCTACGTGCGCGAGATCACACGTTTGATTGATGAACAGATCAACTCTGTACGAAGAGAGTTATCCAATATGCTAGAGGTTGGCATTATCACCAGCAGGGACACCGATCATAAGCTTTATTACGAAGTCAGTCAGCGCTACGAACACTACTTACCTTTGCGAGCTATCTTTGCCGATCAAAAAGTGGCTTCTGTTGTAGTTGATACTGATGCCGAAAGTGCGCAGTGGCAAAAGCAAATCATGTCACTGCCTGGTGTGCGGGTTGCGATTATGGCAGGTATCTTAATACCTGGTTCGGCAAGTGGTGTTGACCTATTGTTGGTGGGTGATACACCAAAAAAGAAAGTCGACACGGTAGTTGCTCTTCTCGAAGCTAGTCAGGGTAGGGAACTCACCTACAGTACACTTAAGTATGATGAATTTTATTATCGACTCAGTGTGCGCGACAAGTTCATTACGTCTATCCTCACAAATAAGCATCAAGTGCTGGTAGATACAGATAATATACTAAAAGAACAATAGATAGGAGAAGGTAACGTGTTCGATATCGAATACAAGGGTGGAAATTGTCTAATTATCAGTAGCAAAAAAGCCAGTCTCGTGGTTGATCCTCGGCTTTCACTGGTTGGTCTGAAAGATATCAAGACGAAGGATGAGGTAGAACTAGCGACCGAAACGCGATTTCGGGTAGAAAACTCTGACGCTCGCATTATTATCGATAGTCCAGGTGAATACGAGGTGGGCGATTTTACAATCCGTGGCGTGGCTGCAACGCGCCATATCGACACTGAAGATCAAGAGAAACTATCGACTATTTACCGAATTGAGTGCGGAGATGTCAGGGTGGCCATTGTCGGTAATGTCGCGCCTAAACTGTCAGAAGAGCAGCTAGAGGCAATCGGCGTAGTGGATATCCTCGTTATTCCCGTAGGTGGCGGTGGGTATACCCTCGACGCGACGAGCGCTACAGCAATAGTACGACAGATTGAGCCTAAGGTCGTTATCCCCGTTCATTATGCTGGACAAGGTATTACTTATGAGGTGCCGCAAGAGTCGCTTGACGTCTTTACCAAAGAGCTGGATGCGCCTGTTGAGCAAACAGCGAAGTATAAGGTAAAGTCTGGTACTGGAATGCCGCCAACCCTAACCGTTGTCGAAATATCACGTAGTTAGATTGTGCGATAGATACACAACAATTCCCCTCACTTCATGCAGTAAGTGGGGGAATTTATTGTATTGTGACTACTGGGCTATTTGCTAGTTGCGAGTAGTCCCTTTTTCTTAAGGGTGCGAATTGCTTGGGTTGAAAGTGTCATCGTTACTTTTTGGCCATCGACAACGAAGGTCTTTTTTTGTAAGTTTGGCTTGAACACACGTTTCGTGCGGCGCAGCGAAAAGCTCACATTGTGGCCAAATTGTTTACCTTTGCCGGTAAGATCACAGCGTGCTGCCATGGTGAATACTCCACGTTATTTTAGTAATCAATCTGTTCTAGTATACAGATAGTGAGTGGTTTCGTCAAGGGGTTAGCATGATATACTAAATGTATATGGATATTGGGTATATTTTGACTGTGCTGGGGGTGATTTTTATCTCGATGACTCTTCATGAGGTGATGCATGGATTTGTGGCATATAAATTGGGCGATGAAACGGCGCGCCTATTGGGTCGCTTAACACTCAATCCGTTAAAACACATTGATCCCTTTTTAACACTTGGCCTACCACTTTTAATTATCATTACCAATGCGCTGACAGGCGTGCATACACCGGTCTTTGGTGGTGCCAAGCCGGTACCGTTTAATCCGGCACGCATCAATTATGATGAATGGGGGGTGGCGCTGATGGCGGTTGCTGGACCACTCACGAATCTTGCCCTAGCATTTATTAGTTTTGGGGTGTTGGTACTAAGCGGGGGAACCACAACTATCGTTGGCTCTATCGCCGAAACGAGCGTCTTGGTAAACTTGGGCTTCTTTGTCTTCAATATTTTGCCGATTCCGCCGCTTGATGGTTCAAGGGTTCTGTATGCCCTAGCTCCGGACTTCGCGCGCAAGTTTATGGATACCGTGGAACGCTATGGATTGGTCTTGGTTTTTGTATTGGTCATGTTTGCCGGACCACTCCTCTCGAACTACATGGTTGCAAGTATCGAGTGGATCGTCAGTGTCTTTGGCCGAGTATTTGGCGTGTCTTGACAAAGAGGGGTATAATATAAGTAGTCCCAGACATTACAGGACGTGTATGATTTTCCTAACATCATACATTTGGGATCTCAATATTTTTCGTTCCTGTGGGAACGACGTGAGAGAACCCACCTTGCATTTATGCGGGGAATATCTAGCGTCTCACAAATGGCTGGGACTTTTATGTAGAAATTCACGGGGTGTAGCGCAGCCTGGTAGCGCACACGGCTGGGGGCCGTGTGGTCGCTGGTTCAAATCCAGTCACCCCGACCAAGGAAAGTATATACCAGATTTGTTATAATACTTACTGGCAGTTCATTGGATAATCGCTGGCTCATATGAGCGAGAGGAAAGTCCGGGCAGCATAGGATATGACAGCCGCTAACGGCGGCCGGGGGCAACCCTAGGGAAAGTGCCACAGAAACGATACCGCCTTCACTATCCCGATCTTTCGAGATCGCGAAGGTAAGGGTGAAATGAACGGTGTAAGAGACCGTAGCGACGCATGGTAACATGCGGAGGGGGTAAACCCTGTCAGCTGCAAGGAGATGCGCATCGAAAGGCGATCCGTCTGCGCGTCGATACCCGCTAGAGCTGATTAGCAATAAGCAGCGTAGATAGATGATTATCTCCGCCATCGGCGGAACAGAACCCGGCTTATAGATAAACTGCTACTTAAAAATCCGCCAACAAGCGGATTTTTAAGTAGCAAGTAGATGTATTTCCTACTTCGTCACAGTTTTGACAACTGCAGTAAACGCTTTGGGATCACTGACAGCTAGTTCGGCTAGTACTTTTCGATCTAGCTCAACACCGGCTTTCCTGAGGTCGGCGATCAGTCTTCCATAGGTTGTACCGTTTTCGCGAGCTGCGGCATTGATGCGTGTAATCCAAAGTGCGCGCAGATCGCGCTTTTTATTGCGGCGGTCACGGTAGGCATATTGTAGAGCGCGAACAACCGCTTGCTTAGCAAGGCGGAAGCTACGGGTGCGGTTGTGCTGCATGCCCTTTGCGGCTTTGAGCACTTTGTTGTGCCTGGCGCGGGCTGATACTCCTCGTTTTACTCGCATATTAGACTCCTAACGCTCGTTTAACGTTTTTTGCCATACTGCCTTTTACAACTGCAGTGGTGTTGATGTTTCGCTTGCGCGACTTGCTCTTTTTACTGAGCATATGGTTCCCGAACGCACGGCGACGGGTAAGTTTGCCGGTACTGGTTAGCTTGATTCGCTTAGCAGTGCCCTTATGGGTCTTCATCTTTGGCATTACTTGCTCCTTATTACGATGGAAAGATTGCGTCCTGCCATCACTGGTTTCTGTTCGAGTATCGCGTCGTTCTCGAGGGCGGCCACGACTCGATCGATGAGATCGTAGCCCAGCTCTTTGTGTGCCATCTCGCGGCCACGGTAAAAGATCAAAATCTTTACTTTGTGACCATCGGCTAAAAAGTCGCGTATTTTTCTCAGTTTAATCTCGAGATCGTTGGTGCCGATCTTGAGGCCAAATCGCATTTGCTTCAGCTCCGTTGCTTTATTACTGCGGCGGTTCTTTTGCTGTTCCTTCATCTTCTGATATTGGAACTTACCCCAATCGACAATCTTGGCGACCGGTGGGTCTGCGTTTGGCGAGATTTCTACCAAGTCAACCCCTGTGTCTTCGGCAGCCCTGAGGGCTTCCTGCCTGGACATAATACCTAGCTGTTCACCGTTGGTGCCGATGACACGAAGCTCTCTTGCTCGGATTGCTTCGTTGATACGAGTTGATGTGTTGATACACGCTCCTTTTTAGTTGATAACGAATACTTATTACTCGAAAGACATTTTAACAGATACGAGATACGAGATCAAGAGGGTTGGCGATAGTGTAGGGCTTCAGAAACATGAGCGACAGTAATCTCTTGACTATCCTCAAGATCAGCGATCGTACGAGCAACCTTAAGAATTTTGAAATAACCGCGTGGACTGAGAGCGAGTTTTGTGGCAGCAGTATTGAGAAAAGATGCGACAGCGGGCGAGGGATTCAATATGCGAGATACTTCACTGCTCGTTAAGGAACTGTTGCTTTTCTTACTACTTTTATATCTGTTAGACTGCTTGGCGCGTGCTTTTATGATTCGAGATTGACTATCTAAATGATGTTTGTTAGACAACGAATTATGATGCAAGAGTTGATCGGACGCTAGCCGAGAGACGGGCACAATCATATCAATACGGTCGAGGAGTGGTCCTGATAGTCGTTTCTGGTAGTTTATAATCTGGGCTGTAGAACATGAGCATTCATGATCCGAGTCACCATAATACCCACAGGGACACGGATTCATGGTGGCGACAAGCATGAAATTAGCTGGGTACTGTGCACGCCCCTGAGCCCTAGTAACGGATACAGTCTTATCTTCGAGGGGCTGACGCAAGGCCTCGAGGACGAAACGCGGATACTCAGGTATCTCGTCGAGAAAGAGAACGCCTTGATGGGCAAGGCTCACTTCGCCTGGTTTTGGACGGGCGCCACCACCGATCATGGCAATCTGGCTTGAAGTATGATGCGGGGCTCTGAATGGTCGATCTGTTACGGCCTCGTCAATGAGCGTGCCGGCGAGACTATGAAGTTTGGTGACCTCAATCCGCTCCTCTGGTGAGAGAGGCGGCAGTAGAGAGACCAGTGCCTTGGCAAGCATAGTTTTGCCCGCTCCTGGGGGACCAGTAAAGAGAATATTATGATGTCCGGCAGCCGCAATGATAAGCGCTCGTTTGGCTTGCGCTTGACCTTGGATGTCATCGATAAGCGGTCCATGAAGAGGAGTCTGATGCTGCTGCTCTCTGGGTATGGCTGGCGGGAGTACTTTTTCTCCCTTGAGGTGGAGAAACAAGTCTTTAAGCGTAGGAACGCCATAAATAGTTATGTCTGGCACTAATTGAGCCTGAGGCACATTGGCAGCCGGTATGTATACCGCTGTAGCTCCTTTACGTCGAGCCGTTTCAGTAATGGTGATAGCTCCAGAAATGGGCCGGATAGTGCCATCGAGAGCTAATTCACCGGCAAACACCGCCTTGTCTACCTCTTGCTGACGTAATTGGCCACTGCTCACAAGCAAAGTAAGAGCAATGGGAAGGTCATAGTGTGTACCTTCTTTAGGAAGTTCGGCTGGTGCGAGGTTTACCGTTAAGCGCTTGGCGGGGTACTCCAAAAGAGAATTGGCGAGCGCACTTTTGACACGTTCTTTGGCTTCGTCGATTGATTTATTGGCAAGTCCGACGATCTGTAGCCCCGGCAGCCCCTTGGTCATGTCACTCTCTACCTCTATGAGATGCCCCTCAAACCCGAGTGGTGCAGCAGTGAGAATCTTCGCAACGTGTCCCATATCTGTCGGTAGTAAATCACATCTAGCCATGGGTTGCAAACCATGGTATAATCATAAGCACCACAAATGGGGCTGACTTTATGGCTTCGACGTGAGGATTTTAACAGATTGTACCCGCACACCGACTTCTGACGTAATCAGAATCAATAATTGCAAACAAATTTTTTGCAAAGCTGTTCGCACCTTCCAAGATGCAAGCAGCACCAGTTCTGGCCTAATTGGCTGAACCGCGCTCGGCTAGATTTCTGCTATAGCTTGGGCGTGTCATATTGAGCAGGATCGACAATTATTGTTTCCATGGCGATAATCGTTTAAATTTTTTCATGGTTCACGTGGCTGTATGTTTGTTCTATTTCGAGCAGTGACGTGACAAATTTTGAATAGAACTATGTGTGTAGACGGACAATAGGTTACCACACGGACCCGGGTGCAATTCCCGGCAGCTCCACCAACAAAAGTGCCCGACATTGTCGGGCTTTTTTGTATGTATTTTTATATACATAGAATAAAAAACAAGCACCTGCGAGTAGTGCTTGTTTTTATCGTGGAGTTTTTCAAGTAGTTGTTTATTTTTGGTTCCTGTATAATTTTTTTACTCAGGAACTACCCCTATAATATGCTTTCAAATCGCTAATGTCAATAACTTTTTTGAAGATTATTCAAGTAAAAAATACTACATACAAATAAGGAACGGGCAGCCTGTTCGATGATACGGATCGGCATATTGTCGATATTTTGTATCGTGCTAATGTCGTTGGAATATGTGCTCTGTATTTCGCGTATGCATATGTGTTGAAAATGTCGAGGTGTGTAATGCAATGAAGGCTCCGACATCGCGATTTTTAAACGTGAAGGTTCGCCTGTGGGCACTGCCGTAATGCGGCCCAAAGACCGTAGGTACTTTTGTTCGAGAATAAGGCACACACAGCTGTGGTGCCGTATACACCTAGCGCAATCAATCATCATGAGCCCGAAATAACGAAACAAGTTCGCGGGGGCAGTGGGTGGTTTTTATGCGCATGTTGAGATTCGTCTAAATACGCATTCCGTATATGATATGAAAAAACGTAGGAGAACGACGTCGCAACACGACATGCGTGGAAACAAAATTTGTCGTTTGTGCGCGAGCACCGCCACTCACAAATCCGCGGCTATTCGTGAACGTAGGTGCTGATGTAAACAGCTGAGAGTCTCGAATCAAAATAGAGACAAACACACAAGTAGTTTTTAATACAACATAAATTAATATATAAGTAACAAAACCAATTTATTTTCTAAGGTGTAATCGAATTAAATATGTATATAATACAACGTAAATGCTCACAAAACAGTTGCCAAGATAACATGTTTATGCTAGGATAAAAGTAAGCTTTTACAAAAATAAATATGACAAAAGCCACCACAGGGACCTTAACAATTCAAAATAAGTACGTTATCGCATAAAGCGAATTTGACGGAAAACAGGCATCGGCACTGGTGCAGATTTGGTTGTCGTAGTACATAACCACGTACCTTTCAAAAATAAAAAGAACAGTACCAATAAGGTGGCGTTGCCTATGCTCCGCCAATTGAGATGTCAGATCTCTATGGCGTTGTAGCGTGAGAATAGTACCTCACGCTTGGTTAAACCTTAGTAACGTTTACTAATGTAACTACCAAGCGTGAAGTGGAACCTCTCGCACAGTGACCTTATGCTCCACTATGTGGAGCGGTCAGTAGCCAAAGAGCGGTATAGCGGGCGACCCTAATAGTTGTTTGTACAGGTGTTTCGCTTTTTCACGCTTTACCGCTCCTAGGCGCTCTTTTACCTTTAGTGGTATGATAGATCCATGCTTGGGAAAGTATTGGCAATCGTCACCCTTAGCGCTTTTGTTTTGCTCTCGGCGCTTCTCCAGTCGACCTCTCCGTCGACAATTCACCCTCTAGGGATTCTTGCTGTTTTTGTATTGATTTATCTGTTAGTGCTAGGTGCGCTAACTTTTTTGTTGTACGCGTGTATGCAGGTAGTAGGCAGCGTTAGCCGCAAAAGCCTCTCGCTGTCTCTTTCCAAAGCGTACTACTATGCATCGGTGCTTGCGCTGGCCCCAGTGATGATTATTGGGATGCGTTCTATTGGCAGAGCGGGATGGTATGATATTTTTCTCGTAGCCTTATTTGAGGTATTGGCCTGTTTCTATATTGCGAAGCGCCGATAAAATACGCTAGTACCAAATGATAGTTATGGTATAATTTTAAAGAGATATGGAGCCAAAACAGCCTGGGTCAGGAGGGGGAGTTGAGCGCGTACCGGCACCAAAGGTGGGTGAGACCGGTAACTTTCAGATCGGTGAACAAATATCAGTCCGTCCTGAGCAAGAGACAGGACTCCATGAAGAGGTAGGAGCCGTCCAGGCTGAGGCGGCGCAGATTGCCATGCCAGTACTACCAGTGCCAGTAGCTACTCAGTCAGATGACACATCGACTCAAACGGCTAGTGATGCAACACAGTTGACTGCGGGAGACGATGACTTGATTGAAAAAGAATGGATCGACAAGGCAAAAAGAGTTATCGCTGAAACAAAAGATGATCCATATAAGCGGGAACGTGAGATTAGCAAGTTGCAAATAGAATATATACGCAAACGATACGGACGCGTGATTGGTGATGCGGGTGACTAAATGAACAGTGGTGCGGGGGTGTTAGTTGGGCTATTTGCATTCGCACTTGTAGTGGTAGCTGCCGCTGCCATCGTGTTCTTTACGTATCGCCAGACACTTCGTGAAGCGAAGAACTACGAACGAGGCCTCAAGATGGTGCCTATTTTGATTCACCTTCCACCAGCAAGCGACGATATCGAGGGCAACGGCAGGGATAAGCGTGACATCACTGAGGAGGCTTTATCTCAGGCAAGTGTCATGTACAATATCATAGCTAGTACAGCTACAAAGGGTCTCAAAAGCAAGGTGTACGGCCAGCGTCATCTTTCGTTTGAAATTGTCGCAAAGAATGGACTGGTGCACTACTATGCTGTTGTCCCGACAGTGTTGATCGATGCGGTGCGTCAAGCAGTTGCGGCAGCGTATCCGTCATCTCGTCTCGAAGAAGTAACTGAACATACAGTGTTTAGTGAAGTAGGAAAGATGAGCGGGACGATTGGCGGTGAGTTCACGCTCAAAAAACACTTCACGCGCCCGATTGCCACTTACGCTGAGACAAAGAGAGACGCATCGCGCGCCTTGCTCAATGCGTTGTCAGCGGCCGGTCGAGAAGACGGAGTGGGCATCCAAATACTAATTCGTCCGGCCAGCGAGGGATGGGTAAACGTCTCCCGTAAGACGGTTGAAAAAATTAAAAAAGATCGAGCTACCGGTAAAGCATCTCATGGGAGTATGTTTGCTGTAAGAGATATCACTGAAGCACTCTGGCGTCCGCCCAACCCGGCTGAACATCATCCGACTGAGCATGGAGTTGATACGCAGCTTACGGCAGTAGAGCAACAAGCAATCGAGGCTATTGAAGAAAAGACACGCTATCCGGGATTTGAGACATTGGTTCGAGTTGTCGTGTCGTCTAATACGTCGACTCGCTCACAGGCGCTTCTTAAAAACATCGTTTCGGCCTTTGCGCTGTTTGACTCACCCAGCAACAACGGCTTCAGGTTTAGTGTTGCAAAAAATATCGACGAGCTTGTGTCTTCTTTTATCTTCCGGTTTTTTCCGCAAACGGTGAAGGGCAATATCCTTAATAGTATCGAACTCGCATCGATGTTTCATTTGCCCGATCAGAATAGTATCCCGACTTCAAAGGTAGAGCGCCAAATGAGTAAGCAGGTTGATGGCCCAACACAAGTGATGGATGACGGACTACTACTGGGGTACAACGAGTTTCGTGGTGTCAAGAAACCGATTCGTATCAGTGACAAGGATCGCCGCCGTCACATTCATATTATCGGTCAGACCGGTACGGGTAAATCGGTACTTCAGGAGAATCTCGCTTATCAGGACATGATGGACGGTCGTGGGTTTGCTTTTGTCGATCCGCATGGTGACTCAGTTGAAGCGTTGCTTAGTAAGGTGCCAAAAGAGCGTGTGGAGGACGTGGTGTACTTTAACCCGAGCGACATGGATAATCCGATTGGTCTTAATATGTTTGAGTTTGACCATCCTGACCAGAAGGACTTCTTGGTTCAAGAGGCGATCAGTATGCTATATGGATTATATGATCCGGGACATACTGGTATCGTCGGACCACGGCTTGAACATATCTTTCGTAACTGTGCGCTACTGTTGATGAGTGATCCGGCAGGGGGCACATTTATTGATATTCCGAAGCTGTTGATTGACGAAGAATTTATGAAGAGTAAGCTTAAATACGTTACCGATCAGCAAGTACTCGATTTCTGGACGAAGGAGTTTCCGGCTTCACAACGATCCAGTGAGGCGGGAGAGGTGATTAGCTGGGTAGTTTCGAAATTTGGCCCATTCATCAGTAACGATGCGATGCGTAATATTATCGGGCAAACAAAAAGTGGTCTCAATTTCCCAGACATTATGAACAATAAAAAGATTTTACTGGTTAACCTCTCGAAGGGAAAAATGGGCGATCTTAACTCAAAACTGATCGGTATCATCTTTGTAATGAAATTCCAGGCTGCTGCTATGGCTCGGGCCGGTATACCTGAGGACGAGCGTAAGGACTTTACGTTGTATGTTGATGAGTTTCAGAACTTTGCTACCGACAGTTTTGAGACTATTCTCTCGGAAGCTCGTAAGTATCGGCTCAGTCTCTCACTCTCCAATCAGTTTATGACCCAGTTGAAAGAGGAGCTGCGGGAAGCAATTATCGGAAACGTCGGTACCACAGTTACGGGGCGTATTGGTATTACAGACGCGGAAATTATGGTCAAACGCTACACACCGGTATTTGATGCTGAGGATCTGACGAAGTTGCCAAACCACGAGTCTGTCTGCGTGGCTCAAATTCAAGGTGTTCCCTCGGCACCGTTTAGTATGAGCTGGGTACCACCGATGGGGCAGGCGAACCAACAGCTCAGCGATGCCCTAAAGCGTCTCTCTGCAGCCAAGTTCGGGCGCCCTCGCGCCAAGGTAGAGCAAGAAATATTCGCACGTCTATCTGTCAAGAAAGATCCAGCTGCCTCAAGCGCACCGCGATTCGGTGGTCCTGGAGCTGCCCCTAGTCTGGGCGCGGGAGGCGGCATGAAACCATCCTCGGGTTCTTCATTCCTCGATGAGTGGCTTGCAAAACGCAAACAAATGACGGTTGGGGCTGGTGGAATGCCGGCAAAGGCATCACCACCAATAAACCCTGTAGCACCATCCGCTCAGGCCGCCAACAACTCACCCAAGCCGTCAGGTGGCGATCATCGAGCAGTGGTACCCGCACCGATTGTGAGCAGCGCAATAACTAAACCAACAGCTATGCATGATGTAGATACACCGCTTCGTTCTCAGCCATCTACCATGCATGCCAGCGAAGGCGCAAGCCAACCGGTTGGAGTTGAGCTGCCGGTATCATCTGACACCCAACCATCAAGATCTACGGCAGCACAACAACCTCCTGACGCACTGCACCTAAGAGGTGACGATGGTGTTACAGACAATGAGGTGCACATCAAATTACACTAGTATCGACTTATTAACTTGGTATGGCTGAAAATACTATTTCTTGCCGAAGATAAGGAGCCGAAAGTAGTCAAGTACAAGCCCGAGCAGCCAGCCGGCGATAAATGAAGCAATCGTCTCGGTACCCGAAAGAGGGTAGCCGTTAAATCGAGCGATAAGATAGATAACGAGTGTAAAAAGGAAAGCGAAGACGGCGCCGGATAGAATAGCATTCGGTCTTGCTACGGTGCCCCCCACTACGTCACTAACTTGCTCGATAACTGGGTTGTGAATCACTTTGCTAAATGCCCGACTCGTGCCTGACATTTGGGATTGGACTTCTGTCATCGTCTTATCGTAGCTTGCTTGGCGTTCACGCTTCGAGGCGGGCCCGCGGCGTTCGGCAGACAATTTCTCCTTGTTGTTCTCGTGCTTTACCGTTTCCCGCTCGTGTGTAGCACGTTTAACTTCATGTCGAGCATCTTCGACGGTAGCTTCATGGCTTTTTTCTGCGGCGCGCTCTCTTGTTTCGCGGAGATGTTCCTGGTGTTCTTTTGCCTGGGCACCCAGTGCTTCTTTGTTAAACTCAGGTCCTTGATTGTGTGTTCGTTCTTTTTCGCTCATAACCACCCTTTAATTGCTTCTATATTGTTCCTGTGTTGAGATCGCGTCGGATGAGGCGAACCTCTTTTTTCATTTGTCGTGATCTGGCGTAGAAGTAGGCAACGATCGAGAAGATGACTGCTGCAAACAACATGTTTTCGCGTGGTCCCGTGTGTGGCAATTGCGCAACGGTTTGTTCAACAATGACTTTCTCGGTAGGACAGTCGACATCGATTGATACCATATTTCCAAATGTATTGTCCATTCGGCAGTCATACGATGTCTTATCGCTTAATCCTTGACCCATTGCAGGGATCGTATCAAGTAGTTGAATGGTAAACATACGACTAATTTGCTGGCCGGCCTTTACATTGGTTTTTGGCCATGAAAGAGTCTTCGCCGTAGCATCATAAGTACCGCCGCCATTGTCGACGAGAGTGGCATACTCGAGAACATCGGCAAGTTTTTCGCTGATAACAACGTCGCTCGGGGCTTTACCGAAATTCTTGATACTAAGCGTGTAGACAATCTTATCGCCAGCCTTTGCGGTCGCTTTTGTGGCATCTACGTTGCCTGCAGTGATGTTTTGCGCGGTTTTCGTATTAATAAGTTGCGCGTTACATTTGTCATCTTTAATCCAAATATTACTGTCATCTGGACATGGTTGGCATTCGGGACTATTTGCGGGGAGCGATGGATTGAGTGGGCACATTGATGGCGGGGCGATGGTGAAGCTCTTAGCGCAGCTAGGAGCAGTTTTGTCGCCAAGCGACGTGTGCACCGTCAGTGTTACTGTGTAGGTACCAGGTTGTGTTTGGTTATAGATTGCCGTGTATGTTGAGGCGATCGAACGCTCATCAATTTGCTTCACTTGCTTCCCGTCTTTTGTAATAGTGAAGCTATAACCCAAGACTTTTGCTGTTCCGGTAACGGTTGCCGTCGCTTTAAGATGATAGTCATTCACGATTCTTGTAATCTTTAGACTTTCGCACTTAGCCGTAGCGGTAGAATTACAATTTGGATATGTACCGGTAGTTCCTGGAGGGCATTGTGGTGGTGTACAGTTTGGATAATTTCCAACAGTTCCATCTGGACACTCAGGTGCAGGGGGAATTACTTGAAGCACGAGGTTGCCGCAGCGGAACATAATTGCAAACCACTGTCCGTGCGCCGCACCTGTTCCAGTTGCTTTACCAATCAATACATCGTAGTATGAGCCAGTTTGCACGGTACTGCCACTATCCCATAGCTTGAGAGGGCGAGTATAAAAGGTACGTGTACCGCCAGATGCGGTTTTTACAGTGTAGGTGCGCTCTCCTTGGGCGTAACTAAAATGAGAGGTGAGACCCCAAGAATAGTATTTACCATCTTTAGAGTTGATCTGCCCCTTATGAGTACCGCTAATGTCATTTCGTGTGATACCTAGGGCAGTGAACAGGTCCTTTAGGTTATTCTTGTTGACATCGTAATTGGCCAGAAAATTGCTTGCGCTGGTAATGCCACCGCTAACCATATCGGAGGGACTAGAGGCGTTTGCTGCCTCTGGTGGAGAAAACACCGCAAAAGACTGGACCACAAGGGCCAATGCGGTAAATATGAGACCAACTCGTCGAGTGGCTTCTTCTTTTTTGAGTCGTCCGGCATAAAAGCCAAGCTGCCCGACAAGAGCAGGGCTAAATGCAAGGTTTGATACTAGTTTTCTGAACATAGCGCTACCTGTTTATGTTATGTTTTTATACCTCTCATGCCGCATTTTAGCATAAGAAATATGTTCAAAACAATAGGTTGAATGAACAATTTTTTTTATGGTATAATGGAACATATTGTAAACCAGCTGAAATGACCGAAGTGAGGGGAGAATGGCTAAACAAAAAGACGATGGCTCTTATGATGGCTCACAAATTCAAGTGCTTGAGGGACTTGATCCTGTTCGTAAGCGCCCCGGTATGTACATTGGTAGCACCGGCTACGACGGTGTTCACCACCTGATTAAGGAAATTGCCGATAACTCAGTCGATGAAGCAATTGCTGGGTTCGGTACGAGGGTAGATGTGCGCATTTTGGCAGATGGCGGCTTGGAGGTGACTGATGATGGTCGTGGTATACCGGTTGATAAGCATCCCAAGACGGGTCTCAGCACTCTTGAAACAGTACTCACAGTTCTCCACGCGGGGGGGAAGTTCGGCGGTGGCGGATACAAAGTTTCGTCTGGCCTACATGGCGTCGGCTCTAGCGTTGTTAACGCATTGTCATCACGCATGATTGCGGAGGTTGTTAAGAACGGTGAGTTGTATCGAGTCGAATTCGAACGCGGAAAAACGATAGTACCATTCAAAAAGGCGGGCAAAACCGATCGTCCTCAGGGGACGCGCATCACATTTTATCCTGATCCGGAAATTTTTAAAGAAACAGTTGAGTTCGATTATAAATGGGTGGTGAGCTACTTGCGACACCAGTCGTACCTGACAAAAGGTCTGTATTCGACCGTATACGATGAGCGCACAAAAGAAAGACAAGGTTTCTATTTCGAGGGCGGTATCAAGAGTTATGTTAAAAATCTGAACGTTGGCAAAGAGGCACTTGGTGGTGATGTATTTTATGTTGAGCGCCAGGTTGAGGACTCAATGATTGAAGTCGCCGTACAATATAACGACTCATACACTGAAATAATTCGGCCATTTGCGAATAACGTCCTCACACCTGATGGCGGAACGCATCTGATTGGATTTCGCGCAGCAATGACTCGAGTCATCAATGACTACGCGCGCAAGAACAGTCTTGTGAAGGAGAAGGAGGACAATCTATCAGGGGATGATATCCGCGAAGGTCTCACAGCGGTTATCCTTGTTAAGTTACCTGATCCACAATTTGAGGGTCAAACAAAAAATAAACTCGGTAACCCAGAAGTACGTCGTTATGTTGAGCAGGTAATGAATGAATACTTTGCCTACTATTTGGAGGAGAACCCAGAAGTAGCGAAGAAGATTGTCGTTAAGGCACTACTTGCAGCTAGGGCACGCAAAGCAGCACGTGCCGCCCGCGACAACGTGCTCCGTAAGGGTGCCCTGGATGGGATGGGCTTGCCGGGCAAATTGTGGGATTGCTCAAGCAAAAGTCCGAGTGATAGTGAAATTTACATCGTCGAGGGAAACTCGGCAGCAGGCTCTGCTAAAGAGGGGCGAGATAGTAAAATTCAGGCTATTTTGCCACTTCGTGGTAAAGTTCTCAACACTGAGCGAGCGCGTCTGGACAAAATGTTCGCCAACAAGGAAATCGTTGCCATGATTCAGGCATTCGGTGTCGGTATTGGAGATACGTTTGATATTAATGGGCTACGCTATCACAAAATCATTATCATGACTGATGCCGATGTTGACGGAAGCCACATCGCGACACTATTACTAACCTTTCTTTTCCGATATATGAAAGAAGTTGTTGAAGGAGGGTACGTGTATTTGGCAAAACCGCCACTATTTAGCATTAATAAGGGGCAGAAGAAACAATATGTGTACGATGAGCCGTCACTCGATGAAGCTATCAACACGCTAATAGCTGATAAAGAAACTCGTGGCATCGCTATTGACAGGAGGGAAGATCGGTTTAAGCAAGCAGGAGTCACAGTTTCGCGCTTTAAAGGTCTTGGAGAAATGGACGCCGAACAGTTGTGGGAGACAACTATGAACCCTGACAATCGTGTATTGATTAAGGTGAATGTAGAGGATGCTGAGCGCGCCGATGCAGTGTTCACAAAATTAATGGGCGACGATGTTATGTTGCGTAAGAACTTTATCCAGACTGAGGCAAAGAATGCAAAGCTAGAAGAGTTGGATATCTAGAGGTAAGATGATGGATGATGACAAAATAACACCAGTACCAATGAATGAGGATGCGTCAATTGGAAACGATGCTCAGTTTAATGCGGAAGAAGCGGCAACGCCAGGAATTGAGCATCGAACTGTCGAAAAGGTGATGGAAGACAGTTTCTTCCGTTACTCAATGAGTGTAATTATTGATCGTGCACTTCCTGATGTTCGTGACGGACTCAAGCCTGTCCACCGTCGTATTTTGTATTCAATGAATGTCAACAATAACCGCTCGACGGCGAAATTCGTCAAAAGCGCTTTAATCGTTGGCGATGTAATGGGTAAGTACCACCCACATGGCGATGGCGCTATCTATAATGCGATGGTACGTTTGGCACAGCCATGGTCGCTCCGCTACCCGCTCATTCAGGGGCAAGGTAACTTTGGCTCGATGGATGGTGATGAGCCGGCGGCAATGCGCTATACCGAGGCTCGTATGGCTAAACTAGCTGATGAAATGCTTGTCGATATCGAAAAAGAAACGATTGATTTTCGCGATAACTACGATGGCTCACGTCAGGAACCGATCGTGTTGCCTGCGAAAGTACCGAACCTACTCCTAAACGGTCAAATTGGTATTGCCGTCGGTATGGCGACGAATATCCCGTCACATAATCTTGGAGAACTTGTCGATGCTACTGTTGAATTAATCGATAATGAACATGCGACAATCGATGATCTATTGAAACATGTAAAAGGACCTGATTTCCCAACAGGTGCCACTGTCTACGGTGGTGCTCCAATGCGCCAAGCCTATCAGACGGGCCGGGGTAGTGTCATGATGCGTGCCGTCGCTGATATTGTCGAAACCAAAAAAGGGCGTCATCAGATCGTCATCACTGAGATCCCGTATGGTGTCAACAAGGCAGCACTAGTCGAGAAGATTGCCGAACTAGTGAAAGATAAAAAACTGAACGGTATCAGTGACTTGCGCGATGAAAGCGCGCGCGGTGCTGTTAAGGTGGTAGTTGAGCTGAAGAAAGACGCTTACCCCAAGAAATTGTTAAATCAGCTGTACAAATTGACGGCTCTACAGACCAGCTTTAACTTTAACATGTTGGCGCTGGTAGACGGCGTACAACCGCGTATTCTTAGTTTGCAAGAAATGCTTGACGAATTCATTAAGCATCGTCAGCAAGTTGTGCGACGCCGAACGGAGTATGAACTGCGTAAGGCTAAAGAGCGCGCTCATATCTTTGAGGGGTATAAAATCGCACTTGATCATATCGATGAGGTGATCAAGACTATCCGTGCCAGCAAAACTCAAGAAGAGGCTGAAAAGGCTTTAATTGCGAAGTTCAAACTTAGCGAGATCCAGGCTAAGGCAATCTTAGCGATGCAGTTGCGTCGTTTGACGGGGTTGGAGCGCGAAGTGATTGAAAATGAGCTTACTGAGCTTCTAAAAGCCATTAAACGCTTTGAAGAGATCCTGGCAGATGAGAAAGAAATTCTGGCTATCATTAAAACTGAGCTGCTGGAGATGAAAGAGCGCTATGGTGATGAGCGTCGTAGTAAAATTATCAACCATGAGTTAGGTAAGTTTAGTGACGAAGATCTGATTCCCGAAGAAGAGGCTGTTATACTTTTGACAACAGAAAACTATATTAAGCGTACATTGGTCTCTGAATACCGTCGGCAACATCGTGGGGGCAAAGGGAAGCGGGGTATGACGACTAAGGAAGAAGATGTCATCGCGCAACTCGTTCCTGCGAGTACCCATGATTGGCTCCTATTCTTCACGAACAAGGGGCGAGTCTTTAGGTTGAAAGCTTACGAAGTGCCAGCGGCGAGTCTTGCGGCAAAAGGTGTAGCAGTAGTTAACTTGCTCCAATTACAGCCTGAAGAGAAAATTACATCAATCATTAATCATGCCAAAGATGTCGATGATAAAGGCTACCTGTTTATGGCCACGCTGAAAGGCACCGTGAAAAAAACCCCATTGAAAGACTATGCCAATATTCGGACAAATGGATTGATTACAATCAACCTTGATGTAAATGATGAATTGCGCTGGATCAAGCAAACAACAGGTAATAACGATGTGATTATATCAACATCTGCCGGTCAAGCAGTCCGTTTCAATGAGCAGGAATGCCGCCCTATGGGCAGGGCAGCACGTGGCGTCCGTGGTGTTCGACTGCGCGCTAACGATAATGTCGTTGGTATGGATATCGCCTGTGCCGATGACCAGAGTCTGCTTGTCATTAGTCGAAATGGATACGGTAAAATTACGAAGGTGGCGAACTTTCCAAGCCATAAACGTGGCGGGATAGGCATTAAGGCAGCAGTAGTTACAGCAAAAACTGGACCAATTATTACCGTACAAACACTTGAGAAAGATGCAAATGAAGCCCTCTTGATCAGTCAGGGTGGCCAGACAATTCGCGTAGCACTCAAGGATATCCCAATACTTGGGCGCACAACGCAGGGTGTACGTATCATGCGACTTGGCGAGGGTGATGCTGTGTCTTCAATCGGTATCATGCAGCAAGCAAAAGATGATAGCGAAACACCTGATAACCAAGATGAAATAAAAATAAAGGAGAAGTAAGACGTAATGAGATACATTTCGCCCTACGTACTCACCATTATTGCCAGCTGGGTGGTGGCCCAAGGCGCAAAATATGTCATTGTGGGTATAAAAAATAAAAATTTCGGAGCTTTACGACAACTATATCTATCTGGCAATATGCCCAGCGCACACAGCGCAACAGTGATGTCGATGTCGACTGTCATCGGACTTATTAATGGGTTTGATTCGGCGATTTTTGGCCTGTCCATTATGGTTGCTGGCGTTGTTATGTATGATGCGGTCATGGTCCGTCGATCTGTTGGCGAACAGGGACTAGCTCTTCAGGAATTGATACAGGCAGCCAAGAATAACGAGCGTGTTGTCATACCAAGAGCAGCTAAGGGGCATACACCCCTAGAGGTATTGGTGGGTGCCATACTTGGCGTCGTTATCGGGTACGTTGTATTTATCGCTACAAAATAGCTTACACTAGGTGTTGACCTACCACGCCATCTGCGATACAATAGGCAACAGTCTAATTGCGAGATGGTAATTTAAATCTGTTGAGCAGTTTGATATTGATGCAATTTAACAATTTGATTGTGCAATAATCATCGTCAGTCTATTTTTGAGTAGACCCCGCCGTAATAGGCGGATCTTTTATGGAAACAAGTACTATCACTTCAGTGATGTAGTTAACACCATTAAACCAAGTTTATCTTCTGGATAGAATTCCGTAAGGAATTCCTTCAGGGGGAGAGACCGGTCTCGAACGATTTACTCGTTCGCACCGCGTCCGAGGGGTGAGCCCCTCGAAAACTTATATGGAGAGTTTGATCCTGGCTCAGGATGAACGCTGGCGGCGTGCCTAATACATGCAAGTCGAACGGAAACAGGCTTCTCACCAAGGTGAGGAAGCAGCTTTCAAGATCAGTTTTCAGTTTTCAATAAATTTTCAATGATCAGTTTTTAATGAACCGCTACTCGTGTTTCATTGATAATTGTAAATTGATAATTCATTGTAAATTGATAATTGTAAACTGAAAATTGCGCTTCGTCACTTTAGTGAGAAGTGCTGTCGAGTGGCGGACGGCTGAGTAACGCGTGGGAACGTGCCCCAAAGTGAGGGATAAGCACCGGAAACGGTGTCTAATACCGCATATGATCTTCGGATTAAAGTATTTATACGCTTTGGGAGCGGCCTGCGTCGGATTAGATAGTTGGTGAGGTAATGGCTCACCAAGTCGATGATCCGTAGTTGGTCTGAGAGGATGACCAGCCAGACTGGAACTGAGACACGGTCCAGACTCCTACGGGAGGCAGCAG
>JBDHUN010000016.1:0-22755 GCA_039809225.1 Saccharimonas sp. (SeqCode)
ATATGAATATACTTGTCGTTACGGGGAGCGTGCGACCGCAAAGCGTGAATGAAAAGATGGTGCCAGTCGTCGTTCAGGCTTTGCAGCAAAAAGGCGCCGAGGTTACCGTAGCTGACCTCAGGGAACTTGATTTACCGTTTTTTAATAACCCGGTGCCGCCGAGCGACCCCAGGTTTGCGCCCACAGATGAAAAAGTGTTGCGTTGGACAGAGCTAGTTGCGAATACCGACGGCGTCGTACTGGTCACACCGGAATATAACCATACGATGAGTCCGGTGCAGATGAACGCGATTGACTGGATCTATAAAGAATGGCAAGACAAGCCGGTAGCGTTAGTCGGATACGGGTGGCGAAGCGGTGCAGGTCAGGCGCATGCTACAGCTCGCGAAGCGCTGGCAGTTAATCTCAAAGCGCGTGTCGGCGATAATCAGGCTAACCTTTTCTTTATGAAAGAGCTTAACCCAGATGGAAGTGTTGCTGATGAAGAATCGCTGAAAAAGAAAATTGGCAGTGCCCTCGATGAATTATTCTCAATGGTGAATAGCCGTAACCAAAACACGCTATAATAGAGCGGATGAATAGTGAACAAATCCATGGGTTGACTCGCGCTGAAGTGGCAAAGAAGCAAGCCACAGCTGGCTACAACGAGTTGCCAGACCGCGAAACGCGTAGTCTTGCGAAACAAATCATCCAAATCCTGACCGAGCCGATGATCTTTCTTCTCGTGGCCGTCGTAGTGGTCTATTTTCTGCTCGGAGATCGCAATGAAGCCATGGTACTACTCTTTTCGGTGCTGGTAGTTATCGGTATCGAGCTGTACCAAGATTCAAAAACCGAAAAAGCTCTCGAGGCGCTACGCAGCTTGGCTAGTCCGAGCTGTGAAGTCGTACGAGATGGGGAACACATGACAATCCCCAGTCGTGAATTGGTCGTGGGAGATATTTTGGTAGTTAGCGAAGGCAAGCGTGTGGCCGCCGATGCCCGGCTATTAAATTCCCACAATATTATGGCCGACGAAAGTATTCTCACCGGCGAATCAGTGCCAGTTGATAAAACAGCCGAAATGACCGAAGATTTTCGGGTTAACACGGTATACTCAGGCTCCATTATCGTCAAAGGTCACGGCCTTGCTGAAGTGACGGCGATCGGTGTCGACACTGAAATGGGCAAGATCGGTGTCTCACTTGGCACCATCAAACCGGAGAAGACGTTATTGCAAAAAGAAGTAGCACGTACTGTGAAATATATTGCGGTGATTGCGATTAGCTTGTCGGTTCTCCTGACGTTGCTATTTTGGTTATTGCGCGGTGACTTACTCAATGGCTTCTTGGCTGGATTAACGCTTTCTATCGCAGTATTACCAGAAGAGTTTCCTGTCGTGTTGACGGTGTTTATGGCGCTTGGAGCGTGGCGACTGGCTAAAAGTAATGTGCTTAGCCGCCGCAGCCAAACTATCGAAACTCTGGGAAGCGCAACGGTGCTTTGCACTGACAAAACCGGTACCCTAACTGAAAATCGTATGTCAGTTGCAGGGGTAGTAGATGTCGACGGCAAAGCTCTCGATGGGGGCGAACAATACAGTGAAATAGTTGCCTATGGTGTCTTGGCATCGCAAAAAAATCCGTTTGATCCCATGGAAGAAGCCTTCATTGCGGCAGCGAAGGAACATCGTGATTTGTCGACCATTTACGGTGACATGGAAATTACTAAAGAGTATCCGCTTGAAGAGGCATCGCGTTCGGCGGCACACATTTGGTCGTCGCCGGATAGTGTCGCCAGAGTCCTGGCACTCAAGGGTGCACCGGAAGATGTGTTTGAACTCTGCAAGCTGCCCAAAGCTACCCATGAAATCCTGCGAGCGGCCGTTGAATCATATGCCAAAGAAGGGCTACGTGTGCTGGCGGTGGCCAAAGGGACTGTGACACAGACAATTGAGCGGCAACGTGAGGCTTACGAATATGAACTGCTTGGGCTGGTGGCATTGGCCGATCCGATTCGTAAAGAGGCAGCCGGAGCAGTCAAGTTAGCACATCAGGCAGGTATTAGAGTGGTCATGATTACCGGTGATTATGCCGAAACAGCCAGACGTATTGGCCACGAAATCGGTCTTGCTAGTGAACGTGTGGTGACAGGTGAAGAATTTATGAAGGCTAGCGATGCGGAGCGTGACGATATCGTCAAAAACGCCGAAATCTACAGTCGGGTAGCTCCGGCAGTCAAACTGGAAATCGTCAATGCATTGAAACGAAACGGCGAAGTGGTGGCGATGACAGGTGACGGCGTCAATGATGGGCCAGCGCTCAAGACTGCGCACATCGGGATCGCTATGGGCCAGCGGGGCACTGACGTGGCGCGCGAAGCGGCGTCGATCGTTTTACTCGACGACAATTTTGCATCGATTGTCAGCGGTGTGCGTACTGGCCGCCGTATTTTTGCCAACCTTCAGAAAACAACGGCTTACATTTTGACGGTGCACATTCCGATCGCGATCCTGTCGATGGTGCCGGTACTATTTGGTTGGCCGTTAATTCTCCTGCCGATTCATATCGTGTTCTTGGAATTTATCATCGACCCCAGCTGCACGCTGGTTTTTGAGGGTGAGCCGGAAGACGTCAATGCTATGAAGCAGCCGCCTAGGCGCCTCAACGCACCGCTATTTAGCCGACAGCTCATATTGAGGAGCTTGGCAGAAGGTGCCATGCTGGCAGCGATTATGGTGGCGACACATGGCTACCTTCTGTCCCATGGGTGGTCTGAGGAGCATGCGCGCGGAGTGACCTTCCTATTTGTAGTACTGACAAATATTTTGTTGATTGTTGCTATCTCGGGGCGGCGTGTTGTCAAAGAAGCGTTTAGTAGACAGCCGACGGCGCTGACATACATTGTGTCAGGAGCGATAGTCATCTTGACAGCAATTTACGCTCTCGCACCAATGCGAACGCTCTTTAAGATTGAAGCACTTGATATAATGGAGCTTACTATCGCAATTCTCGGTGCGGTGATCGCGACGAGTCTCGTGGTGCCATTTCGTAAATTAATTCGATAGGAGGGAGATGACCAATGAACATGAAACGCATGGCAGCACAGGCGACACTCCACTGTTTGATTGGCTGTGCAATTGGTGAGCTGTTGGGTCTAGAAATTGGTCGGCTGGCTGGGCTCCATGCTCATGAGACGGTGCTATTGGCATCGGGATTGTCATTTCTGAGCGGGTATACGATGTCAACCATACCGCTGCTGAGAGTCGGTGTGCCGTTCAGTAAGGCGCTGAAAACCGTACTAGCGGCTGTGATACATTATCAATCCTGACGATGGTGATAGTGGACAATATCATTATGTTGTTGGTGCCGGGTGCTATGAATAAAGATCCCTTGACATTGACCTGCTGGACGAGCCGCTTGGCATCATTTACTGCGGCGTTTTTGGTAGCGTGGCCAGTTAACTGTTGGCTATTACAACGTGGGAAAGGACATGCATTGACGCATCATCATCATCATCATCATCATTTGTCTTCTCATCATGAGCATCATCACTAAGATTTGGTGAAAAAAGTTACATACTGCCAATCTAGCAGTACTCTATAGTACAAACTATGCAACGAAAAATACTACACATAGTAACGATCAGCGGCGTAGCCGCCATCATTGGAGCCATCGCATACACCGGACGCGTTTATACTGCTGAGCGAAGTGACAAATTAGCCAGTACGCCAACTGATTTTTCGTGGAAGAGTTGGAGACGAGCGCTATTAGAGACAAAAAATGCGTTTGGTAACAAGAATTTATCGAGCTATGCAGCCGGTGTGGCTTATTTCGGCACATTAGCGTTTTTTCCACTCGTAGCGGCGATCGTGGCTATTGCTGGGCTGACCCTTAAACCGCAACAACTATCTGATGCCTTTAGATCATTGAGTACTTATCTACCGCATGATGTCGCTGCGTTGTTTACGCAGCAACTACAAACCGCTGTCGGTCATCATGCCAGCTCGCTGCTAGTCGTGATCGTTGGTATTGTTTTGTCAATCTGGGCAGTGGCTGGTGCGATGCAAAATAATATGAGTGCACTCAACGTCGCGTATGGTGTCAAAGAAACCCGTGGGTTTATCCGGCTAAAATTAGTTAGTCTGGCACTTACGGCCGGCATGATCGTTGGCGGGATGCTCTTGGCGGCTTCATTTGTGTCGGGTAGCAGCATGCTGAAAGATGCCGGGTTGCCGTCACTATTTGTCGATACATTTTCGTGGTTACGCTGGCTGATTATGCTTCTGGCAGCTATGATCGGACTAGCGATCGTGTATCGCTATGCACCGAATCGTCGGCCGCTACGACGATGGCAATGGGTCAGTTGGGGAGCCATCATTGGAACGATATTATGGATAGGTGTCAGTGCCGTATTTTTCGTTTACCTTCAATATTTTGCAAACTTTTCAAAGTCGTACAGCACATTTGCCGGTATTATAGGACTCATGATGTGGCTCAATTTCAGCGCTCAAGTTATGCTGCTCGGCGCCGAAGTTAATCACCGCCTCGAGAAACAAACGCTGCTACCGACTGGTGATGATTAGTATTCTCGCAGGACTGAGTCGTATGGATGCAGCAACAGCAGCGCAGGCGCTACTTGGATGTACGCTTATTAGTACGATCGGTGGCAAGCACGTCGCGGGACGTATCGTCGAGACTGAGGCCTACGACCAAACCGACGCTGCCAGCCATAGTTGGCGGGGCCGCACGCCTCGCACTGATATCATGTTTGGGCCGGCAGGGCATTTATATGTCTATTTTACCTACGGCATGCACTACTGCTGCAATGTAGTGGTGGGCGAAGATGGCTATGGCGCGGCGGTGTTAATTCGTGCGCTTGAACCGCTGGAGGGGATCGAAATAATGCGTTCGCGTCGCGGCGACAAAGCCGATACTGAATTAACGAATGGCCCGGCAAAGCTCTGTCAGGCATTTGGTATCGACCGACGGGTGAATGGGTGTGATTTGCGTGACGGTAATGTGCGATTGCTGCCTGCCGAGCGCCCACTGCGCGGAAATATTATACAGACAACTCGTATCGGTATCACACAGGCAAAAGATATGCCATGGCGGTGGTACATCAAAAATAATCCATATATTTCTCGCTCGTAGTGACGTATACTAAACAGTAGGTAACAAGGAGAATAAAGCTATGGCGACGGCGATGGCGCGCACAAAAGTAAAACGATTTAGTATCGCACTGGGGGTTGGTATAGGCGCGGCAATCGTTGCGACGCTCCTCGCGAAGTCGTGGCTCTATGCATTGTTGGCGGGATGGGACGCATTGGCGCTAACATTGCTCGCGTTGGTGTGGCATGATTTTCATGGTAAATCGCCTAGCCAAACGGCCACTATGTCTCGGCAGGATGACATGGGTCGGTCGGTGACGGATATTGTGTTAGTGGTCGCCAGCTTGGCGAGTCTTGGTGCGGTTGGGTTTTTGATTGCATCGCCTGACCGATCACCGTGGCATATCGTCCTGGGCCTTGCCAGTATTGTCTTGTCATGGGCAACGGTACATGTGCTATTTATGGTGCGGTATGCCGTCATGTACTACGATGATCACGAAGACGGAATTGATTTTTCGAGCAAAGCAAAACCGACGTTCGTTGACTTTGCCTATGTGGCGTTTACAGTTGGTATGACCTACCAAGTATCAGATACCACATTTACCAGCACGCGATTTCGCGCTGTGGCGCTCAGGCACGCACTGCTATCATTTTTGTTTGGTACGGCGATCATCGCCACCAGTATCAACTTTTTGGCGAGTCTTGGCCAGTAGCTTATTGCGTCGTTTGAAATAATACGCACCATAGACGATGCCGAATGCTACCGCTACATCGATCCATGCGGCAATGATGTCGACAACGTAATGTTCACCAAGATAGACAACACCTACCCACATGGATAATGGATAAAGTATAGTCCACCACGCCCTGCGCCAGCCAAAAGCATAGATGAGGAAGATAGCGGCGATCATCGGATAGGCTGAGTGCAAAGATGGGACGGCGGCAACAGGATTTGGCGATAATTGTGGGTAGAGTACCGAAAAATTGGTCAACCCAACTGCTGCCCAGATGTCACCAGAGATATGTCGAAATGGTTCTGTCACATACTGGGCGTCGGCGGCCATCCAGGGCGGTGCAGCCGGAAAAGCCACATAGACTAGAAAGGCGAGAAAACTGGCACTAATTATCGCCCAGACAAATGGCCAATATAGTTTCGGTCGCCAGCGCCAAAGGATCAGACCGATAATAACTGGCGTCAAAAAATGAAGCGTATATAACACATAAAAATAAAAATCATACCACTGAACATGTCCATGCCAGAGTAGCTGCTGCAAGCGCGACGAGACAATCTGCCCCCCACCCAGCCAACGATCGGCATCGATCATTGGCCACCAATTGACACGGGTATTGAGCTGCGGGGCAATTGAACGCATACTGTCGTAGACATAGAGAAGTCCTAGAAACGGCACGAATCGTCCGGCAAATGCTCTCACTTTGCCAAACACCAGGCCAATAAGCAAGAGCAGTATAAGCAATGTATCGGGAGCCCAAAATGATCGGATAAACACTACAGAAATAACAATGAAGAGCACGCTGATAGCGCGAATCATAAAAACACCAGGCTCTCGGTCATAGGACTCGATAACCATACGAAGTGTGCGGTGAGCGGCGCGTTTCATGTGGCCCACTATAGCAGGCTTCGTCAGGCTGGTATAGCGATCCGTAGTATACTAGGTAGGATGCAGCAACTTCGAGAAATTTTCCGTTACACGACCGACTTGTCCCGCTACATGGTGCTGATTGCGATATGTTCAGTGGTGACGGCACTGCTCGCATTTGCGCCGCCCTATATCATCAAATTAGCAACTGACTGGGTAGCGGCCATCACTATGCATCATACAGTATTTGACGGCTGGAAATTAGTTGAGTTTGGCGCGCTCTTTATCGGCGTGGCGATTATCAGTGCGGTGGTGGCCGATATCAATGGTTATCTCGGTGATCAGCTGGCTATTCGGACGCGCCACCAATTGTCGACGGCCTATTACAAGCATCTATTGACACTGCCGCTGGACTACTATGACAACGAGATTAGCGGCAAGATCATCAATCGACTGAGCCGAGCAATTAGCGACATCACAAGCTTCCTCCAGTTTTTCTCAAACAATTTATTGCAAATGTTGCTCACGACGGTGCTGACACTCTTTGTGCTGCTGTTTTATAGTTGGCAATTGGCGCTGCTCTTTGCGATTTTGATTCCGGCAAATTTGTACCTGACAGCACGTACGAGTGGCAAATGGCAAGCACTTGAGAAAGAAAAGAACGGACATTTTGATATCGCCAGCGGGCGATTTGCGGAAGTGGTTGGTCAGATTCGTTTGGTCAAAAGTTTTATTACCGAAAAGCGTGAGTTCGCTCTCTTTAATAGCGAAGTCAAGCAAATGGTTGGGTTGACTGCAGCTCAGTCGCGACACTGGCATACCATGAATTTTTTGCGTGGCCTGGTATTCGGCATCATCCGGGCACTGAGCCTGATCGTAATTTTTTACTTGGCTGGTAAGAGTAATTTAACGGTGGGCGATATCGCCATGCTGGTGGTGCTGATTCAGCAAGCTAGTATGCCGCTCAATGGTCTTAGTTTCTTTGTCGACAGTTACCAGCGGGCGGTAGCGAATAGCAAAGATTTCCTCGAGGCAATGCGCGAGTCCCCGGAGCCAGCCGATGCCAAGCGCGAGAAGCTTGTTATCAAAAAGGCCGAGGTGGTTCTTGATCAAGTTCATTTCGGCTATGACGCCGATACAAATGTGCTACACGATATTTCCTTTACGATTCGTCCAGGTCAGAAAGTTGCGCTGGTTGGTGAATCGGGCGGTGGTAAAACGACGATCTCGAATCTTTTGATGGGACTCTATCCGCTCGATAGCGGTGATATTCGCATCGATGGTCAGTCAATTACGGCTGTACGCCGCTTCGATCTACGCCAGTCAATTGCAACGGTGTTTCAAGACGCGTCGCTCTTTAGCGGTACGATCCGTGAAAATATTGCCTACGCTCGGCCCGATGCCAGTGACGCTGAGATCATGAAGGCGGCCAAAGTTGCCAATGCCGCTGGGTTTATCGATAAGCTTGAGAAAGGTCTCGACACAGAAATTGGCGAGCGCGGCATCAAACTCAGCGGCGGCCAGAAACAGCGCTTAGCGATTGCTCGGGCGGTACTGAAAGACGCACCGATCTTGATTCTCGATGAGGCCACTAGTAGTCTTGATAGTCGGGCGGAGCATGAAGTACAGGAGGCGCTTGATCGTCTCATGAAAGGCCGCACCGTGCTGATTATCGCGCACCGTCTCAGTACGATTGCCGGTGTCGATCAGATCGTCACACTCAAAAACGGCCGAGTGGATGAGGTCGGTTCGCCAGCCAAACTCGCCAAAACCGATGGTATCTATGCGCAGCTACTCAAACTACAGCTCGGCGCGACTGAGAGTGCGAAGAAGAAACTGGCGGAATTTGAGATAGCAGGGTAGAATTAGTTCTTAGTTCTTAGTTCTTGGAAAGATCCCTAAAAATAAACAGCCCCCGATTCCCGGATGCTGTTCACCTTCTATGGGAACCTAGGAGCTAGGGCCGACAACAATCGGGGAATCTACTGCAGACATACCAGTCCGCAGACTCCTTGCGACCGAGAGGCGTTCCGCACCCCTGGTATTCACCAGGTTTTGCGTGGTCCCCGCACCGGCCGTATGGTGCTTCGCTCTCATCGCGCCGAACGGCGTTGAGGTAGCTTTCACCTTGGCGCCAGATAATCGTACGCTGTGCCATGGGAGCTCCAATCGTTGCGTGCCGCTGAAGAGACGGCAAGGATATGGTCTTCTTTTTCATTATATCAAAAAACATCGAATTTGTCAATATTTGCTCTGATAAGCAACAAGCGGTATGATAGACGTAATGAAACAGTACCGCGTAGTGTTTGGGGTGATGGTGTCGGTGGTTATCTTAGCGCTGCTTGGGTTTTTGTTGGCACGAACAGCGCATTATGACATCTTGCAGCCGATGGGCGCAGTGGCTAAGGAACAGCGGAATTTGCTGTACTTTACGTTATTCCTCTCGGCGGTCGTTGTCATTCCCGTATTTGTCTTGCTCCTTAGCTTTGCGTGGAAATTTCGCGAAGGCAACAGGAAGGCGACTTACAAGCCAGAATGGAGCGAAAATAAATGGATGGAGATTATCTGGTGGGGAATTCCGATTGTGATTATTGGTATTCTTGCGAGCGTCACGTGGGTAACCAGTCACACGCTTGATCCCTATCGACCACTGGCGAGCGACAAAAAAGCTATCGAAGTGCAAGTGGTTGCGTTGCAGTGGAAATGGCTCTTTATTTATCCCGAGCTCGGTGTGGCGGCAGTTAATCAGTTGCCGGTACCGGTCGGCACGCCAGTACATTTCACCCTAACGGCCGATGCGCCGATGAGCGCGTTTTGGGTGCCGACATTGGGTACGCAAATTTACACGATGAATGGTATGAGCAGCCAACTTAATTTAATCGCCGACCACGCGGGCGACTTTCAGGGGTATACGACGAACATCAATGGCTCGGGCTATGCCGATATGAAATTTGTCGTTCACGCGCAGTCTGACGACGCCTTTGCAGCCTGGGTAAAACGCGCCAAAGACTCACCGGACATGATGGACGTAGCAATGTATCAGCGTCTGGCGAAACCTAGTAAGTTGACGACCGAGCGCGAATATATGCTGATGGACAGACGTCTCTATGATACGATTGTAAGTAAGTATATGGGTGGACACGACACGACATCGACCGACAGCGCTATGCCTGCTATGGAGGGTATGTAATGTTTGGGCGGCTCAGCCTCGACTATTTACCCCATGAACCGGCTACCATCGGAGCAGCCATCGGCATGCCGCTTGTCTTGCTGTTAGTCGTAGCGGCACTGACGTATTTCAAAAAATGGCGCTGGCTGTGGTGCGAATGGTTAACAACGGTTGATGCCAAAAAAATCGGTGTCATGTATATCGTGGTAGCGATTGTCATGCTGCTGCGCGGTGTGGCGGACGCTATCATGCTACGCATGCAGACGGCGGTAGCAGTCGGAGATCACGCGGGGCCATTTAGCGTCGATACCTTTCAGCAAGTCTTTACGGCCCATGGCACGATTATGATCTTTTTTGTGGCGATGGGATTGATGTTCAGCATTATCAATATCGTCATGCCCTTACAAATTGGCGCACGTGACGTGGCCTTTCCGTGGCTTAATTCCGTTAGTTTTTGGTTGTTTGTGGCCGGTATGGTACTGGTGAATGGCTCGCTGATATTTGGCGGCTTTAGTAATGGCGGCTGGCTTGGGTACCCACCGCTGACCGAACTACAGTATAATCCTGGCCCTGGGGTTGACTATTGGATTTGGGCCTTGCAAATCTCCGGTATTGGCTCGCTCCTTAGCGGTATCAATTTCACGACAACGATTCTGAAAAAGCGTGCACCAGGCATGACGCTCATGAAGATGCCCATTTTTGTCTGGAGTGTGCTGGTAACCATGGTGTTGGTGATGATCTCATTCCCGATGCTCACCGCCGCTCTGAGCATGCTGGCGCTTGATCGCACGATGGGGATGCATTTCTTTACGAGCGACATGGGCGGTAACCCGATGATGTATATCAACTTGATTTGGGCATGGGGGCATCCGGAAGTCTATATTTTGGTATTGCCGGCCTTTGGGATTTATAGCGAAGTTGTGGCCACATTCGCGCGCAAAAAACTCTTTGGCTACAAGACAATGGTAGCGGCACTTATCGCCATTATGTTCTTTAGTTTTATCGTCTGGCAGCACCACTTCTTTACGATGGGAGCAGGGGCAAATGTCAACGCATTCTTTGGTATCATGACGATGATTATTGCTATCCCGACGGGAGTTAAAATCTTTAACTGGTTATTTACGATGTACCGCGGGCGAATTCGTTTTGCGGCACCGTTTGTCTGGTTCATGTGCTTTGTCGTAACCTTTACGATTGGTGGGGTAACGGGTGTGTTGATGGCGGTACCGGCACTTGACTTCCAGATTCATAACAGCATGTTCTTGGTGGCACATTTTCACAATACCATCATCGGCGGTGTCGTGTTTGGCTACCTGGCGGCGTTGACCTATTGGTTTCCAAAAGTTTTTGGCTTCCGTTTGCATGATCGGCTCGGGAGATGGTCGGCCTATTTCTGGCAAGTTGGTTTCTTGGCGGCGTTTATGCCACTCTATGCGCTTGGGCTGATGGGAGCGGTGCGTCGCATTGACCATTACAGCGATCCGAGTTGGCAACCATTTTTCATCGTCTCGGCCGTCGGGGTTGCGATTATTTCCACCGGTATCGGGCTGTTTGTCGTCCAGCTCGCCTACAGTATTTGGAAACGTAAAACACTGCGCGATACAACGGGTGATCCATGGGACGGTCGTACACTCGAGTGGTCTATTCCTTCACCGGCACCCCACTATAATTTCGCGATTATCCCAACTGTGCATCAGATTGATGAGTGGTGGTACCGCAAAAAAGCTGGCATCAAGCAGCCGCAGAAGAAAGATTACGAAGATATCACATTGCCCAAAAACAGTGGGCTCGGACCGCTCTTGGGTCTGTTGGCGTTTGTCATTGGCGGCGCAGTCATCTGGCATATCTGGTGGGTGGCAGCATTTGCGCTCATTGTCAGTATTATTGTCATCGTGTACCGGACGTTTGATGAAGACAGTGAATATGTAGTGACTGCCGAAGAGGTGTACCGTCATGAGCGCGAGGCGGCCGTATGAGTATAAAACAGGAATCACACGAACAGGGTACAGTTGGACTTGGGTTTTGGCTTTACTTGATGACCGATTTGATGTTGTTCTCGACGCTATTTGCGACCTTCATGGTACTGCGGCATGGTACGGCTGGCGGGCCGAGCGCAGTAGATATTTTTGACCTAAGGATTGTGCTTATCGAGACGGTGACGTTGCTCCTGAGTAGCTTGCTTTGTGGGTTGGCGTGGTTGGCATTTCGCTACAAAAAACGCAGTGATTTTGCGCTATATTTCGCAACAACGTTATTAGCAGGTATGGCTTTCCTCGGCATTGAACTTATGGAGTTTGGTAAAGTGCTCGGTGATGGACATAGTTGGCAAACCAGCGCCTTCTTGACTAGCTACTTTGCGCTAGTGGGCACACACGGACTGCATATTTTGATCGGACTGATTTGGGGCGGCATCTTGGCCTTTGCGGTTTACCGCCGCGGCATGACACCGTCGCTGCTCAGAAAATTCGGATTGTTCAGCCTCTATTGGCATTTTCTCGACATTGTCTGGATATTTATTTTCACGGTTGTGTATATCATAGGGGGTACCTCATGACAGATGAAAAACGGTACCGTCAAGTCACCAAGCGCTATGTGCTAGGAGCTTTTGGAGCAATTGTTGCCACCGAACTTGTCTATATGGCCGTGACAGAGGTTTGGTTTATGAATATGACATGGCTGGCGGTATTTGCGCTAGCGATGGCACTTATCCAGTTGGCAATTCAACTATTCACTTTTCTTCATTTGGGTACCGAAGCCAAGCCGCGCTGGAAAACGCAGAGCTTTCTCTTTGCCTTTCTGATGGCATTGGTGATCGTCGTGGGGTCGATTTGGATCATGATCAATCTCAACTACAATATGCGTATGACACCTGAGCAAATGAAAACTTATATGCAGGCACAAAACAAAAAAGGCTTTTAGTGCGAGTAACTGCTAATGATTATTATCGACTGATAAAGCCAGGGATTATCTACGGCAACGTCTTTCATGCAGTGATCGGGTTGCTCCTCGCGCACCATATTGGGATTCAACTGGGAACCGCACTTGGACTTGTTGGTGGGATCGCACTTGTCATTGCTTCAGCGTGCGTCGCCAATAACATTCTCGATCGGCATATTGATGCTCATATGGAGCGCACTAGACGCCGAGCGATGGTGACGAGAATAATTGACACCCGTACGGCGGTAGTAATCAGTATAATTCTCGCCGTGCTGGGACTTATTATTCTCATATCTACCACAAATTGGCTCACAGTTGGGTTAGTTGTGCTGGCGCATATCTGGTATGTCTGGGTGTATGGCTGGGCAAAGCGCCGCACATGGTGGTCGACACTTGTCGGCACGGTGCCTGGCGCCATTCCGATCCTTGCCGGCTATACAGCGATTAGCTCGCAGCTCGATATCATCTCGTGGCTGCTGTTTGGCTTGTTGGTGGCGTGGCAAATGCCGCATTTTTATGCAATTGCGCTTTTTCGCGAGCATGAGTATCGGCAGGCGAACTTACCGGTTGTTTCCATTGTATTGGGGCGACAAGCCACTTACGTGCAAATGGTTTGGTACGCTGCGTTATATACTGTGTTTGTAGCGATGCTTGGTGTGACTGGAGCAGTTTCGTGGTTAATTGGTAGTATCATGGTGGCACTGGCGTGCTACTGGCTCGCGACAATTGTGCTTGGCTATCGTTTGATGAGCGATGCGTGGGCACGACGTGTTTTTAAACAGTCACTACTTCTGACAGTGAGCTTCATGGTGCTAGCCCTCGTCAATGTATGGCTCGCATAAACACTACTTGTGCAAGCATAAGCGTTTCGCTACAATAAAACTAATGAAAGTGCTGATTGTTGGTGGTGGGTTTGGCGGCGTGCGTAGCGCCCTGGAACTCGCGCGCGATGAAAATAATGAAATAACGTTGATTACCGACAAGCCGGATTTTCAATATTATCCGACATTATATAGCAGCGCCACGGGCCATAGCCACCTAGAGTCGTGGGTGCCACTTGGCGAGATTTTTGCCGAGCATACCAACGTCAAAGTATACATCGATACGATCAAAAAGGTCGATGCCAGCCGCAAGACCGTGCATGGCGCATCAGGCACGACCTATCACTATGCCACACTGATCATGGCGCTGGGTGTAGTAACGACGTATTACCACATTCCGGGGCTTGAAACATATGCCTATGGCATCAAGAACGACCTAGAAATCAAGCGGCTGAAGCGACAGCTGTTTATCGACATTGCCGAGAAGCAAGAAGTCGACAAAAACTATGTCATCGTCGGGGGAGGTCCGACGGGCGTGGAGCTAGCGGCTGCACTAGGTACCTATATTCGACGGCTTTGTCGGCATTATGACGTGAAGCGTCCGAACGTGAAGGTACGCCTGATCGAAGCTGCTCCGCGTATTTTGCCACGCTCGAGCAAGTTAACGAGTTTGGTGGTGACACGTCGGCTGAGGTTACTTGGTGTACAGGTAGAGCCAGACAAGCGCGTTGAGCGCGAAACCGCCAAGGAACTGATTGTGAGCGGCAAGCCGGTCGAGAGTCATACGGTTATCTGGACGTCTGGCGTAACGAATCACCCATTGTTTGCCGCACACCCAAGAATCTTTACACTGGCTGAGAACGGCCGTGTTAAGGTCGATGAGTATCTGCGTGCACATGAAGATATCTATGTCATCGGTGACAATGCCGCTACACCGTATACTGGGCTGGCACAAACGGCGATTCACGATGCGATCTTTGTAACGCGTAATGTTAAGCGTCAAGCATTGAAATTGCCGCAAAAGCCATATAAAGCTGTTCGACCGGTTACGGCAATTCCGGTGGGTGCGCGTTGGGCGGCAATCGAATGGGGCTGGGTTCGGATTTTTGGACTGGCCGGCGCCCTCGTGCGCCGTTTGGCTGACCTCGTCGGTTACAAAGAAGTGATGCCACTCGGTACATCGCTCGGTGCCTGGCACGCCGCCAAAGTCTACGAGAATGATTATTTCGCTCCGACGGTCAAGACGAAGCAAATCAAGTAATAATACAAGAGAGGTATGCTTCTAAAAACAGCTTCGCGCGGGAAATGTTTCGAGTACGCACCGTTACATTTCACTGGTTGCAAATGTTTTGAGAAATATACCTCTCTCGTGACCTATACGATATCTGCTATAATTGTATGAGCTAGTATAACGACGGAAGGGAAATAATGGCGACGACGAATGTGCAACGCTATGGGATTTTGATGATTTTGATTGTGACGGTCATCGGCACGGTTGGATCATTTGCAGTGATGATTCTCGCAAACAAAAATCAAGCTGAAGAGTCAGCTAAACAACAAAGGCTACTGGGAGAGTACCAAGCACAATACAAAACTTACCAGGAAAAAGTGACGGCACAGGGCGATGAATTATCGAAACAGTACTACGATACATTTAAGGAGTATAGCTCTCAAGTAGTAGCTTTCGATATTGATTCGGTGAAAAATCTTTCGACAGAAGATTTAGTCGTCGGCGATGGTGAAGAAGTTACTGGTACCACCAAATTCGCGGCCTATTACATCGGCTGGAATCCAAAGGGCAAGGTATTTGACCAAAGTATCGACACGGCAAATAACAAATTGAAGCTACCACTCCTCGTTACGGGTCTCGATACCGCCAGTTTAATCACTGGTTGGAAAGAAGGTATGAAAGGTATGCACATTGGCGGCGTACGTGTGATTACTATTCCGTCCGACAAAGCCTATGGTGAGCAGGGTCAGGGCAATGACATTCCGCCGAACACGCCGCTGAAGTTTGTAGTCATGGCGATTCCCGCTCCTGCGACGATTGTGGAACCACAAATTCCTGCTGAACTCTATCAAAGTTATCAATAACATATAAAAAGGTGGAAACAATTCATATGGAAGATATCAAACCAGTAGTGATGATCGGTGCCGGCCCCAGCGCATTGACAGCGGCGATTTATACAACACGCGAGGATATCGACACGACGCTATACGAAAAAGGTGTCGTCGGCGGCCTTGCGGCGATTACCGATAAAGTCGATAATTATCCCGGTTTTGCTGACGGGATTGAGGGGATGACGCTCGCGGAGCAATTGCAAAAACAAGCTGAGCGATTCGGTGCCAAGATTGAGTATGGTGATGTTACGGCACTCCGTCATGAGAACGATGTCAATATTTTGACGATTGATGGCAAAGACATCAAAGCTCGAGCGGTACTGATTGCTACCGGCAGCGATTACAACAAGCTTGGTATTCCGGGTGAGGCTGAATATTATGGGCGCGGCGTGCATTACTGTGCCACCTGTGACGGTGCATTTTACCGTGATAAAAAGCTAGTGGTGGTGGGCGGCGGTAATTCCGGCGTGCAAGAAGCGCTGTTTTTGACGCGTTTTACCAGCCATATTGACTTGCTGGCGCGTAGTACAGTCAAAGCCAGCCAGGTGCTGCAAGACGACATGCAGCAGTTTATCGACGAGGGAAAGATTACGGTTCATACCGATACCTCGCCAACTGAGATTGTCGCCGATGAATCTGGCAAAGTAACGACCGTCAAAGCTGCGACGAATGGTCAGCCCGTGGAGTTTCAGACAGACGGTGTATTCGTCTTTATCGGCCTCAAGCCAAATACGCAGTTTTTAAGTGGTAGCGGTGTAGAACTGGACGAACGCGGACTTATCAAAACCGATACTCATTTGGCGACAAACGTGCCTGGCGTGTTTGCCAGCGGCGATGTCCGCAGTGGTGCCACCATGCAAATCGCTTCGGCAACCGGTGAAGGGGCGGCTGCCGCCCTGAGCATACGGGAATATTTGGAAAAGAAGTAGCTGGAAGTTCTAAGTTCTAAGTGGCATCCCACAGTAGTGAATTTAAAAAGCATTGTGATGACGATTGAGTATAGGTTGACAACGTATATATTTGTTGTATCATAGATGTATGGTCAATGGAGGTGGCTTGTTTCCAAGCCAGGTACTTCTAGGGAAAGGATGACCATCATGGGAATGTTGCGAGCTATTATCGGATGTTTGAATCGTCTCGATGACTGGCTGGGGGATACCACTGTGGCAGATGACGATTGTCCTCACTGTGGCAGGCACGGGACGGCGGAGTCCCGAATCGTACCACCGGCTGTTCCCGGCGGATACTCACTAACTATGGGTGAGGATATAGTGCCCGAGCGGTACTGTAGCGAGTGCTTCAACACATTCTGACGCATCCGTGTCTCGTATGGCGTATGATCGCTGTATGAGACGCGGATTTTTTGTTGCAAATAAAAAGTCGTCCATTCCCCCAAGTAAGCGGGGAAATGGACGAGTCTTGAACGCGGCTACTTCGCCTTCGTCGAGCCGGTGAGCTCGAGGGCGATATTGCCGCAGTTGGAACACACCAGCGTTGGCGGTCCACCCGGATTGGACGGACTTCGCACGAGTCGCACAACACGTTGACATTCCGTGCAGTATGCCTGGTACATTGTCGTCCTTTCGCCTAGTTGGTAGGCTTCCAGCTCAAAATCGCTGCCACGAGGAGGATGAGCCCAATGAGGGCGAGACTTCTCGACAACCATCCATGACCGTCACCTGATGCAAATGTCGCACCGATCACGCTAATGATAGAAAAAACGAAGAACCCTTTGCTGTTTATGAACATAGGGTAGGCCTACGTAACGGGGTAATTAATGATTATGCGGCCTACAAAGGCCAAGAATATTGCTGCGTCAACCAACCAGATGGAAAAGCTTCCATTCTCTCGTATGACGATATTGGCGAGCAACCATCCTGGCAACACAAGGCAATACCCAATCAGAAACATGATGCCCTACTTTCCGGAGTGCGCTTCCGCACCCCTATAGTGAGATTTGGAAGTTGTTTTTCTAGTATATCAAATTATGTATCAAAAGTCAATTATTTGTCGAGGAAAGCACGGAGTTTATCGGGGTAATCTGTCACGATGCCATCAATTCCGTGATCTTCAAGCTTTTTGAGAGCAGCGGCGCGATTTACAGTGTAGGCGTAGGTAAAGATACCGGCTTTTTGAGCGATTTGGACAGCGAGTTGGTTGACAAAAAGCCGGTGAAACCCGACAGCCGTAAAATTGAGCGAGCGATGATACGCCACAAATGCAAATGGGTTGTGAGCAGTCAACATGGCGAGGTTGGCATGAGGCGCTTTGCGGCGAATAGTCGCCAGTTCGCTTCCGCGAAATGATGAAATGATGACATTATCCCAGTCACCAGATTTTTTGATGTAGTGCGAAGTGAGTAATGCGATGACCTGCTGACCGGAACCGCGAGATTTGAGTTCGATATTGAGCAGGATCTTTCCGAAATAGCGGTCGAGCACTTCATCGAGCGTCGGTACGGGCTGCTCAGCGGTCAAGCTCTCCAGCTGCTCAAGTGTCAGCCCGGCGACCGCATCACGGAGGTGATGAGTGCGCAGCAGCCTAGCATCGTGAATAACGACCGGCACACGGTCCTTGGTGAGGCGGACATCAAACTCCAGCATATCGGCACCGGCTTTTCTGCCAGCTCGAAATGCTTTCATGGTATTTTCTGGGGCGAGACCGCCCGCGCCGCGATGTCCGATGATCAGCATGGCTACAGTATACCACTTCACAGGAGCGACCTCGTACTATTGCTTCTTTGAAAATGGCTTCGCGCGGGAATTTTTTTGAGTACGCATCATTAAAATTCACCGGCTGCAGATGTTTCCAAAGAAGTAACAACACGGGGTCGTATAAGCCGGTCGAGCCAAGGCTAGACGACCCTATCTACTATAAAACGCTCGAGTTGTTTGATGAGGTGTGGATCGGTTGTCTCGAGGGCGATTTCACGCGTACCCATCATACCGCTGCCAAACATGAAGTTGTGTGAACCGGTGATCGCCACTTTTTTACCGCTCGGCATCGTGCAGATCATACATTTTGCATGGAGATATGCCGAACGTGTGTAGCCTGTCTGGTGCCGAGCAAACAACATGCCAAAGCGAATCATGGCTTTGTTGACCCAGGCGGCTTGTTTCCAGTGGTTGAAATACAGCGTGGCGTTTTTACGTTTCAGTATTCGACTGAGTTTGCCGGTGGGGCAGTACTGCGATAACAGTACGATCGTCTCGGCTTCGCGGGCCAGCGCGCAGGCGCGGCGGTAGATGATGGAATTACCAGTCAGACCGCCATCGATAAGTACAGTTGATTTATCATTCACTTCAAAAGTGTGATTACGCAGCGCATGCGCCCCACGGTCAGCCCCGACGAGTCGCATGTGTTCCTTAAACAAGCTATCCGCGAGGTTGCGATCGACAAATTGTAGTAAATAATCATTGTTGTCAAAGCTAGCACTGTCGAGGTTGACGCCGCCAAATGAATAAACCGTGTCATCGGCGATAATCCATTTGCTATGCGTCCGGCCAGCCACACTGATATTCCCAGTACGCCCCAACCAGCGGAAGTTACTGCCGTGCTTTTTGAGGTGCCGCTCGAGTTTCATCGCCTGATAGGCGCGTGCCGGCTGACGCTTTGGTGAGCGCAGGAGAAATTCTTTTGGCTCTAGATAGGTTACGGTGTCAACGCATACTGATACCAGTACCCCGCGATCGCCGGCTCGGCAAAGCGCTTCGATCAGCTCGTGACTGCGTTCATCGTCATCACGTAGAGTGGTGACAACCACCACTACACGGTGGGCAGCTTGATTGATAGCTTTGATCGCATCATGTGCGAGGTCAGAAGCGGGAATCAATTTCGGTCGACGAGATAATAGCGGCATAGCTGTCTCTAGTATACTCCACATCACTATCGGTTGTGATACACTAAAAGTAATAGCAACGAAAGGAAACCACGTGCCTGATTTTAATGTAGTATTAGCACCGGGCGACATCGACAATGGCGTTGTCAACACCGTAATTGAAATCCCAAAATGGTCAACTCTAAAGATCGAGTGGAACCGCAATTTAGCAGCGTTTCAACTCGACCGTGTCGAACCGAGCATCTTTGCAAAACCAGTTAATTATGGATTTATCCCGCAAACACTCGATGAGGATGGCGACGAGCTTGATACGCTTGTGCTCACCAATGATCCAATTCCAACCGGAGTATTCTTGGAAGCGAAAGTTATCGGGGTGTTGAAATTTGAGGATGATGGCGAAGTTGATGACAAGATTATCTGTGTGCCGGTCGATGATCGCAATACTGACAATGCGATCCAGGCGCTCGGCGATGTGCATCCGCGCTTTCGCGAAAAACTTGAGCATCACTTCACGCATTACAAAGATCTCAAGAAACCTGGGACGACAAAAGTGCTCGGCTGGGGCGATGCTGAGGAAGCAAAACAAATTATCAAATCATGCATAGAGCGGTATAATAATAAATAGTCTAAAGGGGGATATATGGACAATACATTTACAACGTATAACACGTACACAACGAGCACCTACACCACGACAGCCGATCCGGCTATGACGGCTGCGGCAGCCGGTGCAATGATGGTAACGTGGGGGATCAGTTTGGTCCTGGGCATCATCATCGTCATTGCTATGGGGAAACTATTCACAAAGGCTGGCAAGCCAGGTTGGGCCGCGATTATCCCGATTTACAACACTATCGTTATGCTTGAGATTGTCGGGCGACCAGTGTGGTGGCTGGTGCTGATGTTTATTCCGCTTGTCAATATTATCATTGCTATTATACTGGCGATTGATTTTGCAAAATCCTATGGCAAGGGACCTGGTTTTGGCATTCTCGGAGCTTTCTTCCCATTCATCGCCTATCCGATCATGGCATTCGATAGCAAGACGCAGTATGTTGGACCAGCTGCCGCTGAAGCACCGATGGCACCTCAGCCAGGCTACACGGCAATGCCGAGCACTCAACAACCACCAGTAGTGCCCCAGCCGCCTACACAGCCACCCACTCAGCCGCCTACCCAAACGCCGCCGCAGATGTAATTACTGAATTCTTTAAAAATAACCGCGTTCTAGCGGTTATTTTTTGCGTTTGGCAGCGCGGCGTTCGCTGGCTTTGCGCGAGATCATGGCGGCGGCATTCGTGAGTCGGCCCAGAATACCTCCTTTGCGTAATTGACCACGTAGTTTCATGCGGGCATGGCTAGTTTTGATGTATAGCTGCCAATCAGGGTTTGGTCTGGCATGTTTGCTTGTGAGCACCTCGATTACGTCGCCGTGCTGCAATTTGTGTCCAAACGAGTGCATGCGACCATTGATCATAAAGCCACTGGCTTTGGCCGCAACGTCACTGTGGACGCGGTAAGCGTAATCAAGTGGGTATGATCCTTCGGGTAGATCATAGATGTCGCCTTTTGGTGAGTAGACGAAAATTCGATCACCAAACAAATCAACCTTCAGGTCATTCTCATCAAATTCCTTGCCTTCGCGAATCAATGAGGCAGCGTGTTGCAAGTCGGCAATCCAGTTGAGATCAGCCGGAAGCGCGGCGATGGCGTGTTTTTTGTAGGCATCGGTCAGCTTTTGCTCGTTGTAATGGAAACTTGCCGCCAACCCACGCTCAGAGTACTCGTGCATCTCATGAGTTCGTACCTGAAACTCCACGGGCTGACCGCTTTTGGTAATGATAGTTGTGTGTAAACTTTGATAGCCATTGGGCTTTGGTTGGGCGATATAGTCTTTGATACGATTTACCATTGGTTCGTAAAGGCTATGCAGCTCGCCGAGCACCAGGTAGCAGGTATCAATGTCGTCGACGATGATGCGGAGTGCCATTAGGTCGTAGATATCGTCGATATTGGGTACGCGCTTCATTTTTTTGAAAAGACTATAGACGCTTTTGACACGACCATCGATATCATGCGGAATACCTTCTTTTGTCAAATGAGCATCGACTTCGCGGCGGACAGTAGCCAGCTTGCGCTTACTTTTTTTGAGGCGGCTGTCCATCAGTGACTTAGTGGCCTCAAATTCCTGCGGGTTGAGGTAGCGAAAACTGAGTTCCTCGAGCTGCACGCGGACGCGTCCCATGTTGAGACGGTCGGCGAGGGGAGCAAAGACTTCGATGGTTTCGCGGGCAATTTTCTTTTGTTTTTCTTTGGACTTGTACTGGAGCGTTTGCATGTTGTGCAAACGATCGGCTAGTTTGATGATGATTACTCGGATATCTTGCCCGACAGCGATGAGGAGCTTCGTTAAATTGTCTTTGGTCTGAGGCAAGTAACTTTCGAGGTCGCGCATGCCGGCTCGCGCTTGGCTAACCTTGGTGACGCCATCCACAAGAAAAGCGACGTCGTGACCAAATAATTTCTCGATCTGCTCGAGTGTCGTCGGCGTGTCCTCGATCGTATCGTGTAACAGTCCGGCAACCACTGTGTCGATATCCATTCCCCAATCGATCAGAAACTCAGCTACGCGGATAGGGTGAGTAATGTATGGCTCACCACTTTTGCGTAACTGCCCTTCGTGCATCTGAGCAGCATACTCGGCGGCGTCAGTAAGCTGCTCCAGTTGAGCCGGAGTGAAATGTCCCCGTGCTGCCCTCAGTAACTCGCCGCTATCCATGTATCTATTGTAGCAAATGAAAACCCCGCCACTGGCTGTGACGGGGTGGTGCTCATACCTCGAGCTCCATTGTTTCGAGCATCCTCGCGACTCGGGTCTCGAGCGTCGCCGCCTCTGCTTCAAAAGACCTTCGTGCCGCTTCAGGCGTCGAGTTCAGTTGTAGCGTACGACACACTGCGTATAGACGGTCTTGAAGCGCTGCGATCTGTGCGCTCAATTCAATCACCGGAGGCTGGGCGTCGGTCGGCTCGGGCGGCAATTCGTTATCAAACACCTTAATGCTATTCAGGAAAATACTACCATTGCCAGCAGGCGTGTAGCCAGATTTCCCAGCAAGATCCAGTGCATCCTTGCGAGCTGCTTCTACCGCGTCCAAGAGTGTTCCTGTATCCCACACCCTGGT
>JBDHUN010000017.1:0-22434 GCA_039809225.1 Saccharimonas sp. (SeqCode)
TTATAGGTAACCTCGATACAGTGGATGGCGACATCGAGCACGATGAGTTTCGACATGAAGAACGTTCCTTTCATCAGAGGAATGGTGAATATATCATAAATACTAATGCAGAAAATGTCAATATGTGCCGGAAAACGACTTCGCGCTATACTATAAAACAACGAGCTAATGCTAAAAGGGAGTAAAAGACATGATTCGGGTGGCAATTAATGGATTTGGGCGAATCGGCCGCAATGCATTTAAGATCGCATTTGAGCGTGACGATGTAGAAGTGGTGGCGATCAATGACTTGACCGATACCAAGACGTTGGCACATTTGCTCAAACATGACAGCAGTTACGGTACATATGCGCACGAGGTGTCGTTTGATGAGTCGGGAATTGTGGTCGATGGTAAACACATAGCCGTCCTGGCCGAGAAAGAGCCGGCAGCATTGCCGTGGCGCGACCATAATGTCGATGTCGTGATCGAATCGACGGGATTCTTTGTCGATCCAGCCAAAGCACGTGCTCATATCGATGCCGGTGCCAAAAAAGTCGTGATCTCGGCACCTGCCAAAGGTGACGGGGCTGATACGATCGTGCTCGGTGTGAATGAAGACAAGGTAGCGCACTCCACCGAAGTTATCAGTAACGCTAGTTGTACGACGAACTGTATCACACCGGTTATGGCAGTGCTCGAAAGTGCCTTTGGTATCGAAAAAGCCATGATGACGACAGTGCACAGTTACACAGCCAGCCAACGACTGCAAGACGCACCTGCGAAGGACCTGCGCGAAGCCAGGGCAGCTGCGGAAAATATCGTCCCAACTACCACTGGTGCATCGATTGCTGCTGCCAAAGCATTGCCTGCTCTCGAAAATAAATTTGGTGGGCTGAGCGTACGAGTGCCAACCCCCGTGGTCAGTATGAGCGACTTTGTCGTGCTGCTCAAAAAAGACGTGACAGTTGATGAGGTAAATCAAGTATTTAAAGACGCGGCAGCCAAGCCGTTTTACCAAGGTATCCTCGACGTGACAGAGGAAGAGCTAGTTTCGACGGACTTCAAGGGTAATTCGCATAGCTCGATTGTTGACTTGCCACTCACCAATGTTGTGGGGGGTAACATGGTGAAGGTGGTGGCATGGTACGACAATGAGTGGGGCTATAGCAACCGCCTTGTCGAGCTTGTCGCTGACGCCGGTCGCGCTGTGCAAAATCAGCAGCAATAAGTTATATTCCAACACAAAAACGAGCAGGTACCATGTGCGACCTGCTCGTTTTTAGTTGTTTGTACACGTTTGTAGTTTCAGCATAGCATATCTGCACGCAATAGTCAAGCATGAGTGTTTTGAATCTCAGGCGTAAATCTTTACGAAATACATGATAGCGCTTATACTTAGCAATATGTATCATGTCCTTCGTAAGCTTTCGCGACCCCAGTTACGCGGCGCTGGTTTTACCGTCTCAGAGATACTGATTGTTGTCGTTGTGATTGGAATATTAGCGACAATTACCGTCGTTACCTACAACGGGTCGCAACATCGTGCCTCAGATGCCTTGGTACGACAAACGATTTCGGACGCCTCGAAGAGTTTACAGCTTCACTATGCGCTTAATGCCAGTACCTATCCGCCAAATCTTGCTAACACCAACTATATTCCGCCATTGTCTGCTCCGGTAATTCTCTATACCGATTCGTCTCAAACGCCGGTGTATCAAAATCTCAATCCCGACCAGAACGCTCAATTGTTTCTCAACGCTTGCAACGGTTTTATGCCGATTACCAGTGGGAGTACAACCTACAATACATCGTGCTCATATGCTGGCAATAACGCACATGTCGCGGGGCAAGTGAGCTCCAATGTGGTGATCAAAGGGCCAACTATTAACCAAGGGGACTTTGTACTGACCTGTGGATCAGTGTGTACCGACGCCCAGAATAATATCATCTCGACTTTCCTCGCTCAGGGTGGCACTTTTCCGGTGACAGTACCAAAAAACGGGGCAGCGCTGCCGGCACCGACACTTATGTCAACTGGTCCAGCTTCGACGTACTGTCTCGAGGGGCGTTCGGCACAATTTACGGATATTATTTATCATATGACACCGAACTCATCGACCGTCGAAGAGGGGATATGCCCTACGAGTCTTGGTCTACACTACCCGTGATTCTTTACGACATTCGTGATTTCGCTTATACTTATCTACATGAAAGTATTTCTGGGTGCGGACCACGGCGGCTTTTATCTCAAAGAAAAAATTGAGGGCTATCTGACGAAGCGTGGCATTTCATGGGAAGATGTTGGTGACAAAGAGCTTGATCCGGGCGATGACTTTCCGCAGTTTGCACAAATGGCTGCTACCAAAGTGTTGGGTGAAGATGAAAAGCACGATCCGAGAGCGATTTTAATTTGTACCGGTGGCCAAGGTATGGCAATGGCGGCAAACCGATTTCGCGGTATCCGAGCAGCGGTGATATGGGATGCGTTTGAAGCCAAAGAATGCCGCAACGACAACGATAGCAATGTTCTGTGCTTGCCAGCCCGTGTGCTAGATGCGCCAGGCGATGACCTTGCACTATGGAAAGACATTATCGACACGTGGCTAGCCACGCCATTTGCTGGGGCGGCACGATATAAGCGGCGTAACGCCGAGTTGGATATGTTCTGATGGCTATTATTGCGCCTTGCATTACTGTAGAAAATGACTCCGACTACAAAGCTACCGTTGAGAAACTTCATCCGTTTGCGCAGCGTGTCCATATTGATCTGATGGATGGCCAGTTTACACCAAATCAAAGTGTAGGGGTAAATCAAATTTGGTGGCCGCAGGAATGGATGGTGGATATTCACGCGATGGTAGCCTACCCAAGCCAATATGTTGATACACTGATCCAGCTGAAGCCACAGACGATAATATTTCATGCTGAAGCCAGTGAAGACCTATTGCCAACGCTGCAAAAGCTAAAGAGTGTCGGCATCAAAGCTGGGGTTGCGTTGCTCAAGCCAACAGTACCAAATACTGTCCAACCGTATATTGAGCAAGCCGATCATGTGTTGGTATTTAGTGGTGATCTCGGCCATTACGGCGGTACGGCGAGTTTAATGCAGCTCGAGAAGGTGCGGTTGATTCGCAGTATCCACCCAGAAGTTGAAGTCGGGTGGGATGGTGGTGCAAATCTTGAGAATGCCTTTAGCCTGGCGCAAGGTGGTGTTGATGTGATTAACTGTGGCGGCGCGATTAATCGCGCCGACGACCCGGCTGCTGCCTACAAACAACTGACTGATGAAATTAATAAACATGCGGTGATTTAACGATGAGCCGAACACCGTTTACAATTACGCAAATCGAGCAAAAAGCCAACAACATCCGTTGTGATATCGTCAAGATGCTCGAGCGCGCCGGGAGTGGACACTCGGCGGGCCCATTGGGACTGGCCGATCTTCTTGCGACACTTTATTTTGGTATCATGAACATCGACCCGAAGCAGCCGGAGATGCCGGATCGAGATCTTTTTTTCCTCAGCAATGGTCACTGTGTACCGGTACAGTACGCTACTATGGCCGAGGCCGGATTTTTCCCAAAGGATGAACTGATGACACTTCGGCAGTGGGGCAGCCGCTTACAGGGCCACCCTGAGCGCACCAAGTTGCCAGGCCTCGAGAATACCAGCGGCCCGCTGGGGTGCGGTATTGGTCAAGGGGCTGGCGCGGCGTATGTGTTTCAGTACCTTGATCATCAACCCCATCGGTGGGTATATGTGGTGACGGGTGATGGTGAGCTGGATGAGGGGAATAATTGGGAGTCGATTATGTTCGCTGCCAAGTATAAGTTGTCGCAGCTGATTGTGTTTGTCGATCGCAACAATATCCAGATCGATGGTCCGACCGAGTCAGTGATGCCGCTCGAAGACCTTCATGAGAAGTGGGAGAGCTTTGGTTGGCACGTGCAGGAAATTGATGGACACAACATTGAAAGTATTCAGGACGCGGTCGGCATGGCCAAGGCGATTGAGAATCGGCCCAGCGTTATCATTACGCACACGATACCGGGCAAAAACGTCGACTTCATGGAATACAATTACAAGTGGCACGGCGTGCCACCAAACGCCGAACAGGCCAAAGAAGCACTAAAAGAACTCCGCACGATGAGTGGCCGCATAAAGGCGGAGCATGAATAAGAGTAGGAAAATAACACATGAATAACGAATCTCAACCACAACCTAACTCAACGCCGCCCCAAGAACCGATGTCGCAGCCGTCGGCGCCATCATCACTAAGCTCTGCGCCATCACTGACGACACCGCCGACTACTAGTGCGCCACTTACCACGCTATCGCCCGTGCCCGTGCCGCCAACTTCGCCTACCACCCCACAAGTGTTCCCCGCGCAGTCATTACAGGCGCCACCAACTTCTCCAAAAAGGTCGAAGAAGATTATAGCGATCGTGCTCGCCGGAGTTGTCGTATTAGGCCTGCTAATAGTAGGGTTAGTTGTAGCGAGCCGTCTACTGTCGACACAGAAAGCATCCGCTCCAACTCCCCAAGCTCCAGCGGTCGTCGAATATCCACTCTCTAAGAACATTCAATTTGCACCTACTATGAAATTTGTTCCCACACTGTCTGGAGAGTGGCGTCAGGGTTTGGTTGACAAAGGAACTGTCACTTACGACAAGACGTCGACTGGTGAAAAGATACGGATAGGTGTGTTCTCGGCCAACCTGCCTTTCGACGACCAAGGTAACACAGTAGGAATGGTAAGTATGACGTACTACAATCGCATTCTTAAGAAATCGGCGGACAACAAAGCCGACAACCATGGCCAAGGAGTCGTGTGGGTACCGACAACAGCTGGTGAGCGAGTGGCTTTTTACAAAGGAAACTATTCGTACAACACGACCGAAGGTAATCTCACTGATTATATTATTGTGCGGGTTGCCGGAGATCTGGGTGCGGTAGTGTATTACACAGCGAAAACATCACCACATGTCGAGGTCGACGCCAAGGCGTTGATCGCCACCTTGAAGCTAGATGGAAAGGTCTCCGATGTATCCGCTCAATAAGAATCTGTATCGTGATAAGCCAGATGTTGAACCGACCAGGGCCGGGTTTGGACGTGGGCTCAAAGCCGCAGGCGAAAAGAATTCAAATGTTGTCGGGTTGTGCGCTGACCTGGTCGAGAGTGTGCAGATGCACCTTTTTGCTGAGGCATTTCCCCAGCGCTATATCGAGGTCGGTATTGCCGAGCAGAATTTACCTATCATCGCGAGCGGCATGGCACGGGTGGGCAAGATTCCCTTCGTGGCCAGTTACGCGGCGTTTAGTCCTGGTCGCAACTGGGAACAGATTAAGACCACAACAGCTCTCAATGACCAGCCGGTGAAGATCGTCGGTGGCCATAGCGGTAGTACGGTCGGCCCGGACGGCGCCACTCACCAGATGTTTGAAGACATCGCTCTGATGCGTGTTATGCCAAACATGGTGGTGGTGTGTCCGGGCGACAGCGTCGAAGCCGAAAAAGCGACCATGGCGCTGGCCGAAAATGGTAAGCCGAGCTATTTACGCATCGCGCGTGAGAAAACACCGGTCTTTAGTACTCCAGATAGCCCCTTTGAGCTTGGCAAGGCGTATGTGTTGCGCGAAGGCAGGGATGTAACGATTCTCTCGACCGGAATCGAGACGCCATTTGCGCTTAAAGCCGCCGAACAGCTGAAAAAAGAAGGTATCGATGCTGAGATCGTGCACGTGCCAACCGTCAAGCCACTTGATGTCGAGACGATCCTAACATCTATCAAAAAAACCGGCCGCGCCGTGACGTGCGAGGATGCACAGGCTGCCGGTGGGTTTGGTGGCGCAGTCGCTGAACTGCTGTGTGATGAAATGCCGGCACCGCTCCTGCGTATCGGCATCCAAGATCGCTATGGCGAATCGGGTGCACCGCTGGAGGTGCATCAGAAGCTTGGGTTGGCGGATGATACCATTGCCAAGCGTACGAAAGAGTTTGTTGACTCGCGGCCACAATATAAGCCTGGATTTTAAGAAAATAGTTCTTAGTTCTCAGTTCTGAGAAAATACAAGCTAAATGAAAACGGCCCACCGAGAGGGCTTTAGGCTCGTAAGAGATTGAACTCTCACGGCGAACCGTTTTCGAGTGGGCCTGGTAGAAGTTATGTCATGGCAGTTGCTGTGACAATCGTTCGATCATCGAGAGGGCGCATGACGTGATAGCCTCATCCATCGCGACAAATGCGGCCGTAAAGTTCGGACCATCTACCGCGAGTGCGCCCGAATAATAATGAGCCAGTCGGGACAACTGAGCTGTCAGTAGGGCTTCGATAGTGTCGATTACCTCCTTGGGCTGGCACTCTAGGTTTGTGGCCGCCTTTCCCGCCGGGGAGTATGTCATGGTACCGGCAGTTTCGGAGCTGCTGATAGCGATCATGATTCCTTCTCTCTGAGGTGCTCTTCTCGCACTTCGGTCGTTGAAACGTTGGATTGAAAAGCTAATATATATATCATACTGGTTAAAAAATGTCAATAGTTTCTGTCAAGTCTCGAGAGTGGTATACTAGATAAGAGATAAGCATAACCACTCTTTAGGGAGCGATACAGATGGGGCTAACAATTAGCGAAATTCGCGATCGGACGCTGAGAGCGCGGCATTTGATGCAGCGTAGTCGTACACAAGGCTTTGCGGTCGGGGCATTTAATATCGACAATCAAGAAACACTGATCGCGGTTTGTCGTGCGGCACAGAAACTCAATGCGCCGCTGCTGGTCGAGGTCAGCGACGGCGAGGTCAAAGCCCTCGGCCTCGAAAACATCCGTGATATGGTCGACAATTACCGCGAGGAATACGGCGTAGAAATCTACATCAACCTCGACCATAGTCCTTCTGTCGAGGCTTGCAAGCGCGCGATCGATGTTGGCTTTGAATTTATCCATATCGATATTTCCCAAGCCAATCACGATGCGACCGAGGAGGAAATAATTGCCGGCACCAAAGAGGTGGTTGATTACGCAAAGTTTACCGGCGCGCTTGTCGAAAGTGAACCGCATTATTTTGGAGGCAGCAGCAATGTGCACCATGAGTCAATCAACTATGATGAGATCAAGAAAACGTTTAGCACACCGGAAAGTGCCAAGGCCTTTGTGGATGCAACCGGCGTCGACACGTTCGCGGCTGCTATTGGCAATCTACATGGTAAATATGATGTGCCAAAAGAGCTTGATATTACTCTGCTACAGCGTATTCGCGAGGCGATTGATTGTCAGATTTCGCTGCATGGCGGCTCGGGCACGCCGCTGCACTTTTTTGAGGAAGCCGCAAAGACCGGTGTATCGAAGATCAATATTAACAGCGACATGCGCTACGCCTTCCGGACAACACTTGAAAAAGTGTTAGACCAAGACCCGGATGAATTTGCAGTCGTGAAGCTGATGGATGACGTCAAAGATGCCGTGCAAGCAGTCGTTGAAGAAAAAATCACTGCGTTTGGTAGCGCAGGAAAGGCGGTCAGATAGTGTCAAACGACAGCCGTGTGAGCCCGCCGATTCACGAAACGGCTTCGCGCGGGAATTTTTTCGGGTACGCACCGTTAAAATTCACCGGCTGCAGATGTTTCGTGAATCAGCAAGCTCACCGCTATAGTATTGATAGCAATGGAATCAGGGTATGGTAAAAATTCTCGCGATCGGCAAAGGCACCCAAGATGTTTTCTTGAAGTCGGATGAGTTTGATCCCCATAAAGAGGGCAAACACATGTATACGCATCTGCCGCTTGGGCTCAAGATGGAAGTCGAGGACGTCACTTTTAGTACCGGCGGAAATGCTACCAACGTCGCGGTGACATTTGCCCGGCAGAGACTGGAAAGTGCTTACATGTGGGGACTGGGTGATGATCCGGCCAGCCAATCAATTTTGCGCGACCTCGATGACGAGGGTGTCAGTACCGAATATGTCATCCAGAAGCCGGAATTTCAGTCAGGGTACTCGGTTATTATGATCGCGACGAATGGCGAGCGGACTATCCTCAATCATCGTGGGCGAGCCTTTGGTCGAAGCGGTCGACATGGGTTTGACCTCGATGCGATTCAAAAGTTCGATTGGATTTATCCGACATCGCTTGGCGACGGTGGCTTGCCGTTGTTACGTGAAATTGTCGATATGGCCGAAAAACACCAGGTGAAAGTCATGCTTAACCCGGCTGGACCAGAGCTAGCCGAGAAAGACAAACTGATCGCGCTGCTCGATAGTGTCGAGGTGCTCTGCACCAACAAAGAGGAGATGCAAATGCTGGTGAGCGGTGAGACTTGTGAAGAATTGGCATTACACGCGCTTCATTATGTGCCTGTGGCTATTGTCAGTGACGGGCCAAACGGTGTGGTGGCGACAGACGGCGAAACGATCGTGCGTGCCGGTATGTATGAAGATGTGCCGGTGATTGACCGCACGGGTGCCGGTGATGCTTTTGCGAGCGGCTTCCTCAGCCAATGGGCGCAAGGCAAATCACTAAAAGAGTCGGTTATCTTTGCGAGCGCTAATAGCACTAGTGTCGTGACGAAAGTCGGCGCCAAGCCGGGTATCCTCAGAAAAAGCGTTAAGCTTCACGAGATGCCGATCCATGAAAAGTCGGTGAGTGCTCGGGAGAAAAACTAATGGCAGTATTTTTGCGCGATATTTTGGAGGCCAAAGAGCCACTGTTTACTCAGGCACTGCGCAGTCTGGAAAAGCTAACTGGTCACAAAGGTACAGATGTTGCCTATGTCGCGGACATCATGGCTCGGGCTCACCGCGTCATGCGTCAAATTGGGCTAGATCCGGCCGATACGACGGCGCATGAACTGTATAAGTCCTTGATCGCCCATCAGGAAAAAACCCATCTTTTCCAACATACTGATGATGTGGCACTCCGCATCGACAACCACACGATATCTTTTAACATTGATGATATCAAAGAGAATACATATAAGTCGTTTGAGGAACGCACCGCCAAACATGTGCGTTGCCAGATCCAGCATGGTTTAACGGCGTGGTATGTGGCAGCTGATGGTGATAACGAAATCGCTATTGATGAAATCATTTCACAGGCTGGCATGAGCATGTGTGACCTGAGTGATTACCACGAACAGAAAGTGGGCGAACATAAGAAAAGCACTAAGCAGCCGCAGATATTGTTTATCGGCGATATTTTTACGGACGCATTTATCAAACTCAGTCCTGAGGTCGCACATGTTGATACCGACAAAAAGGGTGGTAAATGGCTGTCAATTCCGTTTGGTGGACGACCGCCCTATGAAGAAGTCGAGATTGTTCAGTCGGTCGGCCCGTCGCCAAATGCCGCTGTCTCCTGTGCTCGGCTTGGTGTTGGCTCGAGCCTCATGAGTTGGCTAGGGGATGACAAAGCCGGCGTTGACTCGCTACACTATCTGGCGGCACAACACGTCGATACGTCGCTAGTTGTGCAGAAAAAGCATGCCAAATCGAATTATTACTATGTCTTGCGCCTCGAGGCGGAGCGCACGATATTGACGAAAGATGAAACATATGATTATGCTTGGAAACAGCCGACACATGCACCCGATTGGATTTATCTTGCGAGTGTTAGCGGCGAGTCATGGCAGCTGCATGAAGCGTTAGCCGATTATCTTGAGCAGCATCCGGATATCAAATTTGTGTTGCAGCCAGGCACATTCCATTTCACATGGGGCGCGAAAAAAATGGCGAAATTGTATCAGCGGGCCGAGTTGATTATTTTAAACCGCGAAGAAGCCGCAATGATTACCGGCAAAGATGCAGGTGTAATTCGAAATCTCGCGGCCGCACTGCATGAGTTGGGGCCAAAGATTGTCGTCATCACTGATGGCCCGAATGGCTCATATGCATCCTATGATGGCAAGATAATGACGATTCCAAACTATCCCGACCTGGCGCCGCCGTATGATCGAACCGGAGCGGGCGACGCTTTTGCTAGCACTGTTGTCGCCGCCTTGGCGCTCGGCGAAACTATGGAAACTGCTCTGACGTGGGCGCCAATCAATAGCATGAGTGTCGTCCAGAAACTTGGTGCTCAAGCGGGCTTGCTGACCCAAGATGAAATCAAAACATACCTGGCAAATGCGCCGGATGATTACAAAGTGAAGGAGTATACACGGTGAGGTACCAAATATGCGTATCGGGAGCAGCAGCTGGCGATACAGTGGGAGCCGCCCATGATCAAGCGTTTGCGCTTGGTGCTGAAATCGCGCGGGCTGGCAAAACATTGCTCACGGGCGCCACCGTCGGATTGCCTCACTACGCGGCGATGGGATTTGTCAGTGTCAAAAATAGCAAGGGGAGCTCGATTGGCTTCAGCCCGGCGAGCAGTTACCGTGAGCATGTGTCAACCTATCGATTGCCTACCAAAGAATTTGATTATATTAACTTCACTGGCATGGAGTATGTTGGGCGTGATGTTCACCTCGTGCGTAGTGCCGATGCGGTGATCACGGTGGGGGGGCGAATGGGCTCGCTTCATGAGCTGGCAACTGCCCTAGAAAGCCGCAAAGTCTGTGGTGTATTGCTGGGCAGCGGTGGTCTTGCCGACTACGCGGCAACACTGCTCAAACATGTCGAGGCGCCTGGCGGCAAAGACGTGATATTCGACACCGACCCAAAGCGGCTGGTGGCGAAGGTGGTAGCGGCACTCGATGCTAAATATGCTGATTTTCATGATATTGAGAACATGCGTGATAGCCTGGCAGATGATGAGAAAAAGCTCTCAAATCGTCGCGGTTAATTGCTCTTTGCAAAGGATAGGTATGCAGTCAGAACTAACAACTAACCATAAGCGAGGAAACTAGGGTGAAGCATTCTCAACAAACCGGTAGCGCTCATGCCGTTATTATTATATGCTTAGTTGCGGCATTGCTGTGCGCGCTAGGCATTGCGTTCTATCAAAATTTTATAATCGATAAAAATACATCGACAAACTCCACGGCAACGACGCATACCACCACCTCAACTCCTGCGGCAACAGTAACGATGAAAGAATTCTGTGGAAAGTATGAAAAAATCTGTTTCGATTATCCATCCAACTGGTCAGTTGAGGCCGCGTCAAACGATGGCACAGACGGGAAGAGCAATATGCCGTATGATTTTGTGACGGTCAAAGACGACAAAGGCGGTAGTGCTCTCACTTTAAGGTCGGGTATTGATGGCATTGGTGGCGCTTGTCCTCGAGATGAGATGGCGGGGCAGACAGCAGAAGTTGTCAGTACCTACCAAACGAAAATAACGGTACCAGCACAATATATTAATACCGACTACAACCTGGCTATTATATCGGCCGCTGAGGTAATTATAAAAAACGATAAGGGGTACACGGCACAGATGTATCTTTCTAATGCCAAGACGACCAGCGAAGTAAAAGCTGGTATGCATGCCTGTGATGTCTACATGACCAACTTTATCTATGGCAAGACAAATATCATTCCAACTACTTCCAACCCGGCGGCGATGACATTTAACAGCGGCCCTGCATTTGGAGGAGCTGACACGCTGACCGTTTATGGCAGTCGCACGGAAGCTACTAATTATTTTGCGACTGACGCTGCAAAGAAAGCCTACGAGATTTTAAAGAGCGTCCATTATAAATAATCGCGCTATAATAAAGAGATGAATACGTTTCGTCTCTCCTCGAAGTATCGGCCAACCGGTGATCAACCGGCGGCAATTGCTCAGTTGATTGATGGGCTCAAAAAGGGCGAGCGCGAGCAAACGCTGCTCGGGGTGACCGGCAGCGGCAAGACCTTTACGATGGCAAACATCATTGCTGAGCGTAATGTACCGACATTGGTGTTGGCGCATAACAAGACGCTGGCGGCGCAGCTATTTAGCGAATTTAAGGCATTTTTCCCGGACAATGAAGTTCATTATTTTGTCAGCTACTTTGATTATTATCAGCCGGAAGCCTACATTGCCAGTAGTGATACCTATATCGAAAAAGATTCGGCGATCAACGAAGAGATCGATCGTTTACGCCACGCCGCGACCAGTGCACTGTTAACACGGCGTGATGTGATCATCGTGGCTAGCGTCAGCTGTATCTATGGCATTGGGTCGCCAGATGATTATGCTGAAATGTCAATTACGGTCGAAAAAGGCGAGCGGCGGGTGCAAGATAAATTCGTGCGGCAGTTGACCGATATTCAGTACAGTCGTAATGATATTGACTTTGCGCGTGGTACTTTTCGGGTGCGCGGCGACGTGGTCGACGTGTTTCCAGCCGGCAGCGATACGGCCTACCGAATCGAATTTTTTGGCGATGAAGTCGATCGTATTACCAACATCGACCCGTTGACCGGCGAGATATTGAATGAGCAAGCGTTCGTCAAAATATTTCCGTCGAGTCACTATGTCACACCGAAGGAAAAGGTTCAGCGTGCCATCGAAAATATCAAGCTGGAGTACGAGTCGCGACTTGCGTGGTTTGAGAAACATGACAAATACCTAGAGGCGCAGCGGCTCAGCCAGCGCACAAAGTTTGACCTAGAAATGCTTGAGGAAACCGGGTTTGTTAAAGGAATCGAAAATTATAGTCGCTATCTCACGAACCGTGAACCGGGCGAGCAACCAGCCACGCTTCTTGATTATTTTCCCGATGATTTTTTGTTATTTGTTGATGAGAGTCACGTCACCTTGCCGCAGGTGCGTGGTATGTACAACGGCGACCGGGCACGCAAAGAAATCCTGGTCGAGTATGGCTTTCGCTTGCCGAGCGCACTTGATAATCGGCCGCTGCGCTTTGATGAATTTGACAAACATATTAACCAAGCGATTTTTGTGTCGGCCACACCGGGTGAGTATGAGCTCACGCATACTCCGGCACCTGTCCAGCAGATTATTCGCCCAACCGGCCTGTTGGATCCGAAAATTGAGGTACGTAAAACCGAAGGTCAGATTGATGATTTGATTGCAGAAATTCGTGAACGCACCGACAAACACCAGCGTGTGTTGGTAACGACACTGACCAAGCGCATGGCCGAAGATTTGTCACAGCATCTGATAGACCTGGGCATCAAGACGGCTTATATTCACAGCGATATTGACACGTTGGAGCGCGGCGACATCTTGCGCGATCTCCGGATGGGCGTCTACGACGTACTTGTCGGCATTAACCTGCTCCGCGAAGGGTTGGACTTGCCGGAAGTCAGCCTGGTCGTTATTCTCGACGCCGACAAAGAAGGCTTCCTGCGGAGTGAGGGGTCATTGATCCAGACCATCGGTCGAGCGGCTCGGCACGTTGAGGGCACGGTGATTATGTACGCCGATACTATGACCAATAGCATGAAGCGCGCCATTGATGAGACCAACCGTCGTCGCGATATTCAGGAGGCATACAACAAACAGCACGATATAACGCCGCGTGGTGTCGACAAAGCGATCGGCGAAGGGTTGCGCGCGATCATCCCCCAAAAAGAAGATACTAAAGAAAAACTGAATCTTAATAAAATTCCGAAAGATGAATACGCGAGTTTGGTGAAGGACCTGACTGGGCAAATGAATCTCGCTAGCGCCAATCTCGAATTTGAACGAGCCGCCGAACTGCGTGATCTCATTACCGACATAAAGGTAAAGATGAAATGAGTAAGCTCAGGGTGGTGACGTGGAATGCTGAAGGCATGTTTGTCGAAGGCACAAAGACCCGCCGGGCGACGCCGCATGATGCCCTGGCGACACTGAAGAAACTCGATGCCGATATTGTCGTGGTGCCGGAATTTGGCCGGTTGGCAGACTTGCGTGATGAGATCAAAACGGCGATCCACGCGCTTGGCTACGAACTGGCAATGATGGCTTATGACGAGCCACGCATCCCTGGCTTGGGCTTTGCGATCATGAGCCGTTTGCCGATTACCGCCGAGAGAGAACACCCGCTAGGTGACACTACGCGGAGTATTCTCGAAGTACATTGCCAAGATACGAATGACAAGACGATACGCGTTTTAGGACTGCACTTTGATGACCGGGCTGAGGCGACACGCATGCTCCAGGCGGCGCAAGCGGTGGCGATTATTGATCAATCCCCGACAGCACGAACCTTATTACTCGGTGACTTCAACGCCATGCATATAAGTTCTAAGTTATCACGTCTGCTTCGTTCGCGAGCAGCCATTCGCTTAGCGTGGTTGCTACCACGAGGTATCTTTCGCGATTCGGCGATTAGTGCTTGTGATTTGGCGGCGGGAACGACGATTGATTATGTTATTGCCAACACCTCGCTTCGCGACCTCGACCCGGGCCGTCAACGTACCATCAGCGGCAAGCAGGCTGGGCTAGAGTGGCTACCGGCGATTCGGGTCGCAAAAATCGACTGGATATTTGGCACGCATCATTTCCGCACCCGCTCATACCGCGTCCTGCCGGATGTAGGTTCAGACCACCGTCCGGTGCTGGCTGAACTAGAATATTAAGCTTGCGAAGCGATGAAAACAGCGTAGGCCGGTAAATGAATGGTCGCGATATTGTGATCGTCGGTCGCGATCGTCGTTGTTGTGTCGTTCGCAAAATCTTTGCTATAGCCTTCCCAGGTGCTGTTGAAACGAATCTGCCATTCACCGCCGCGCGGCAAAGTGAGTTGGTAGACGTCAAAGTCGGTGTTGTTAAAGTTAGTAATCACGATGACATCATCACCAGCACCGCCTTGTTGCCAGCGGTGGTAACCAATAACGGCGTTGTTGTCATCTTGGTGAAAGATCGCCGTGTGCTGTCCCATGAGCCCCGCTGTGTTGCCGTGACGGTTAAGCCGTAGGTCTATCAGGTGGCGATGTGCTGTCACGATGCCCTGATATTTTTCGGCATGTTTCCAAGTGAGCTCTTGCCAATCGTTAAATGCGCCGTCCTGCAAAAACTCACTGCCTTGCAACAGCATCGGTACGCCTGGTGCACTCAGCATTAACGCAGCTGCCACGAGCAACGTTTGCCGAGCCACCAAGCTGCTCGAATCGTATGGGGCTACGGCGTCATTTAGCCGTACCGACCCATTGGCTGCGGTATCATGTGAGTCGCTAAAGATAATTTTTTCAAACGCATCGCCATTATAGGAGCGTTCAAGCTCATAACGCACTCCGGCCAATGTTCGCGGAAAAGCGGGTGTAATGCCGAGCGCATCGCGAACCGCATGCGGAAAACCCAGTTCCCACTGGGCATCAAATCCGCAGCCACTATCCTCACGTCGTTTGGTTATAAATGCACTGTTGGCACAATCCTCAGCGATCACGATCGCCCGTGGGTTGACCTTGTGGGCCAGGTTCACGATGTCTTGCAACAAATACCAGGCATCCGGAATATCATGCGGCGGGTCATTGTCATGCCCTTCGGTATTGCGCATGTAAATCGTGGAATCGATACGCAGGCCATCGAGTCGGTAGTCGGTCAACCACATGGTGATATTGTCGAGAATAAACTGTCGCACCTCCGGCCGACCATAATCCGGGCGTCCACCCCAGGGTGTATCGCCGCGAGCATCATTATAAAAGTAGATACCGCCGCGATTATTCTCGCTCCAGCCATCAAATTGCCACAGATCGGTATCACCCGAAAAGTGGTTGTAGACAACATCGAGAATCACGCCTATACCGCGCTTGTGAGCCTCGCGGACAAACATCAACAGGCCATGGCGACCGCCGAGTACTGTTTCGACACTATAAATGTAATTTGGCGCATACCCCCACCCGTAGCTATAGGCCATACTGGTGACAGGCATCAGTTCGATCATATTGATGCCAAGTTGCTGGAGATAATCGAGCTTTTCGATTGCACTGGAGAACGTACCGGGTGTGGCGGCATCGGGTCGGTGAAAGGTACCAATGTGTAGTTCATAGATAATCTGCTGATCTTTAGGCGGCGGTGTGAAATTGTCGTCCTGCCAATCAAAACTATCGCCCACAATCACCGACAGGCCTTTGTCGCTATTGGTGATGGCGAGGGCACGGGGGTCATTCTTTTCGAGACGACCAATGGGGGTATCGAGGAGATACTTATAGTTCTGGCCAGGCTCGACATCTTTGACAACAAGTGACCAATACCCATCTGACTCGCTGACGAGCGGCAGCGGCGCGTCAGGTGTAAATGTACCAGCGATGGCTACTCCGGACGCAAACGGCGCCCAGACACGAAACTCGGCTTTGTTGCCGTGCGGCGTCACGCCGAGGTTCTTTTTTATTTGATGAGCCATTACTAGTACAGTATAAAGCATAAGAGGTAACAGATAAATAGTTTGAGCCACGCCTGGCGGTGCGCTATAATAAAACAAATGACTGCGATTTCTTCTGATGATGTGCGACATCTCGCACAACTAAGTAATTTGCAACTCAGCGATGATGAGCTTGCTAGCCTCGAGACCGATCTTGGCAATATACTAGCGTACATCGAGCAGCTTGGCGCGCTCGATACCAGCGGCGTTGAACCGACCTATCAGGTGACGGGGCTTGAGAACGTTTGGCGCGATGATACGGTACAAACAGGTGACGTCAGCCGAGAAAAGCTGCTCGCACTCGCGCCCGACCAAGCCGAACACAGCGTAAAGGTGCCAAAAGTGCTATGAGTAGTGTGATTATTCCCATTGTCGAAGCCATCAAATCTGGCGAGAGCTCGGCCCGAGCCGAAGTTGAAAAGGCGCTACAAAATGCCCAAGACATCGATGCCTACCATGCATTGCTCAGTCTGACTGAAAAACGCGCATTGGAAAGAGCCGATGAGATTGACGCTAGGCTTAGGAAGGGCGAAGATGTGGGCGTCTTAGCCGGCGTGCCATTTGTTGTGAAGGACAATTACTTGGCGTTTGGCGCGCCTACTACCGCGGCAGCGAAAATCTTAGAGAACTTTGAGGCACCCATTCAGGCAACGGTTGTTGAAAAGCTCGAAGCAGTGGGTGCAATTTGTATCGGCAAATCAAACCTTGATGCTTTTGCGCACGGCGGTTCGACCGAAAATTCAGCCTTTGGTGTCACCCACAACGCGATTGATCAGAAAAAGGTCGCGGGTGGTAGTAGCGGTGGCTCGGCTGTAGTGACAGCACTCGATGTCGTGCCGTTTGCACTCGGCAGCGATACCGGTGGCTCGATTCGCCAGCCTGCTAGTTTCAACGGTATCTATGGCATGAAGCCGACCTATGGCATGACTAGTCGCTACGGCGTGGTGGCAATGGCAAGCAGCACGGATTGTATGGGTTGTTTCGCGAAGTCGGCCGACGATGTTGCACTGGTGATGAGTGTCATGGCCGGACGCGATGACAAAGACATGACGACCTTGCCGGATTATTTTGAGCCGCTAACTACGGTGAAGCCGGGACTCAAGATCGGTGTTATCAAAGAAACGGTGAACGAGAATGTTGATGAAGATGTGCGTGAGGTAACGGCCGCTTATATCGAATCGTTGCGTGCCGCCGGTCATGCCGTCGAAGAAGTCAGTATGCCAACTGCGCCACTTGCCCTCGCGATGTACTACATTATCGTGCCGGCGGAAGTCTCAAGCAACTTAGCTCGCTATGACGGCGTGCGCTATGGTTACCGGTCACCGGAGGCAAAAACACTCGCCGAACTATACGGCAAATCACGTAATGAAGGCTTTATGGCCGAGAATAAGCGCCGTATCATGATCGGTAGCTATGTGCTGTCAAGTGGGTTCTTTGATGCCTATTATTTGCAAGCGCAAAAAGCACGGACCTTGCTGATTCGTGAATTCAATACACTATTTGAATCATATGATGTGTTGATTGCACCCACAGCACCTACGGTTGCTTTTGGTATCGGCGAAAACACGAGTGATCCGGTTAAAATGTATCTCAGCGATGTGATGACGGTGCCGGCCAGCCTGGCGGGAATCCCAGCACTTAGCGTACCGGCCGGGACTAATCCAGACGGCTTACCGGTGGGTGTGCAGTTGATAGGACCGATGAAATCTGATGCGACTTTGATTGCGCTAGCGGCTTCGATGGAGGCGTCTCGTGGATAGTCCAGCAACGATTTTCATGCTCTCTGGCATCTTACTTCTCGCAGTAGTAGGTGTCATTTACTTACTGGTTGGGATGCGAGCAAAACCACGACTTGACACGGCTAAGTACCAGGCAAAATGGCTACAAATCGAGAATAGTATCGACCACAAAAATCCTGCGACGTGGCAGTTAGCGGTGCTGAATGCCGATAAACTACTCGATCATGCACTGCGGGAAAGCCATTATAAAGGCACGACGATGGGCGAGCGTATGAAAGCAGCAGATACGACCTGGAGTAATGCAAACCATGTCTGGTCGGCTCACAAGATCCGCAATCAATTGGCGCATGAAACCAATGCCAAATTAACGTTTGAGACAACAGCACGAGCGCTGGGGGCATTTAAGCGCGGCCTGAAAGACTTGGGAGCAATATGATGGCAACAGACGAGCAACTTGCAAAATACGACATGACGATTGGGATTGAGTGCCACGTGCAGCTGGCGACTGCGACGAAATTATTCAGTCCGGCCGATAACGATGCGCGTGATGCTGAGCCGAATAGCAAAGTTCATCCCATCGACTTCGGGTTACCAGGCATGCTGCCAGTACTCAATCGTCACGCTGTCGACCTAGCGATTCGAGCAGCAAAAGCGCTCAACGCTCCGGTTGCGCATGTGTCGCGTTTTGATCGCAAGCATTATTTTTACCCTGATCTGCCAAAAGGCTACCAGACCAGCCAGATGTACCAGCCGATTATTTTGACAGGGTCGGTTGAGGCACCGCTTGAAGATGGCAGCACTATTAGCGTGCGGATTCACCATGCCCACATAGAAGAAGACGCCGGCAAGCTGACACATTATGGTGATTATAGCCTGGTCGATCTCAACCGCGCCGGTACGCCACTGATCGAAATTGTTTCTGAGCCAGATATGCATTCGCCAGCTGAGGCCAAGGCATATGTTACCGAACTTCATCGTCTCATGACTTATGCCGAAGTCACGTATGGTGACTTGTATCATGGCAATATGCGGTTCGATGTCAATATTTCCATCGCGCCAAAAGGTGCAAATGAGCTTGGTAAGCGCGCCGAGGTAAAGAATCTTAATTCATTCCGCAGCGTTGAACGTGCGGCCGAGTATGAATTTCGTCGTCAGGTAGAGTTACTAGAGCGCGGCGAGCGCGTTGTGCAGGAGACGCGCGGCTGGAATGATGACAAAGGTATCACTACCAGTCAGCGTAGCAAAGAAGATGCACAGGATTATCGCTATATGCCGGATGCCGATATTCCGCCGATTGTACTGAGCGACGACGAAATCGCCGAGATTCAGGCTGATATGCCGATGCTGCCGGGCGAGCTGAGGTTGATTCTCAAAAAAGCCGGTCTTGATTATGCGATGACCGAAACGGCCCTTAGTATCGCTGAACGGCCGGTCCGCGATTTTCTAGCACGCATTGCGCGTGAAACCGATGGTGACATTCGCCGCCGTATCCTCAACTGGTTGATTATTGATGTCCAAGGTAGAGTGAGCGCCGGTGAGGACGTGTGGGATGGTAAGCAACTGCTGCCTGAGCATATGATCGCACTCGCCGAGATGGCTGAGACATCCGAAATCAGCAGTAACTCTGCTGTGACAGTGCTGTTCGAAATGCTGAAATCCGGCGATGCACCACGCATGATTGCCGAGAGTAAAAACTTATTACAGGTGAGTGACGAAGGCGCGATTGCGGCTATTGTCGATGAAGTATTGGCCGACCCAGCTTCTGCTGCTTCCGTCGCAGATATCAAGGCCGGCAAAGACAAAGCCATCGGCTTCCTCGTCGGCCAAGTCATGAAAAAATCTCGTGGCCAAGCCAACCCCGCCCTCGCACAGAAATTGATTCGGGAAAAGTTGTAGATGGCGACGGTGATTGTCGTACAGGGAACACCCGCAGCTGGCAAGACGACAATCTCAGACAGGCTTGCGCGCGACTTGGGGATTGGCGTTATCCACAAAGATAGTCTCAAAGAGTATCTTGGCGATACAATTGGAGTTCCTGCGTCGGAGTTTGAAACGAAGCAGTATGGACGAGCCGTGATAGGGGCGATGTTTGCAATGCTTGCAGAACTCGCTAAGACTAACAAGACGTTTATCTTTGAGAGTGCGTTTTGGAGTGATTACGCAAATATTAACTTTGAAAGGTCGCTTGCCGGGACTGAATCGCGTGTCATGCAGTTGTATGTATACTGCGACCCAGACCTTATCCAGCCGAGATATTCTCAGCGCATTGAAAGTGGCAACCGTCATGCCGTGCACATTGATACGCTAGCGGGTGAAATGGAGATAGAGACGATGCTTGAGAATTATAAACCGCTTGATATTCGTGGAGCAACAACTCTCCGGCTCGACACAACACACCTCACCGACGACATATATACGAAAGTCAAGCAACAGATTCAGGATTTTATTAAAGGAGAAGAATAATGCAACGACCAACCAAAGCAATCATTGCCGCCGCAGGATTTGGTACGCGGTTTTTGCCGCAACCAAAGCCATGCCAAAGGAAATGATGCCGATTATCGACAAGCCAATTATTCAGTACGTGGTTGAGGAGCTGGTAGAAGCTGGTATTAAAGATGTAATTATCGTCGGGTCGAGCAACAAGCGCGCCATTGAAGATCATTTTGATTTGCCGAGTGAGGACTTGGTCGCGAACCTACGTGCCGGTGGCGACAAGAAAAAACCACTACTCGATGAGATCGAAGGCATCGCGAATTTGGCAAATTTTGTCTATCTGCGCCAGAAGGGGCCTTATGGTAATGCAACACCGATACAATGCGCTGCTCATCTTATCGGCAATGAGCCGTTCATTTACACATTCGCTGACGACTTTTTTGTCGCCAAACCTGGCCGCACAAAACAATTAATCGAAACGTATACGAAATTCAATGGTTCTGTCTTGGCCTGCAAGAAAATGGTTTCTGATGATGAATACAATCGCTATGGTGTGGTGGCGGGTGACGAAGCGGATACGACGACGATCAAAGTTAAGAAATTTATTGAAAAACCTGGCAAAAAGAATGCTCCGAGTGATCTTGCGAGTGTGAGTGGCTACTTATTGACCCCTGAAATTTTTGAATATATTGATAAAGCGAGCACTCATTTTGGTGGGCAGGGCGAGCTTATGCTCCAGCCAATTATGCAGCAAATGATCCACGATGGGTATGGGGTCTACGCCAGAGAAATTACCGGTGGCAAATATTATGATACAGGCGATAAACTTGAGTACCTCAAGACTGTCATAGACTTTGGGCTCGCGCACGCAAAACTTGGTCCTGCATTACGTGCACATATCAAGGCGCGTATTAACGAATCCTAGTGAACTATTTCACATCGCAGGTGACCGGCGATGCTATACTAAACATAGTACTGATAAACAGTACGTTAATACATAAAAGGAGCTCTATTCAATGGAATGGGCACAAATTCTGGTAATTATTCTGTCGGTCTTTTTGGCACTGTTCTTGGTGCTAGCGATCGTGCTGACCGCTCTACTCATCAAAGTTACCAAACAGATTCGGTCGATTACCAGCACCGCAGAGCGTACGGCTCTCAAATTTGAAAGTGCGGCCGACAATGCCGCCAAGTTTGCATCGCCGATTGCGATCGCAAAACTAGTGTCAAGCTTTATAAAGAAGTCTAAGTAAGGAGGATATATGTCAAAAGGTAAATTTGCACTTGGAGCTATCATCGGTGCCGCAGCCGGCGTCGTCGCAGGAATCTTGACTGCACCAAAATCAGGCAAGGAAACTCGTGCCGATCTAAAAGCTAAAGCTGATGACATGAAAACACAAGCCGATCAAAAAGCTGCCGAAGTCAAAAAGCAAGGCGAAAAGCTTTACAATGATACTCGCCAGCAAGTCGAGACGGCTGTCAAAGATGGCAAAAAAACCGTCGATGAATATCGTGGCCGTGCCGAACGCGCCATGAACAGCGCCAAAGCCGAACTCAAAGACGATAACAAGAAAAATAGTAAGTAATTAGTTATTAGTAGAAAAGCGCCGACGATTGTCGGCACTTTTTTTATGAATAAAGATATGGCATAGTGAAAGGAAGTAAATAGGAAAACGTATGCGACTTAATTTCTGGAAGAAACTTAAACAAAACGTCAAAAATGGTAATGAAAAAGGCGCGCGTGAAGCAGTGCTCGAAGATCTTTTTAACGATTTCAACCGTAATCGCTTCGTTATTTATAAGTTCAACTTTTTCCGCGGCGTATTCTTTGGTCTGGGCTCGGTACTAGGCGGTACGGTGGTGTTGGCGCTACTCGTATGGATTCTCAATGGCATCGGCTGGCTCGTTCCCGGTGTAGCGGGCTTTGTTAATGAAGTGGTGCGTGTCATGCAACACGTTACTACAAAATAAAAATAGGTACAAGACCACTTTACCCATCCTTGTTACACTAAATAACAGATGGAAAACAAGTACCTCAAGCGTTCACATAT
>JBDHUN010000018.1:0-20099 GCA_039809225.1 Saccharimonas sp. (SeqCode)
CGAGAGGACCGGGGTGGACGTACCTCTGGTGTATCGATTGTGGCCACCTGCTGCATTGTCGAGTAGCTATGTACGGACTAGATAAGCGCTGAAAGCATATTAAGCGCGAAACTAACCTCAAGATTAGATTTCCCTATGAGGACACTGGAAGACTACCAGTTTGATAGGTGCAAGGTGGAAGTATAGCAATATATGGAGCCGAAGCATACTAATAGTCCCATTGCCTTTTTATGTTCCAAGAAGTCTGCAACCGTGTTTACCTGTCGCCTGGCATAGCCAGCCGTCCGTAAACACTTGTGGTGAGCTACTTTGTTGCAAACCTGCGTGACTCATGAGTAGTGCCTAGCACAACTCATTCGTTACTCAGTTTGCGCCTCGTATCTCATCCACATGCAAGCTTCTTGGTAAATCACAAAGATTTTGTGAAAATGATTACTTTCATTCTCATGTTCTAAGTGATAGACTTAACTAGTAATTGGTGTAGATCAACACCAACGTCAATTTTTACAAAGAATGATTGTCAAACCCCGTGCGAGAGGATTGGACATCGATATGGCTGAGGCTCTAGGAAAAAGAGCAGCGAGCTTGGTCGCTTTAGCGACTCGGCTTTGCCGACGAGCGATGAGAAAAAACGTAGTTTTGTCTCATGAGGCTTTGCCGCATCGGTGCCCATGGCGATGAGGAAATACCTGTTCCCATTCCGAACACAGAAGTCAAGCTCATCAGCGGCGATTATACTGCCAAAAGTGGGAAACTAGCACGGTGCCGAATTATACAAATACCCCTCCGAATAGGAGGGTTTTTGTTTGTATAATAGATGGGTAATGAATAAACGAATCGTCACCCTTTATGTACAGTCAAGAGATGCCATTTTGCTTAAGACATCTTTGCATCAAGGCGGAGAGGTATATGATGTCTTTGGCACCGCTTTGGGCCAACAGGAACTAAACGACCAGGCGGCGGTGCGGCTGGCGAAAGAGGTAGTTAAGATTGATGAGACTCCTTTCTTTTGGAGCCGGTATATTGATCACATCAGAAAACCCTCGGGAATCGTTACTATCGAGGCAAGTTGTTATAAGATAGTTGCCCCGAAGAATATAAAGCGAACCGGTACGGCCTGGGTGAAGCGTCAGTTGTTGGCGCAGTGCCCACAGTTCCGGGAGCTTGATGCGTATTTATGTGATAAATCTTTTGAAACAAGTCATCTGAGCGAAGAATTTTGGGAAGACCAAATGGAGAGGTGGATCGACGCCAAAATCACGAAGCGCTGTCCACTGCCAAAAGTGGGAAACTAGCATGGTGCCGAATTATACAAAGAACCTCCGAATAGGATGGTCTTTTTCTTTATTTCATTTTTGATCAACGATTTAGCGTGTTACCATAATAAAATGGTGACGCTCACAGATGACCAACGAAAAGATTTCGAAACGATCTATAACTATCTTCGTGTCGAAACTGAAATTCCGCCTCGTTGCGATGCTATTGTAGCAGGTGGATCGGGCACGAGAAATGATATGGCGGATCGCGCTGCTGAATTGTACCATCAGAGAGTCGCACCTCTGATTGTCTTCTCAGGGTTTAAACATCCGAAATTTGATGTCAACGAATCGGAATACCTCGCCGAACGCGCAAAACAGCTTGGGGTACCGGGCACTGCCATTATCTGCGAGCCATGTGCGATGAATACCGGTCTCAACATCCAACTTGCCGAAAAAGCACTAAAAGAGCGGGGGATTACTGCGAAAAAAATCGTATTAGTGCATAAACCCTATATGACACGACGCTTTCTGGCCACTGCCGAGGCGCAGTGGTCTAAGCCCCAGCCAGAATTTTCGGTAACATGTGTCGGAGATGATTTCTCAGAGTATCTTAGTCGCGAGGAATCACTTGGTCTTGGGGATGTGATGCTCAGGAGCATGCTAAAGGATTATTCCGTCATTAAAACTCACGTCGAGCTAGGGTACCAAACACCCCAACCGCTAAGTGCAGCAGCAGAAAAAGCCTACCAACGTCTGATAAACCAAGGATTCGAAGAGCAAGTAATCAATCACAGCCTTTCGACATCTCACCATACCTAGAAATTGCGGTCGACGAAGGGTCTTGTGCATGCTTATGGTTTGTCGAGGTAAAGTCATCAGCTACAATTGATAGTATGACAGAGAGGGCACACAGGAGATTATTTGATGATGTGAGAGCGGGAGTGGTTGAATGTCTCGGTGGCGATGATTCGGGGCACGGCATGGACCATGTTGATCGCGTATATGACCTGACTGTTCGTTTTGCCAGATCGAAGGAGTGACGCCAGATGAGGCATTAGAGGCGCGTCTCGCAGCGCTGCTGCACGACACTGATGACTACAAACTGGTGGGGCGAGAAAACGCTCACAAACTGATGAATGCAACAGAAATCATGCGACAAGCTAGGGTAGATGACGTAGCGCAGACATCCGTACGAGGTGTTATTCAGAGGATCGGTTACAGTAAGGCTTTGAGAGGCGTCAGACCAGATACACTGCCGGGTAAGATCGTCTCTGACGCAGATATGTGCGACGCTATGGGGGCAAGCGGTATCATACGGGCGCTCACGTACGCCGCTAGTAGCAAGGGATCGGGAATCGTCTTTGACCCTCGGGTGTGGCCTATTGATACGATAACGGCCGAGCAGTACAATGGCGGTGGTACAACGCATGCAACCGATAGTTTTATCAATCACTTTTTCGAGAAGTTATTGAGGCTAGAAGGTATGATGATGACAGGCGCTGGCAAAATAGAGGCTGCCTCGAGAGACGAACTCATGGTGCGCTTCCTGAGACAGTATTTCAAGAGCAACATTCTCCAGTGTGGCAAGCGTATCTTGAGGGGTACTTAGCTAGAAGATAACAAAATAACCTGCGTAAACAGGTTATTTGTTGTGGTGGATTCTTGGATCTCGCAGAAAGCAAGAATCCTTTTTGTGGTGGATCACATCATTTCAGTAATCCAAACAGGTGCTTATCTATAATATCGCACCATATGCATAAACGCAATACCTTTTACATCATAAAAATCTATCCTGTAACCATTGACATTATGAACTGTTTGTGCTAAAATGAAATTATACACATAGCATATGTGAGGTAAAGCGAGGGTTTTGACGATTCCTAACAGGGGTCGCCGGAGCCCTTATTATTAATTTGCCCATATGGGCAGGGAGAAGCTAGCAATGGCTGGAACAAAAGCTGGCGGTATGAAAGCCGCACAAAAGAATCTTGCAAAAGATCCAAATTTTTACGCAAAAATCGGTGCCAAAGGTGGCCGTAACGGACACACCGGTGGTTTTGCCGCTAACCCAGAGCTGGCACGTATCGCCGGCGCCAAGGGCGGCCGCATCAGCCGCCGCGGCAAAAAAGTTGCTGCTAACTAATTAAGGGCGGCAATATTCTCCAAAAAGCGCTCTAGAGAGGGCGTTTTTTGGTAACATTGTATCGTCTGAGGCCGCAGCGACGCGCCTCATTGACGCGCCAGTCACGATGGCAGGCCAGACAGTGGTAGGTGCCGGTAGCAACCTGTACGCCAGTAGCACCGCAAGTAGGGCAGAGTGATCGCGCATGTAACCAGTCTCGATAGCTATCAAGGGCTTGCTCGATGAGCTCATCTGATAGTGTTATATCGTACGATGTCGCGAGCTCCCCGGCACGCTCCCACGCCGCTCGCTCCATGGTGACCAAATCAATATCGCGCGTGTAGGTTCGATGGCCCAGCAAGGCATGCCCAAACTCGTGAAGGAGATATAGCTGTGCATCTGGCGCGCCAGGATGATACGTAATAGCACAAGCAGTATGATCCCAACCAAATAGCTCACCTTGTTTCAGTATCAGGTGAGCTAGGTGAGGCTGACGCCTTGCATCACGTTGTAGCTTTGCGGCCAGCGAGGTAATCTTTTCCATAGTAATAACATCCGTAAATCACCGCTTGTTCGGGGTGCTGCGCCTTCACGATCTTGGGGCAAGGAATATGTGCCGGCAAGTCCTCCTTGAGGATTTCGCGGAGTATATGGCCATAGCGCTCGAAATACGTGCCTACGCTGCCGCCGATAATGATGACATCAGGTTGGATAATCGGAATAACGGCAAGAAATCCTCTACTGATACGATCGGCAATCTGATGCCAGGTACGCGTACTGGTGATGTCTCGTGCAAATTTTTTGTAGACACGCACAATAGCATGGCCAGAGGCGAAGTGCTCCCACGGCTGCACCCGTCCATCGAATTCCACAAGCGCGTGCCCGGCTTCGCTGTAGCGTAGACCTGGGTCGATTATGCCATTGGTACAAATGCCGCTGCCGATACCCGTACTGATCGTGACATAGAGGGAGGATGTCGGTACAGGGTTGAGCGCCCGTGTCTCGGCAAGGCCTGCCAAATTAGCGTCGTTTTCGACCAGGACAGGCACACCAGGTAAGAGGTCGTGAAGGGTTTTCGCCGCCGGGAAGTTACTCCAGCCAAGGTTCTGGCACCAGACCGCAACACCATCACGCACGATACCGGGGAGCGCAACCACGATGATATCAACCATATCATGCCCGTAGTGTTCACGCACCGTTTCTTGCAATGCTAAGACGTATTGCTTAGGGTCAGAGGGGGTAGGAAACTTTATCGACTCGCCGATCTTGCCGTCTCGCGTAAACGACGAAATCAACGTTTTCGTCCCACCAGTGTCGATAGTAATGATCATACTGATAGTGTAGCATGGGGCCAGCGCGAGGGAAATACGATTGCTTTTTGATGGTAAAATTGGTATAATAGCAGATAAATAGGCTAATAACAGAGGTTATAACACGCATGACACGACATCGAGAACAAGGTAGCGTGGTGGGATTTGTACTGGTAGGAGTGCTTCTTTTGGCGCTATTGGCGGGTGGAATCTACGTGGTACGTCACAATCTGCTGCCCGTTACGGCGCCGACGGCCAGTCAGGTGGCATCGTCAAACAATACGTCCAGCACAACATCAACAGACGCTAACTCGTCTGATACACAAAACACTGCGCCTTCAAACACGCAATCAACATCAACTGCGGACAAAGACTTGAAAGATGCGCTGGCGACGCAGTCAGCCCAGGAAGAGAAGGCTAAACAGCAACAACAAGCTCAGCAGACAGAGTCAACAACCACTACAGACCATACGTCATCAGCTACATCGGCTACCACGCCGAGCAGTCGTTTGCCAACTACCGGTCCCGAAGATGTAATCTTACCCGCCCTTGGGGTTGCCTTGCTGGCGGGAGTCGGTATCGCTTTTGTTCGATCGCGGTCGCTTATCTAGACTTTTGCGGTTCACTAGTGTATGATGAGAAGTGATCAGAGAACACGTGTATTTCATGTGCTCTCACAGGAATATTAATGTTAAGAGAGGAGTTTTGGCGATAGGCGCGCCCCACTAGGGCAGGCGCTGATCGCTAATAAACTTAAAATGATGGCAACTGCCGCACTAACCATGGATGACCTGCTCGCAGGTGAAAGTGTTAAACAATTAGTCACAGGGGAAGTCGTAACCGGTACTGTTTTGAGCGTTAAGAAGCACGAAGTATTACTTGATTTAGGCGCTCAAGGAGTCGGTTTGGTTCCACGCCGCGAAGTCGGCTTTGGACGTCAGCTACAGCCGGGAGACGAGGTAACCGCCAGCGTGGTGGAAACCGAGCTCGATAACGGATATAGCCTCCTTAGTCTTCGCAAAGCCGCCAAAGATCGTGGGTGGGAAGAAGTGCAGGCCAAGATGGATGCCGGTGAAATCATCGAGATTGCACCATATGACGCCAACAGAGGTGGCATGCTGGTAGAATATGAAGGTGTTCGCGGGTTCTTGCCAGTTTCACAGCTTTCGGCCGAGCATTACCCTCGTGTTGGCAGTGCCGACAAAGACGAAATTCTCTCGCGCCTCAACGCGTTGGTCGGCAAAGACCTCAAAGTGCGTATTCTTGACTGCGATCGAAAAGCCAATAAACTGATCTTTAGTGAAAAAGAAGCTATCAAAGATGGTCTGGCAGAGCGATTTGAGAAGCTTAAGATTGGTGACACAGTGACAGGTGTTGTGACGGGTGTCGTTGATTTTGGTGCCTTTGTGAATGTCGATGGTATCGAGGGATTGGTGCATATCTCAGAAATTAGTTGGGAGCGTGTCAATAATCCAAATGATTACGTCAAGGTTGGGCAGTCGATCGATGCCAAGATCATCTCTATCGACAAGGAACGCCTCAGCCTTAGTATGAAGCAGCTGACGAAAGATCCGTGGCTTGACGAAGTTGAGCAATTTGAGAAAGGCAAGAAGGTCGAAGGTACGATCACTCGTATCACACCGTTCGGTGCATTTGTCCAGATTAGTCCAGCCGTTGAAGCTCTGGTGCACATTAGTGAGCTTGGCGGTGGTGAAGGAGTTGATCCCGAGAAAGTCTTTACGCTCAACGAACGCAAAGAATTCACCGTGCTTGATATCGACAAAGAAAGCCGCAAAATCAGTCTCAGTCTTGCTGACAAAAAAACCAAGAAATAGTCATGTACTCGTAGATAGTGACCTGCCAGTGCGTGGGAGAAAGGAGCAACAATGAGTGACACTGAAAAAGTTCTAGTCATCGCCGACTCGATCACCGTAGGGGAACTCGCTGAAACGCTCAATCTCCCGGTGACGCAGCTGGTGGGAGAACTATTTAAGAATGGTATTGTCGCCACGATCAATCAGCGGATTGATTTTGAGACTGCTGAAATTATCGTCGAAGAGCTCGGACTTGAAGTAACTCTAAAGCGTCGAGAAGTTGAGCAGCAGAGTGCTCTGCGACTGCACAAACCATCTGATCACGCGAGTGAGCGTCCGCCGATTGTGGCGGTCATGGGGCATGTCGACCACGGTAAGACGACATTGCTCGATACGATCCTAGGCACTAAAACAGTTTCCGGTGAGGCAGGTGGTATCACGCAGCACATCAGTGCCTACCAAACGATTCGCAGTGACCGTTCTATTACATTGCTTGATACTCCCGGTCATGAAGCATTCGCCGCTCTCCGTCAACATGGCGCGGCATTGACTGACGTGGTGATCATCGTGGTGGCCGCTGACGATGGGGTGATGCCTCAAACGGTCGAAGCAATCCGTTTTGCACGCGATGCCAATGCTCGCATCGTTGTGGCCATCAACAAGATGGACAAAGAAGGCGCTAACCCCGACATGGTCAAGGCGCAACTCGCCAGTGAGCATCATCTCAACCCCGAAGAATGGGGCGGTGACACGATCATGGTGCCAATTAGTGCTAAGCAAAATGAAGGCATCGACAAACTACTTGATATGGTGTTGCTTGTTGCTGATATGGAGGAATTAAAAGCCGATACTGATGTGCCTGCCGAGGGTCTTGTTATCGAGGCGCATATGGAAAAAGGCAAGGGTTCAGTGGTCAACCTCCTAGTTGAGCAGGGCGTGCTTAAGCCCGGGCATTTTCTGGTAGCGGGTAAAAGTTACGGCAAAGTTCGTACGCTGCTTGATTTTGCCGGCAAGACGCTGAAAGAGGCGGGACCGTCCACCCCTGTGACCGTGACAGGGTTCAAAGAGCTGCCACAATTTGGCGACATCTTTACGATTGTCAAAAACGAGAAAATTGCCCGTTTGATGGTCGAAAAAGCTCGTCTCGACGCCGAGAAACATGCGGCCAGTACCAATGTGACCGGGGCTGATCTGCTGAAACTAATGACCCAAAAGCACGATACACAGGAGCTCAATGTCATTGTCAAAGCCGATGTACAAGGTTCTCTCACTTCTGTGATGGACAGTTTACGCCTGGTAGATACCGACGGTGAGATCAATCTACGGATCGTTGGCAGCGGTGTCGGGAGTGTGACCGAAAATGATGTCCGCTTGGCTGAGAGCAGCAAAGCGATCATCTACGGCTTTAATATCGATCTACCCCCTGCTGTGAAACGCCTAGCGATGCGCGATAAGGTGCAGGTGCGCCTTTACCGGGTGATCTATGAGCTACTTGATGACGCTCGTCAGAGTATGGAGCAGATGCTGGCGCCTGAAGTCGTCGAGACAGAAGTGGGTAAGTTGACGATCAAAGGTGTATTTCGCACCCTAAAAGATCAAGTGATTTGCGGCGGTGAGGTTACGAGTGGTAAGGTCACTGCTAATCTATTGGCTCGTGCCAAACATGGTGATGAGCAACTGGCAGAGGTTGAGGTGATTAGCGTTCAGCGCCAACAACAAGAGGCCAAAGAGGTGTTTGAAGGCGAAATGTGCGGTCTCAGCCTTAAAACAGCTAAAAAACTTCTCCTCGAAGAGGGGGACAAGCTTGAGTTCTTTACCCGTGAACTGGTCAAGCGCACCCTGAAATAGTTGCTATTTGTGGAAACGACAAAAATACCACCATCGAGGTGGTATTTTCATCAGTATATTGACTTTTTATAACTTTTATGCTACAATGAATTTGTTAATAATATAAGCATAACTACCACTATTAGCCACCATTATGTCACGCAAAAGTCTACCCCAAAACGATAAAGATCGATATAAAGATCCCGCCCGTGAGCTGTCGAAATTGCTTGATGAGCCTGAGATTGGGGGCCCTTCGAAAGATAAACCTCCACTTCACTTGGCTGCAGAACTAGGTGGGATCGCCGGAGCGGCAGCGGCAAATGCCGAGCAGGATCTTGGTGTAGAGGGTGCAGGCGACCGTGATCCAACTTCACAAAACTCGTCACCAGACAGTGATTCGGATTCAGCTCCTAAAGATGCTGCTGAAGTGGAAAGCGATGATGACGATGATGCGGGGGATGAGGACGGCGAGCTGTCACTCGATGAAATCAATGCGATCCACGCTGGGCGGATAGTGCCGCAGCTCGCAGCTATCGAGAAGCTGATTAATGAAGACAGGCAGCGGTTTGACCTGGCTCATCCTGATGGAAAGAAGAGATGGAGCGTGGACCGAGCAAGGCGAGCGGCGCTAGCTAACGTGGGGTTATACGAAAAAGCTTCGCTCAACCGTATTAGTAGGAAGGATTTACGAGCCATTTTTATTGCTGCGCACGAACAGCGTCGTGAGCAGCAAGGACTCCAGCCAACTAAAGCTGACACCGAGGCGCTTTCAGATGAAGTTCAAGCGGCCCTTGATCGTCTCCTTGAAGAGTATAGTGTTGTTAAGAAGTCCAGGACAACGCACATGTCGCGCAAAGCAAAACTGAATCCTAATGTTGCTCTTACTCAAGCCGAGATTGATCGGCTTGAGCAGAAAACAGAGGGGTGGGATATTGATGGCCCACGTGGTGATAACTGGGATATTGCGAAACGATATCGAGACCGTGAGAAAGCCGCAACGACATCAGCGCCAGCATCAAGCGCGCCAGATACTACTCCAGCCCCTAAACCACCAGTGGCTTCGCCGCCAGTGCCACCACCTGATCATGACGCCGATGTCCGTGATGTCTTCGGCCCGCTCCTTGATGACGACCCAGAGGTGGAGCAAAGTTTTAATGACCTCGAGCGTGCCAGAGCGGCGTTCGCCCGCCTAGAAGCACGGCGACAGGCTCGTTTAGGTGACTACAAAGGGCTACGCGCGCTTCATGGTTACTCAGCAGCTCGTGATGCCTACCATGCGGCCCGCGTTCACTATGGCCAGACCTATTTTCGGCTGAGCGGTGATCTCGATGCTGCCCGCAATGATACCGAACGCAATGCGATCGTCCTTAGCTATCTCCTTGAAGAAGACGCACAGTTGCGACAGGAGACCAACAGGCAAGTCGAGCGTACACCCGCCCAGCGGTTTATTAGCTGGATGAACGAAGGCAGTCGATTGAAGCGATTTTCAAAGTATGCCTTGCTTGGTGGCATTGGTGGCGCGATTACCCTTGCGACCGGTGCAATTGGCTTAGGAATCGGTGCCGGTGTCGGTCTCGGAGCTTCGTCTGCGCTACGATACATGCGCGGCTATGCCAGCCAGGGCATACGAGGTATGGAAGAAAGTGCGATTGATAGTCGTGAAGCTGATTTTGAACGCGTCTTTGATCAACGTATGCGTCTGCTTGGGGGTACTGGTGATCTTGAGAACGCTAGTGATATCTTTGCGGGGTATTTCAACGCCGACACCAAGCGAGAACAGCGCAAGAACCAGCGCGCGGTGGGAACAGGTATTCTGTCAGTGGGCGCCGGTGCAGTGGTGGGCCATTTACTACACGCGGGGGGCAATAAGCTCTTTGGGCACGATAAAACATCTATACCTGGTCGTGGCACGAAGCCTACAGGTGGGCTGCCTGGCGAAGGGGACTCGCCCTTCCATAAGCCAACTGGCGGCGGCTATTTCACCGACAGAGGCGCATCCTTTAAGGACTATCTGCATCCTAACGCACAAAAAGTTGCCGATATGCCAAGGCCTGTGTCATTACACGATATGACCAACTGGCACGATACTGTTACAGTTCGACCTGGCGAAGGCTGGCACGAGACGATGAAAAGCATGGGTATCCCTGACGACAGGTGGTCACGCGTGTTGCACGAAGCTGGTCCGAAGTTAAGAGACCAGGGTTGGGCGTATTTTGATCACGGTCATGGTGAATGGCGGATTCGTCATGCGGGTCAGCTATCACCCGAGGCGATACAGACGTTGAAGGATGCATCAGCGAAGTTTGGTTATGCCTTTCGGCGCCCATAAATGGTATACTGGTATTAGATAAGCGATAAGGGGAAGCCATGTTTCAATTAGACGATAAGTTTTTGCAAGATGTCGGGCTCGGCGAGTTACCAGACGACCAGAAAAAAATGTTTCTGGATCATTTTCGGGAACAGCTGGAGCTACGAGTCGGTACGAAGCTTAGCGAAGGTCTCAGTGATGCGCAGCTCGAAGAATTCGAGTCATTTATCGACCGCAAAGATGATAAAGTCAACGCGTGGCTAGCCGCAAATGTGCCAAATTACGAAGAAGATCAGATTTATCAGCAGCTCAAGGCTGGTGCGCCGGAGCAAATTCCCCAAAATGTCATCCTGGCTGAATATGCCTCGTTGAAATGGCTCGGGCTAAATCGCTCAGACTACCGTGAAGTAGTGGCAAAGACGATGGAAGAGCTCAAGGCCGAAATTATTGCCAATCGCGATGCAATTTTGGGCGGTGGCGACCAACCTGAACAGCAACTAGCTGCGTAGTACCCCGTGCACTCAGCTATGGTTTTCTCTATCTAGAGAGAGTATCCGCGTAGGAATTCTGCGCCGGACATGATTTTGCCGCTGGGGGCAATGAGTTCATCGATGGAAAGGAAAGCACCGTTGGCGCATCTGAGGTCCAACGGTGTTTTTTGATCCATTACACCGTGTGCTTTGGTAACAATGACAGTATGGCCGCCAATTGTCAGTCGACTACGCGGGAACCCGAGATGGGCGCGAATACGAGCTTCGGCTTTGCCGGGTGTAAGCCTGGTCAGATCGAGGTAGGTATCATTTTTTGAGAGTAATGTACAATAAGTTGCGTCTGCGTCGTTTTGAGGTGTGGCAGCCAGTGAGCCGTCTATGATAGCCGGTAATTGCTGAATAAGCAGGTTAGCGCCAAGAGCACCAAGGGTGTTGTATAGTTCTGAGCGTGTTTCAGTAAAGTCGAGTGCGTATGGTGCCTGGTAGTAGACGGGGCCAGCGTCCATTTCTTTGGTGAGTTGCATGATACTGACACCGGTCTTGGCATCACGATTCATGATGGCTGATTCAATCGGTGAAGGGCCGCGGTACTGGGGGAGGAGCGACGGATGGACATTAATGATGCCTGGCGTGAAGAGATCGATGATTGACTGAGGGATGATTTTTCCAAAACTGACGAGCACGCCTACCGGATGATTAAGTGCCTTAATGTCATCAATGATATCGGATAATTTCGTGGGTTGCCAGACGGGAATGCCGTGGGTATGGGCAAATGTTTTGACAGCAGGTTGGCGTAACTTTTGTCCGCGTCCATGTTTGGCGTCTGGTTTAGTGATGACCGCCACTACAGGAAAATGATGCTCAACGAGAGCTTGGAGGCTATATAAACTAAAGTCTTCGGTGCCAAAGAAGACAATGGGCTGTTTAATCCCAGAGGTCGGCGTTGTCTTTAATGTTTTTGTCATAGTTAAGCGGCTTCAGTTCACCTTTTTCATTCAGTCGGTAGAACGCATTGGTTTGATTGTGAATATGGTCGATAAAGACAATGCCATTGCAATGATCGATTTCGTGCTGTAAGACACGTGCAAGGAAGCCTTCGGCTTTAAATCGTACCTCGTGGCCGTTGCTGTCGAGGGCTTTGATACGGACTTTGTTGTGTCTCGGGACTTTTCCGTAGACATCTCGTACACTGAGACAGCCTTCGTAGTCGCTGATGAGTGCACCCTCAGCTTTGACAATCTCGGGGTTGATAAGCGCGATAAATTCTTTGTTCTCTTTGTCGTCGAAATCAGCACGGATGATCACGACTCGTTCCAGACGATCGACTTGCACGGCGGCGAGGGCTGCGCTAATTTCGTGAGGTCGAGAATTCTCCCAGTCGATACTAGCGCTCGTCATGTCGGCAATAAGCTGGCGTGTTGCATCTGTGACAACGTGAATACGCTGTGACTTCTGCCTGAGATGAGAGTTTGGCAAACTAATGATAGCTTCTTTTTTCACTCATTTTATTGTATCAGATGTTGAGAAGGGATACTTACAATAAACTGGCTGGATCGAGGTCGGCCTGCCAGTGCGTTGGTGGCACGAACTGAAGCAACTTGATTAATTGTGCGCGCTTCGGCGACTTGATCACTAATTGCCAGCGGTAGGTGTCGTGTTGGCGTTCATAAAAAGCCGGTGTCGGGCCGAGTACCTGTACATCGGGGAATTTTTGGCGCAGAGTAATAGCAAGGGCAGAAGCATTTTTGATAGCAGTCGCTTCGGTTTTGTAGATGCATGTTAATTTTAATAAATACGTGAAAGGTGGAAAAAGGCCTCGACGGCGGAGGGCAAGGGTGTCGCTGTAGAACTGTGCGTAATCTTGGGCAAGACCGAGTCGGACAGCCGGTGCCTCGGGCTGATAGCTTTGAACGATAACTGAGTTAGGATGAGCTGACCGGCCGACGCGGCCCACTACCTGAGCGAGGAGCTGGAACGTTCGCTCGGCTGCTGCGAAATCGGGTAGGCTCAACCCAGCGTCGGCCTGAACAACGCCAACCGTTTGCAAGTGCGGTAAGTCCAAGCCTTTGGCAATAACTTGAGTACCGATAATAATATCGATCGTACCATCGTAGAGCTCTTGGTAGCGTTTCTCGACCGTTTCGTTTCCCTCTGCGTCACCATCGAAACGAGCGATGGTGGCTCGTGGGAATAGTTTCTTCAGTTCTGCTTCAATTAGTTTCGTGCCAATGCCTTTGTGAATGATGTCGGTTGATGCACAGACTGGGCAGGTAGTGGGTACGCGCTCCTTCAGCCCGCACACGTGGCACATTAAGCGGTGCTGATCACCATGGAGTGTCAATGGCACGAAGCACCGGGGGCACATGGCCGACCAGCCGCAGATTTCGCAAAGGGTGGTGCTGGCGCTGCCGCGTCGGTTGTGAAAGATAAGTGACTGCTTGTGCTGTTCAAGGTTATGGTTAAGACTACGCAGGAGCTCATCTGAAAACAAGCGGTGCTTGGTAAAGTGCGAGCGTTTTGTCATATCAACCAGCGATACTGTGGGTGGCATGGTATCATGACGGGCTTTTTCTGCCATGGTAATGATAGGACGCTCGCCTTGTGTAGCGAGGTAGTACTCGCTCACCAACGGTGTCGCCGAGCCATGTATTACTTTTGCTCCATGTTGGGCGGCCAATACGCTCGCGACGCGTAGTGCGGAGTAGCGCGGCGATTGTTCTTGCTTAAAGCTTGGTTCGTGCGCCTCGTCGATGACAATGAGGCCGAGGCGCTCTACCGGCATAAATAATGCCGAACGCGGACCAATAATCACACTCGGACCAGCAGCTGAAGCTATGGCTTGCCACGTGAGGTGGCGCTCGGCTTCAGTTTGCTTGGAGTGGGTCACTACAACATTTGGAAAGTGCCGTGCGACGTCTGCCACTAACTGAGAGGTGAGAGAAATTTCTGGGACAAGAATGATTGTAGATTTGCCTTGATCGTACACTCGACGCGCCAGCTCGATATATACAGCAGTCTTGCCGCTGCCGGTGATACCGTGCAGAATCGCTGATCCGGGCGACATATGGGAGATGGTGTCAATCGCGTGCTGCTGTGATTTTGTGAACACAAAAGTTGTTCGGTCTCGCTTGGCAACAGAGGGACTAGAAATATGGCTACGACGTTTTTTGGTGAGACCACGGGGGAGGACAGCTTGTAGAACAGTAGCCAAGTGTGTCGCATAATAGCTACTCATCCAACGAGCGGTCGCGATAAGCGCAGGTGGGAGTGGGTGAATAGGAAGAACAACTGTGACTTCTTTTGTCGTGTAGTGAGGACGAGTGACTTGCTCGATAACGAGTCCAGTGTAGAACTTCTTGCCGACAGAGATAGTCACGAATTGACCACAATAAAGAGGTGTGTGAGACGCGTATGTTAACGTAGGCTGGTTGGCACGAATGATTGCCAAGGGAGCCACCTCATAATAATGCATAGAATTAATTATACCGCGAGATGTGAGGTGAGGATACCTTGCCGGAATGTGGTGTGCGTTGCTACTATAAGCATATGTATTTTGAAAGCAGAGCGCAGGCGGGCCAACTTTTGGCTGCAGAGCTTCTTGACCAGTATCGTTATGAAGATTGCGCAGTGATGGCTCTGAGCGATGGCGGCGTCTTGGTTGGTGAGCAAATTGCGGCGCAGCTGCACTGTGTTCTCACGATGCTTGTGACCGAAGGAATCGATGTGCCTGGCGAAGATCTTAGTTTTGGGGCGGTCAGCCAGGCAGGTAATTTTACCTACAACGGTCAATTCTCGAGTGGTGAGATTGATGAGTATGTCAGCGAGTTTCATGGTTACTTAGATGATCAAAAACGCCAAGCTTTTAGTCGAATCAATCGATTGATTGGCGATGGTGGTATCGTGAGCGAGGAGTTGTTACGTGAACGCGTGGTTATTTTGGTGGCTGATGGGCTCAGCGACGGCGCGATTCTTTCAGTGGCACTAGACTTTCTGAAGCCGATTCATATCAAAAAACTAGTAGTAGCAGCACCAGTAGCGACAGTGCCGGCGGTTGATCAACTCCATGTGATGGCAGATGAGCTGCATATCCTAGACGTTAAGGAAAATTATATGGGCGTTGACCACTATTATACTGATAATATAGTTCCAACCCATGAGGAAACAGTGGCAAAGATTAATCAAATAATTTTGAATTGGCGCTAAATCGACCGAATGTCAAGACTTGCAAAGCCAAGTCGAGAAATGTAGAATAAAATGCAACAGTAATACCAAGGGAAGCGAGCTGAAAGGGCTAATACGTGTGCTAGACGTTTTCATTACATCAAGAGTGAGGCGGAAAATTGTGGTGGTATACGCCAAATATCCTGATTTTCATACGCACGTGCGTGGTCTAGCTAAGCTCATCAAAGAAGATCCGGGTAATATCCAGCGCGAGCTTAAGCGCCTTGAGAAAGTCGGCTTTCTGACTGGTGAAAAGCAAGGCAACACGAAGATTTATTCTACTAATAAGCAATTTCCTATCTTTAAAGAGCTACAAAGTATCGTGATCAAGTCGCAGCAGCAGGCTGGTGCAGGGCGGCCAAAACGCACAACGACTGACATGCAGCTTTCATGACACTATTTGAAACAATTTTACAGGCTCGTGGGCTTCAAAATGAAACAGTACGCGAGTCTTTTTTAAACCCTGATTATACGGCCGGGCATGATCCTTTTTTGTTGCCCGATATGACGAAAGCCGTGGAGCGACTTGTCCAAGCAAGGGAGCGTCAAGAGAAGGTTGTGATCTATGGCGATTATGATATCGATGGATTGACCGCCACGACGGTGTTGGTCGAGGCTTTAGCTGCTTTTGGGTTTCGATTTGTCGAGACGTTCATCCCGAATCGATTTGTCGAAGGCTATGGCATGACGGTGGATGCGGTAGAGCGCATTGCGAGCACAGGGGCAAAACTGATTATCACGGTTGACTGTGGGAGCCTAAGCGAAGAGCCGATTACACGTGCCAATGAACTGGGTGTTGATGTGATCGTGACTGATCATCACAATGTTGCGCCCGTGCAGCCGCCCGCAGTAGCGGTGATTAATCCGAAACGGCTGCTACAAGATTATCCAAAGCGGTATAACGACCTACAATTGACGCGAATTATCAAAAATAAACCATTATATCCATTTCTTGACCTGCCGGGTGTAGGTGTCGCCTTTAAGTTAGTGCAAGCTCTACAGACACGACTTGATGGCCTGCCGCTAGGGCAGGAGAAGTGGCTTTTAGACCTCGTGGCACTCGGCACTGTCTGCGATGTAGTAACACTAGTAGACGAGAATCGCATGCATGTCTACTGGGGGCTCAAAGTGCTGGCAAAAACGAAACGGCCCGGGTTACGAGCATTGATGGCGGTGGCAGGGGTTGAATCTGAAAAAGTGAACGCACGAAGTCTCGGCTTTATGCTTGGCCCGCGTATGAACGCATCGGGACGGCTAGAAACAGCACGGTATGCTCAAGAGTTATTGCTCGCGAAAAAAGGTGAGGAGGCTCTGGAACTAGCCGAGCGGTTGGACGCTATGAACGCCGAGCGTCGCGCTGAGCAAGATAAAATTCATAAAGCTGCTGTCAAGCAGGCCGAGGAATATCGTTATCATGAAGTGTTGGTCGTCAGTCACGCCGACTGGAATCACGGTATTGTCGGCATCGTAGCAGCGAAACTACTTGAAAAGTATAAAAAGCCAACATTTGTGCTGCAGGAATTGGGCGAAGAAGCTAAAGGCTCGGCCAGGAGCTACGGTGACTTTAGTGCAGCCGATGCGATTCGGGCTGCCGATGATCTTATCACCAAGGGTGGGGGACACAAACTGGCTGCGGGGCTGACGCTGCCAATTGGTAACATTGAGCTATTTCGAACACGGGTGAATGAATACTTTTCATCGCTTCAGCTTGCCCCTCAACCTCCATTGCTACTGCCAAAGGCTGATGTGGCAGTAGATGATCTGGGTGATATAACGGAAGAGCTAACAACTCAGATTGCAACGCTTGAACCATTTGGAAACGGCAATCCTGAGCCGATCTTGAGGGTGAATAACGTTCACGTTATTTCATTGCGGCGAATGGGCAGCGACGGTCAGCACCTTAAACTTACGGTTCGAGATAAAAAAGGGAATAGCCTAGAGCTAATCGCATTTAATGCCGAAGAGGTGTGGTTCGTTGAACCAGGTGAGCAAATTGATATCTGGATCCAGTTGCTCATAAACGAATGGCGTGGCGTGCGCAAAGTTGAGGGACGACTAGTCCGCCTGGAAACTGCTTACACTTGAGAAAAACAAGTCTGTCATCTATACTTTTACTACTCTCGTGGAGTGTGCGAGCAGATCCTTTCTAAGAAACGATGACTCATGATCCAACGTATCGATGGGCAGGCGGTGCTGGCAAAGCTAGTGAGCTGGCCGTCGCTTGATGAGGTAATGAATGCGGAACTCTACGAGCAAATGGTGTTCGTGAGAATCGCCTGTTACCGTGATGGCTATGAGACGGAGGCTACGCTTCCGCTCACAAACATCCGTCGCACCATTGATAAAGGAGAGGGTGCATTTCGGTTTATGGGAAACTATAGCAACTTTTCACTTGTCACAATTGACGGCAGAGATGTTATCTATGAAGAGGTTGGTACCTGTCTCGTACAAATTGACCCAGGTGGACAAGAGGGTGCTGTGGCCTTTACGCTCCGTTCGATGGTGAATGGAGCCTGATAAGGAACTCTGCTGCTCTGGCTCGTTACCCCCAGAAAAAGGGGAGCGAGCCTTTTTTATGACTTGCAAACAGATTACTCATCTGTTACAATACTTCCGATATGGTACAAGTTACACGTAAAGACGAACGCGAAGCGAACGAGAACATCATTCGTCGTTTCAACCGCAAAGTATTGCAAAGTGGTGTGCTGGCTGAAGCTAAGACCGCGATGCGGTTTAGTAAGCCGCTCAGCAAACCTGAGCGACGCGCCAAGGCGATTATTCGCAAAGAGCGCAAAGCAGATAAAATGGCCAAAATGCGCTTAGGAATCCGCTAATCGATGGCTCTCAAAGAGCGTATCAACGATGAAATGAAAGCCGCCCTTCTTGGCGGCAATCGTTTTGTAGGGGAAACACTTCGGAATCTCAAGGCTGCCGTTTTGAACGAAGAGGTGGCTAGCGGAAAGCGTGATACCGGGTTGAGCGACGAAGAAGTCGAAAAAGTCATCGCCCGTGAAGTTAAAAAGCGTGCTGAAAGCGCCAAGATTTATCGTGATAACAATCGTCCCGAATTAGCTGAACCGGAAGAGAAAGAAGCCGAAGTACTCCAGCGCTTCTTGCCGGAACAATTGTCTGAAGAAGCGATTCGAGTAGTTGTGAAGCAGAAGATTGTTGAACTCGGCGCGAATGGACCGCAAATGATGGGCCAGGTGATTGGAGCTGTCAAGCAACAGGCGGGGAACACAGCGGATGGCGCAGCTGTTGCGCGCATTGTCAAAGAAGAATTATCGAAATAACACAGAAAGGGCAAGAGGGAAATGATTCTTTTGTTTGGGCCGACCGGTGCAGGAAAAAGCATGCAAGGGCAAATGCTGGCAGTACGTCAGGGCTGGAAATGGCTTTCGACAGGTGAGATGTTGCGTCAAAGTACTGATGAGGCGGTGATCTCGACGCTTATATCGGGTGAGTTAGTAAGTGACGAGCTGACGTACCAGGTATTTGAAGAAGCAGTTCAAGACGCAAGGGATAAAAAATACCCTAATATTATCGTTGATGGATTTCCGCGCACCAAAGAGCAGGCAGCGTGGTTGGATGAGTATATGACCAAAATGAATGAGAAAATTGATATCGTGATTGTCCTCGAAGTGCCCGAAGCGGAGATTATGAAGCGCTTGGAGTTGCGCCACCGCATGGAAGACACGCCAGAAACCATTGCCAAGCGTATGACGATTTATCGCCAAAAGATGTACCCGGTGCTAGGTATCTTTGCCGAGGCAAATGTCCGTATTGTGCATCTCGATGGCACGGGTACAGCCGGTGAAGTTCATGACCGTATTTATGATGAAGTTGTAAAGGCATGCAACCCCTCGTAACCGGTCAAAAAACACCTGAGCAGCTCGCAGCTATGCGCGAAGGCGGCAAGATACTGGCGCGCATATTTAACGATATTCGTGGATTTGTACATGCCGGCATGACCGAGCAGCGAGTGGATGAGTTTGTTGCGGATAAAATTGCAGAGTATGGCGCGGTTGCCACGTATAAAACGGGCGAAGTTAATTTTCCGGGGGTTATTTGTATAAGCGTCAATGACGAGGTGGTGCATGGGGTACCAGACGATTACACGCTCGGCAAGGGCGATGTCGTCAGTTTTGACCTCGTGATCACCTACAACGACATGAAAGTCGATAGCGCATTTACGATGGTGATCGACGAGACGCCAAAAGGCGCGATTAAGCATCTCATTACCACGACTGAGCGCAGTTTGTATGCGGCAATTGACGCTATCAAGGGGCCGGTACACACCGGAGATATCGGGGCGGCAATCGAGAAAGTATTGTCAGATGGCAGGCTTGGTATTGTGCGTGAATTGGTTGGCCACGGGGTCGGCCTCAAGATGCACATGGCGCCGGATATTCCGAATTATGGCATGAAAGGCACCGGTGTCTTGCTCAAACCGGGCGATACGGTAGCGATAGAGCCGATGGCGACACTTGGCGGTGAAAGGGTGGCCGAGCTGGACGACGGCTGGACGTATGCCACGCGTGACGGTAGCTTGGCGGCACATTTCGAGCATACGGTGCTGATCACTGAAAATGGTGCAGAAATTTTGACATGCTAGAACTGCTTATGTTTGTGCGTATACAACACTAAGTGTATAGTGGACTATAGAATTCTGGTCGTCTCGAGAGGTCTCTCGAACCAGAATTAGAAGGTGGTGCACTCGCCATGACCGATGTCGATCCGCGTGTTG
>JBDHUN010000019.1:0-19364 GCA_039809225.1 Saccharimonas sp. (SeqCode)
CGCGCACCTTTTGTGATCGCTGCATTTGAGCTATACGCCAAAGGCGACCAACGTATGCAGAATATCGCTGACTTTCTAAAAACCAAAGGCATAATGACAAAAGGCGGCTTGCCCCTGCATAAAGACCAAATCAAGAAAATGCTAACCAACCCCTTTTATTATGGGCATTTTCGCTATGGCGGCGAAGTCCACGAGGGCAAACACAAAGCAATCATAGAAAAACGGTTGTTTGACCGCGTGCAAGCGGTGGTTGTTGGGCGCGGACACCGCACCAAAGGCACAATAGACCCACAAATGTTTTGCGGTTTGCTGTCTTGTGGCGCGTGCAATATGGCGATTACAGCCGAAAAGAAAGTAAAACACCAGAAAAACGGCAATGTCCACGAGTATGTGTATTACCGTTGCACGCGCAAAAGCAAAACTATTCGTTGTGTTGAACCCGCTGTAACTGAACCAGATTTAGCGGCTCAACTGGCGTGCATTGTGCAGGTCTACGCCCTGCCCGAAAGTTGGGCGGAAAGTTTGGGCGCAATGCTGGACGAGGACGAAAAGAAAGCAGAACAAAGGTCTGGCGCGTTTATCGCTGACGCGAGAACGCGCGTTGCAGACTTGCAAAGCAAGTTGCAGCGACTTCTGGACAGTTACCTAGACCAAGATATTGACCAGCCGACCTACCGAGCCAAGCAAGCGGAACTAATGAGCGAAAAGAAGTCGCAAGAGGAACAAATCGGCAGGCTAACGCTTGCCAGCAGCGCGTGGGTTGAACCTATGCGCCAGTGGCTAAAACAAGCCGCTGACCTCAATAGAATTGCCAAAAGTGGCGAGCATAGTGCCATAAAAGAAGCATTGTTGAAAATTGACGGATTGAACCTGTTTCTAAAAACCAAAAAGGCGCAGCCAACGGCTGCCCAAACTGTTTCTCCCCCCAAGAACATTTGGTTTGCGCTTCGCGCAACCAAAGAAAAAACGGCGCTTTCGCGCCGGAATTTCCCGAAAAGTTCGTTTATGGTACACCCGGCAGGATTCGAACCTGCGACCACTTGGTTCGAAGCCAAGTACTCTAATCCGCTGAGCTACGGGTGCTTGTAAAAATTGTCTCTACCAATTATATCATCTGTTGCGCAGATTGGTTAGGCGGAGGCAGCGATTGCAACGATGAGTAGTTGAAAACCAATACTGAGTAGGTTGCCAACCATGTTAAGTCCCCAGATGGCGGCAACCACAATCCAAGCTGTTTTTTTGTTTCGTTCAAAATCACGTAGCGGCAGACTGCTTGCATCTTTCATCTCGCCGGTGATGATAAGGATTTGGTCGATCAGCGCCCAAATGCCGAGTCCACCGAGTGTAAAGAGCTTTAATAGTCCAAGCCCAACGTAGCCGAGGTAAAATCGATCGACCCCGAAGAATCCGAGAAAAAGACTGAGCATTGACGCTACCATATAATCGTGGCCAGGGGCTTGGGCTGCTGGGGGGAGCGGTTGTGCTGTGTGATGAGGTGCGTTAGTCGGCATATGATGAACCTTGTGATTTTTCCGTTAGTTGGTTGTTTTCAAAGACGAGTGCAATTGGGGATTCACTCGCAAATGATAGTGTGACAAAGTAGCATTCTTCATGTGCTCCTTGTTTGTCGGAGCGTTTGACGCAGCCATCTTCTTTGTAGCCGCTATCTTCGAGTAGCCGGATAGCATCGCTGCGCGACATACCGATGGTTAATCGATCATAAGCTGTCGAAGTAGTGGTGCCCTTGTCGATTTCTTTCTGTAGCTCAGTTGAAAAATCGCCTTTCTTAAAGTTCTCGGGGTGGCGTTGATACATCACGATGAGCGCTGCCACTAGACCACCGATGAGTAGCACCATGATAAAGTTGAGGACTAAGTAGATGATCACCGCCATCGTCATAGATTTCTTATCCTCGTGGTAGCCTAGAAGTGGCTGCCTGTCAGGAGCCGTCAGTTTGCCGGTGAGAATGAGAATACAATCGATCAGCGCCCAAATGCCGAGTCCACCAAGCGTAAAAAGTTTGAGCAGGCCCAGCCCGGTGTAGCCTAAGTAGAATCGGTCGGCACCCACTCCCCCGAGAAAAAGGCTGAACATGACGGCAGTACTATAGCGTTTGGGCGAAACAGCAATGGCCGGCGCTACGGGTATTTGTGGTGGCGCGGGGGTAACATGCGATGTTGTGGCAGCTTTTTTATTTGTAGAGTGCTTTGAATGAGTCGTTTCTTTCACCATGATAGCCCTATTGTATCATGATAGATGGCGAGCGCGTGCTCGTACCGCTGCCGACGAGTCGGTGAGGGCTATCGGCAGTACATCCGCGAGAACTGCCACTGGGGATGGATAGTTGTGCGACATATCGTCAATTGCTTGGAGTGAGAACGTTCGCACGATTTGACTTTTCGCGCTATAAAAATTAGTTTGCCACTTATCTAAAACTTGTTCGACTTGACGATTGTCAAGAGGCTGCGCAGGGAGAACCTGGGCCAAATGCCACTGAATTTCTTACTGATTGTTTGTCAGCGCTATCTTGACGAGTTTGTTTACGTGAGGCGTAAGGAGAGCGGGCTTTTGGGCCGAGATTTTTTGTAGTGCGTCGGCACAGTGCATGGCCAATACTTCGTCGCCGTTTTCTATACCGTCGTTTAGTGTCGGTACAACCATCGGGTTATCATCGGCCATCGTAACTACTGTATCGACGTTGGTTGTAGTCCGTTTATCGCCCTGAGACAGCAGATCAAAAATTCGTCCTTGCATACGTTGATCATAGCAAACTTGGGTAAGTACTGCCTATGGCTCGACTTTTGGCGCGCCGCGTCCTAGGATAGCCATGAGGGCGCCTCGGCGCTTACGTACGGTGCTATGTCGTGTTGTGATGACTTTTTCCTCGATCGAAGGGAGGCCAGTGGCGTGATATTTCTTTCTAAGGGCGGTATACCATCGCTTGTCGTACACACGCCAAAACTGATCTGGAGTGTAATAGTTTTGTGCGTACAACCATTTGCGGCCTTTGTAGCGCGCGGTTGCGTCTTCGATGGCTTTGTTGAGAGAAACTAATCTGCTATATGGCACAATACGCAGCCCATACATACCGATACTATAAAGAAGCGATTCGGGGAGAGAATTGCACTGCATACGCGCTTTGGCATCGGGCAACATGGGGCACCCGCCGATTGGGTATAGCTGAAACGTTTCGTGGGTCCATTCAAGGAACGCTACCACATTACTTTTTGGCACGACAATGTCCTGACAGAGATACTCTTGGCTAGCTGCGCTGTGCTGAAGTGCTTGGTATAGCTTGCGTGTGCGTAGGAGCGGATCGAGCATGGTGCTTATGAGACGATTAAACGGTAGGCCTGCTTGACGAAACACGAGCTCTGCGGCCCAAAATGCACCTCTGTTGAACCGAAATAAATAATCCCAGAGTGGTACACTGCAGCTACCAGGGAGTTGGCCTGCTATGACTTTTTTCAGATAGGTATAATAGAACGGGTCAAAGGGACGGCGAAAGCGGCGAATCTGCAGCGGTTTCTTGTCGGAAAATACTCCGGCGGTCACTACTCCTTGGGTTGACGATGTCATGACCCACTCGATAAAATCAATCGGCTGTGTGGCAAATTGGTTCATCATCTTGATTGCTTCATGCGTACTCCCGACATGGTAATGTGTTAATTCGACGTAGTGATGGGCCGGTATTAATTTGATGGTTATAGAGGTGACAACTCCAAAAGTACCAAATGACCCAGCCATACCATGGAATAGGTCGGCATGCTGAGAGGCTGAAGTGACTAGATATTCTCCGTTTGGTAGTACGATTTCTATCGAAGTAGCGGTTTGATTGAAGCATCCCCATTTGTGCGAGGATGTCTCGGCTGACGTGCCTTGGATAGCGCCCCCGACAGTAATGCCTGGGAATTCCGGTACGACTGGCGGCACGAGGTCGTATTTGAGCGCTGTGCGTACTAGTACATCCATGGGCACATTGGGTTCGACTGTCATCGTGAGGTGTTTGGTATCGACAGCAAGAACTTCGTTAAAATCACTCACGTTAATCATCTCGTCGCGCTTAAACGACTGGAGTCGAGTTGAGTTAGTGCTACCATGATAAATGCGAAACGGCTTGCTGGCAGCCGCCAGGGCTTTAACCTCGGCAATGACTCGAGAAACTTTTGCAGCGTGAGTCGGTGTAGACATGATATTACTATAGCAAATGGCAGCTCTGACCCTCTCTATCCTCTTAAGCAGGGTGTTTCGGATTCAACCCCATCTTGGTTCCATGATAAAACCACCCGCAAGGGGTGGCCATATCATGGAGGGCCAGGAGGGGCTTGAACCCTCGACACCCTGCTTAAGAGGCAGGTGCTCTAACCAGCTGAGCTACTGGCCCATACTGTTACATTTACTCTAGGCAGTTCTCACAATTAGCCTATACGTAACTAACCCACCAATTGTATAAAACAGGGGTAGATTTGTCAAATCTAGAAATCGGCAGCAGAGGCATCGAGGGTCGCTAAATCGACACTAAGCTGCTTATCGTCGCCAGTCGTATTGAGCGTGGCGAGCGCGGCATCGAGATCGGCTGTTTGGTTAATTTCCGGCACAGTAGCCGGTGAAGCGGTCTTAGCAACTTTGGATTGCTCGGGGGTACGGGCTACCTGCGCGTTGTAGTTTGTGATGTAGGTGTAGCCAAGCGCCCCAACGAGCACGACAAATATGACGAAAATTAAGCCAACGACCGTCGAATAACCACGAGTGAACGAGCGATGCATATTGCTACCGTGTCTCTTTCTGAGCGGCTGCAGTTTTGACGGCGACAATCAATGCCCGCACGGCGTTCTTGTATGATTTCATCGCAGCCACTTCGGCCTTCTTGGCTATTTTAAATTCAGTGAGTTTTGTTTTTGGAGCATCGGTATCGCATGACCAGCTGTTACCGAGCATCTGCACTTTCACAGAGGCCGTTTTGGCAGCGTCGTGAGTCGAATTAATGCTTGCGACTATCTTATCATAATTCGTCACTGTGAGTTTCTTATCCGCGACGAATGTTTGAGTCCGACTGGTGATCTTTTCAAACACTGTGTACTGATTGCTGGCCCGCGTGCTAATATCTTTCAGTAATGTAGTGATACGAGCTTGCTGTTTTTGGCATTTTGCCAGTTTGTTGGCGTCAAGCTTTGCCAGGATTTTGTGGCCATTGCTGTTTACCTGTTTCTGCTTATTTTGTGCGCTATCGTTGTCTTCATTAGCTTGGTCGATAGCCGATGCGACGCTGTCTAAAAAAGCCACGGGCGTGAGAGCTGCCATGATGACGAGACAACATGAGAGTAGTAGGGATGAAAATCGCTTCATATATCTATGATTCCTCTATTAGTCATGTAATTATACCATGATAATTCATAAGCAGTAAAGAGCTACCGGGTAAAGCGTCGCCATATCATGCCTATGCCTGTGACAACAGAGACAGCCCCTATGGTGGCATACATCGTCGTGGCAAATCCGGTATTTGCGAGGAGCTCCGACAATGGCAGCAGGGGAGACGATGGTGTCGGGTAAGTGACACCAAAGTCTACGTCGCGACGATGTTCGTTGGCATTGAGGTCAAACACCAGGCTATCGTTTGACGGAGTGACGGTACCTCCACCTAGCGAATACGTATTGATTGATCCTTTAGGGAGGCTCGTCTTGTCGACGATAACCCGGTAGGTTCCCATGCGTAGATTGGTGAACGTGTAATGTCCATTGCTATCCGTTGTTGTCGTGCCTGTTACGGTGTTGCCCAAGTCATCAGTCCCACGCAATGTGACGATGACATTTGCGATACCGACTTCATCTGTATTTTGGATACTAGTATTTTGGATACTATCTTTATTCTGGTCGCGCCATATGGTATCGCCGATCGATGACCCAACGACTTGTTCGGGTGCCAGGCTTGGGCCGACAGGGAGCAAACCGGTCATGGCGCCAGTAGCACTGTTGACATACAAATCGCCGGCGTTGTTGCCCTTGGCGGTAAAAGTGACGACGGCCGAAATTACCTCGCCCGAGTTAAACGAGCCGGGTCGCAACAAGCGAATGGCGGTGATAGAACTGTTACCGCTTGGGCAGTTCCCGCTACCAATCACCGTTGTGCCGCCAGACGGGGCCGTACACCACGTCGTTGTTGCCGTGGCTGGGGCATTAGTCAGATCCTGCGGATTATTGCTGATCGTACTGTCACTCGAGTACAGCACAGTGATAGGCTGGGAGGCAGTACTGCCTTGGGTGATATCAACTGAGTTAAAAGTGAGACTGCCTCTAAACGACGAGCCATCAAGACCGTTCTTTGGAAAAAGGTCGATGATATCAATATCGGTAGCCGAATTGGTGACATTGATATTACTAAAATCCATTCGCCACTGAAGAGGTTCGGTGATTGATGCATCGCTGCGGTTGACCTGGACGAGCGGTGTGAGCGCGACTTTATTGATCTTGATTCCTGAGGGTTGGACGACCTGTGCTTGGACACTCGCGGAACGCAGGCTGTCGGTACTCACTTGATCGGCAGGCGAAGACACGCGGGCCGTATTGGTATAGGTACCCGGCATGGCAGCTTCACTGACGAGCGCCCGATAGGTAATAGGTGGAATGGCAATATTCATTTGTTGGTTCGGCAAATCCCAGCGCAGATATGTTTCGCCCGGTTGACAGGTGATACCTGCCCCTGCTGGTGAACTAACTTGGACGATGTTCGGTGTGATTGAGGCGCTGCCTAGTACATAACTCATGGCTGATGGCAAGCAGTCCTCGACTGTCACGGTGTCTGTCACCGATGCCATCACTGGTGAGGTAAAGGTAGGTGACAAGCGATAGTCAACCGTCCGGCCGCCCGAGGTACTGACTATCGAGGTACTATATGAAGTGACGTCACTATCTTTGCTTTCTTTGTTGATACGAACGACCCCACGTGTCAGCGTTAAACGATCACCAAAACCCATACCTGTGTGGGTCGTAGGGTTATAGGTGGATTGCCGCCACGGGAATGCACTGGTATTGAGGGTGGCGAATGTTGATCCTGTGAAGTCAATCTTGGTGGCAGCGTAATTTGGGATATAAGTACCATTTGCTCCCGGGTTATCGGCTACTACTTGCCCAATATTGATCAAAGAAGTCCACCCGCTCGGTATGTAGGGCATCTGCATGTATACCCGCACGCGGGTTACCGCTGTGTAAACACCCGTTGCTGCTTTAGTGGGATCGTTCCCTGGCACACTGTTTGGATCGCTAAACCAGCCTACGGGTGAGCTAGCGTCGTCGCAGACCGAGGCACTGCCTGAGCCGCCAGCAGCTCCGCCGCCATACTCGACTTGGAGGCTCCACGGTGGGGCAGCTTGATTTGGGCCAACTCCTGCCAGCCAGACAGCACTACCGTTAGATGGGTATTTTTCGAGTGCGGCGTTCATCGTCGATGCTTGGTAATCACCTGCTTTGAGCCACAGCTTTGTGTTATCCCAAGAGTCGCACGTCATCACACTAATCGGATCGGTAGAGATGGGGTTCAAGGTGTTGAAGTAAATGCCTGAGATGACGGGTTGGGTTGGTACCGCGGTGATGTTGCCTGATAACCGATAATCAGAGCCGGGAAGACCCTCTACAATTGGGTTGCCAGGAGAGTAGGCGACAGGCGACGTATTATTCGGGTCACCGGGCACACCACTATAGGCTTTTGAGAATGTGCCGGTGTTTGCTGCCACATACCCGATAGTACGGCTGTTGTTGGTCAAGTCAACTTCTCTGTTTGTCGAGCCATCGATGCCTAGCGGAGCAAAATCTTGCAATTTATTGTCTGTCTGGAAGGCCCACGATTCATGCGTTGGGTCTTTGATGCCGAGATCAACGATTGTATCGATAGGTAGATCATACGTGATTGAGCCAGAAAAAACGTATGCTTTGTCGGCTGGCAGCGAAGTACCAATTGGCCTCGGGACTTGCGTAGGGTAGGTGTACGCAGTCGTATCGGCGTTGGTAATAGTAATGGCGACAGGTGTGCCGGACCCTCCTGGTTGGTTGCAGTTAATCGTACCCGAATCGCGCACCGACGTTGTGACGGTTGTCTCGGCGTTCGCACCAATCTTTGAACCTGGTTGTTGATAGAACACGGCTTCGGCCGCACAACCAGAAAGATGGGCGCCGTACTTGGCTAATGCGCCTGAACCGGCAGCAATCCATTCTGGGTCGGTACTATACGAAGCAGGAAACAGTGAAGCGGGCGAGAGATTATCTGTAAACGTAATGGTAGGCGAGAGCGGCGTGATACCTTTACCACCGGCAGGGGCTGAGATGAGGATAGGCACCTTAATGCCGCGGCAGACACGGGCTGGGTCAAAACTGCAAGAATGATTGCTAATCGAATAGGTATAGCCAGTGTTTGGTGTTAAAGCGGTACTATTTTTCGACAAATCGTACTGTGGTGCCGCCGAGACGGTATCGACAAGCGGCGTCACGAGAGCAACTGGTGCCGGGTCGGTCGTGGATTGGGCCGTCACATTCGAAAGAGTCAGAACCGTACCATTTGGTACTTCCGGCCGGACTTTGACGAGCACAGGATAGACGAGCGTCGAATTGGCCGCCCGATTACCCACATTGCAGGTTAAGACTTGCGTTGGCAATGTCGTCCATGACGTCGCCGTCGTGGGCACTCCTGGTGCTGGCATTGTCGTAGGGGTCAGAGTCGAACCAGCTTGGCAAAACGCCGGGATTGATTCAAGGTACGTACCCTGAGGCAACTCTGCGGTAAATGACACACCTGCTTCGGCTGGCATCGTACGGATCTCAATATTATAGAGGATAATATCATTTGTCCGAACAATACCGTTATTGGGCCCGGTATCATAGCCTGGACCGGCGGTAGCACTCCATTTATCGCTTCCGTCGGGGTTTGTGCCGTCCGGAGTACCATCAACTTGTGTCGCTAGTACGACGATATCACCTGGTGCGGCATACGCCGGGTGAGCGTGCTTGATGCCTTGAATAATACCAACTACGCCGACAAGCATCGTAGCGCCGATAAGAAGCGGGAAGACGCCAGGGTGTCTTGGCCGAATATATAACCTCATTTTGTTTTCTCTACCTCTACTAATGTTTGTTTTATAAATAGTAGTGCTTATAATTATACAAGCATTCTTTTGTGAATGCAATAGCGTATAATAAATCAAGTATGGCTGCCTTACATGCAATTGGGCAACGGTTGGTGGCGGATCTTGTGCAAGCGGAGCGCGCAGATGATGAGCGCCGAGTTCGTGATACGCATGCCGAAAAAATCAATGTCGTGGGAGCTGGCGGAGCGCTCACTGCCGCTTACGAACAGTTACGCAATGCCGCTGAAAATACCGAAGAGCACCTGCTGCTGCAAAATTCGATCCGGCGCTTTTTTAAGCAGCTCTTTATTACTCGCGACGAAAAGTTAGTGGGCACGAGCGGCAATGAGCTGGCTGTCGAGTTAACGTTTGCCGGTTATATTCCTAACAACACGTTGACGAAGCCTCAGGTTGAAGTAATTTCAGCTTTGGCGCGCAGCCATTACACCACTTACGAAAAACTTTTGAAGCGTCGCTCGGTGTCGGTCGATGCGGCAAATAGCTGGGTGCTCGACACGCTATCGGCTGAGGTCGAGGCCTTGATCAACAGTCACGCTAAGGACACGGCATTCATCAATTTTGCCTACGAGTATTTGCAAACAATTATTCCGCATGATAGCGTCGTGGCGAAGGGGGACAAGCAAGATGAATACGGGGCAGCACTATTTGCAGCCATTCATAAGGCCCTACTCAAATCAAATACCGCGGTCATCCGCACATCCTTGATGCGTCGCTATGGGATCTCTGCCGACGATATCGAGGCCTACCGTGCCTTTAATCAACAAACCGATGCGTTGCTACGTTCGAATCTTACCGAAAAATTGTATCGAGCGGTTGATCGCCACGGGGCGCCCTTGAGAATTATGCGTCGCATGATGGAGGACCACGTAGAATTTGCCGCATGTCTACCGCGTCGCGAAGTGTTTCTCGAAAAGTTCGAGCAGCAGGTCAACAAAGAATACGCACGCCTCGGTCGCCGGATCAATCGTGCGATTTTACGTAGTGTCATATTTCTGATTATCACCAAGTTTATCGTTGGCATTGCAGTCGAGGTGCCGTATGATATTTGGGCTCATGGCAAGATCATTTGGCTACCGCTGCTCGTCAACCTGGCATTTCCGCCGCTATATATGGTGGCGCTACGTCTCACACACACCCTGCCTGGATTTACCAATACCGAAGCGCTCGTCGACCGTGTTGACGCCATGCTCTACGGCGAAAAGACCGTGCTTGTCAAAAAACAGCTCGACACGCGTCGTTATGGACCAGTCTTCTCGGTATTATACGGTCTCTTCAGCTTGATGGTATTTGGCGCGGTGATGTGGGCGCTCTTGATGCTTGATTTTTCACTGGTCCACATCGTTATCTTCTTCATCTTTATCTCGACCGCCAGTTTCCTTGGCTTCCGCCTCAGCCGTTTGATTCGCGAACTGGAGATCGTGCGTAGCAGTAGCAACGGCCTGACATTCCTACGCGATGTGGTGTACTTGCCGTTCGTGGTAGTGGGACAATGGATGAGCGAGCAATACAGTCAAGTCAATATTGTTGCTACAGTACTCGACATGGTGATTGAGCTGCCGCTCAAGACGGTGCTTCGGCTCGTGCGGCAGTGGGGGGCATTTATCGATGATCGAAAGGACAAAATCTAGATGGCAACAAAAGAACTAAATGGCAAAGAACTGCAGGGCTTTATCAAGGAGCGTCAACTGCGTCAGGTGCGCAATCTGCGCCAAGCGCATGGCATTGTACCGAAGCTTGTGATTATTAAAACTGATCATGCGCCAGTCGCGATCGATACCTATGTCCGCATGAAGGTAGCCTATGCACATGATGTTTTAATAGAGGTGGAAGTGCGTTCAGTGCCCCAAAACGTTATGCCTACGGAAATTCAGACTGCCAACGACGACACGAGTGTCCAGGCAATGATCATCCAACTACCGCTCGATGACCCCAACCAAACCGATGAACTCTGCGATATGATCACACCAGAAAAAGATGTCGATGGGTTAGGGAAAGGTGCGGCATTTCCTAGTGCAACGGCTGAAGCGATTGATTGGTTACTCGCGGGCTATGATGTCGAACTGGCGGGCAAGCGCATCGCCTTGCTTGGCCGCGGTAAATTAGTCGGTGCGCCGCTTGAAAAACTTTGGCGTGCGCGCGGGCTTGATGTCGTAGCATTTGATATTGATTCGGGTGATGTCCGCGATAGTTTGCGAGCTAGCGATATTATCGTGGCGGCAACGGGCGTACCGGGAAGATTAACGAGCGACGATGTAGCGTCGGGTGCCGTGGTTGTCGATGCCGGGACGGCCAGCGAAGGTGGCGTATTGGTCGGCGATGCGGCGCCTGATCTACGTCAGCGCGACGACATCACGATGACACCTCTTCGCGGTGGTGTTGGTCCACTCACGATCGCTGTTTTGTTTGATCATGTTATCCAAGCCTGCCTCAAACAAGCTGGCAAATTGTAAGGCTGAGAGTCCAGGCACCTTTTTTCTATGGAATTTAGGGTAATTTCAAGGCTTCTTTGACACGCGTGACGACCTGACTGGGTGTCAGTTCGGCTTTGACGATGTAGCTATGAATTCCGAGTTGCTTGAGCTCCTTGGGCGCTTCTTCGGCACCGAGGTTGGTCAAGATAATCACCGGTACTTCTTTGCCCCATGGACTGGTACGAATGTGCTGGAGGGCCGTGGCGCCGTCCATCCGCGGCATTTGCAGGTCGAGCAGGATAATATCTGGTTTGGTCTTTTCGGCCATCGCGATGCCGATTTCACCATCACTGGCTGTAGCGACGTCAAACCCTGCCGCCTCAAACTTCATGCGGTACATTTGGTTAATGACTTGATCATCTTCAACAATCACGATTTTGGTCATGGCTCTAGTATAATGGAAACATATGCAAAGCAAAAGACTGACCTGGTGATCTGATGACCTTTCTCGCGCGTGCCGGATATTCATACCACACCCCTCACCGCTCACTCGAGCGATTGCAGCGACATTCCGCAGGGCTTTTTGTCTTACCTCACGAAATTATCGCTGAGCGACGAACTGGCGTCGGACGCTATGTGACCAGGTTGCTCGAGGGAGAAGATATTGTCGCTAGTCGACAACTTACGGCCGAGGTATACATGAGAAAAGGCCATGTTGATGCTGATCGAATTGGCCCGGATGGCATTCTGCTCAACGATACTAAAGACGCAATTGCTCATTACATCGGTACGTTCGACCGGATGTCGGGTGAGTTGGTTGCCACCGGGCGTGTCACGTGGCGGCCACAGATTACGGTCGACAAATTAGCGACGCCGTTTGATCAACTTAATCCTAGTATTGCGGATGAAATGCGTCAGTTGCCGCCTGGGTCGGTAGCCGATCTCGGGTCGCTTGCAAAGCGGACTGGCGTGCCACTGGCAGCGACCATGGGGGTAATTCGCGAAGCTTATTGTTTCGCCGAAGACAACGATATCGAGTATCTGGTGGCCGGGATTGTCCCCGACGTCTATGAGGGGTACCAAAAGCGTTTTGGTGCTGGTGTCGAGCGGATCGCTGACGAACCACTCCATCACGAGGGATACAAGGGTACCCAAATCGGTATCCGTATGCCAATCCGAACCGCAGCCGAAATCTATTGGCACGAAGCTCATACTGTGCGAGACGGTCTAATGCTAGCGGTTGAGCGTGCACTGATCTACGAATACATGCGCAACGAAGTGGAGTCATTTCAAGCGCATGGGCCGATTTGGCGGGCGTAGTCGAACCTTGCGGATTGTACCGCTAGCGCTTACACTGTAGATACATGGACGTACTGAGCTGGCTGCTGGTGGGGGTATGCACGATTGCTGCGAGTATCGTAGCTATAATCGTGATGGTTAATAACGCGCAGTCACGCCTCCTTCGATTTTTGGGCATCTTTATTATGTCGAGTGCACTCTGGGGAGTCACTTCGGCCTTGCAGCGAGCACCGCTTGACGGTGATCTCAATCTCTGGTTAGGACGTGCAGCGTTCGCGCTCGTGCTCACGATGACTTGTGCGATGGTACAGTTTGCTTATGAGGTGAGGGGCGGCAAGGATATTCGTCGTCCATGGCGACGTGTCGCGACTGTGAGTAGTATGATTGCCGCAGTACTTAGCCTGACGCCGTTTGTCATCCCTGCAATACATCAAGTAGGTGGGGTTATGATACCGGTCAGAGGACCGGCATATTTGGTTGTACTCGTAGTGATAGGTAGTCAGCTCATCATGAGCATCGGTATTACTTGGCAATATTATCGTAGCCTAATGCCGAGCGCGACCAAATCACAGGCCGCTTTGATTTTCTATGGGTTGGCGTTAGGATCGCTGAGCGGAGTAATAACAAACGTTATTCTATCGAATCTAGTTCCATCGTTGGGATCGGCGCAATATGCCTGGATAGCGTGTGCCATCTGGACAAGTGTTCTTGTGTATGCGGTTGTGAAACATGGCTATCTTGATATTCGGCAAGCCGTATTACGCAGCGCGGGCTATATCTTATCGGGTACGGCTGCGGTGGTGCTTTACTACGGAGCGGCGGCGCTTATGTCATATTGGTTTGGTATGGGGGCGCAGCGTTCGGGAACGAGCGTAGTGCTCAATAGCTTCTTTATTATTGCTATTTCACTCCTATTTGGACCATTGAAACGCTTTTTCGATCGTGTTACCAATAAATTCTTTAACCGCGCTGGCTATAGCCGGTCGGCGCTGTATGGATTGTTTACGGAACGAATTGCGCATCTCGATAGTATCGAGGCATTGAATCGAACAGTGATAGAAGTGGTTGGTGGGACGCTGCGGCCGAATGTGATCGCCCAATATGTCATCACTGGACCTGACACCATGCTGGCAGATACCTCTGGCAATACGCCGCTGCTGACACGGAGCGAGGTCAATCTTTTTGCTGAAGAGTTGATGCGGGATGGCGGTGAGCTGCTTGAGTACGATCCCTATGAACGCAAACATACTCCTGGCGAAGATATTGCCAATACGCGCCACTACGCATTGCTCTACCCACTCAAAGGGCAGCAGGGTGTGGTTGGATTTTTGTGTCTCGGCTCCCTCGAATCGCGCATGTATAATTCACAAGATAGAGCAGTCCTAAAGACTGTTGCCAATGAGGTATCGATTACCGTTGAGAAGCTACTATCACTGGAGCGCATTCGCGGTTTCAATGTTGAGTTGCGTGACCAAGTTGATCAGGCTACAAAGCAGCTACGTGATAGCAACCAGCGTCTGCTGGAAATGGATGCCACCAAAGACGAATTTGTGAGTATGGCTAGCCATCAGCTGCGTACACCGCTCACCAGTGTCAAGGGTTATATTAGTATGGTGCTCGAGGGTGACGCTGGGGATATCACCGATGCACAACGTCAATTGCTCAGTGAGGCCTACAGTAGCAGCGAGCGTATGGTGCATTTGATAGGCGATTTTTTGAACGTGTCGCGATTGCAAACTGGTAAATTTATGATCGACCGCAAACAAACAAATATGGCGCAGTTGGTACGCGAAGAAGTCGATGGTATCCAGCAAATCGCGGCGCTGCATGATGTGACGATGAATTGTACGGTACCGGAGCGTTTCCCGGTATTGCATGTTGATGGCGACAAGCTGCGGCAGGTGATTATGAATTTTGTCGACAACGCGATTTATTACTCGCCAGAGCAAACCAAGGTGGAGGTCAAACTTGAGATTGCCGACGGTGATGCCGTGCTCACCGTTACCGACCAGGGTATGGGTGTTCCTGAGGCTGCTCAACACCAGTTGTTTACGAAATTCTTTCGAGCTGAAAATGCGCGCAAACAGCGACCCGATGGTACGGGTATTGGATTATACTTGGCAAAAAAGATTATCGATGGGCATGGCGGCCAAGTGATCTTCTCATCTAATCCTGGCGAGGGCAGTACGTTTGGTTTTCGCTTGCCGATCAAACGGCTGAGTGAACCGCCCGCAGCCGAGGAGATAAGTGACCAACCAAAAACCACCTCGTAGTGCCGAGGTGGTTTGTTGGAGAAGTTGTACTGAAACTGGCGCTTCAGAATTGGGAAAGAGGTAGCCTCTTCCTTCTATGTGAGCGGTCAGTCTCGGGTAATTCGTCTTGCTTACAGAGCGCGGCGACTGGCGACAAATGCCGCAGCGACACCGACGATTGAACCGACACCGAGTACTGCCATGATGCCGTCTGCTATACCGGTATGCGGTAGCTCGACAACTGGAGCGGGTGTGGTTTCGCAATCTTTCATGTTGGTAGAGTACTTTGCTTTGTTGGCGTTGTACTCAGCCTGGCTGATGGTCACAACTGTCTTGTCGCTCAGGCGGCAAACCGTGACGTCACCAGGTTTTGGCATCGATGTGCTTGCTGTGTCGCAAGCGTCGTCTACACCTGGAATTTCACTAGCATCGACACAGACCTTGTTAACAGCCGTGCCAGCCATGTATTCTTTGGCGACAGCAGTGAGCTTAAACGAGGCGCTTTGGCCGGGTTTGAGTGTCACCGTAGTGGTCCAGGTATTGTTAGCGATCGTGCCTTTGTCGGCTTTCACAAATGTGATGCCGGCAGGAGCTTTATCGCTTACCTTGGCGTTGACCAGGTCAACATTACCGGTGTTTTTAACCGTCACTTCGTAAGTAAATTGCTTACCAGCGGTCACGACATCGTGCTCTTTGCCGTTAACCGTTTTGGTGATAGTCACCGCAGGCTTTGGTTGCGTCGGGGCAGTCACTTTGAAACGAAATTTCACATACCCACTGTAGTGGTTACAACCAGGAAGCTTACCATCGAGGGCATCAAACCCAATTGGCGCACCAGTAGTAGTGTATAGCGAGTCAGAAAGCGTTTTACCGTTGACGGCGCCCACACTTGTGACAACAGCGCTATGTGGCACTGGTGTAACTGTAAGTGCGGTGGCCGTGTTGTTTTTCATTTGTGCTTCATCCCAAACTTGTTGGGGCTTAGCGTTGGTCGCGCCCACAAAACCATTGACATGGCTTTGGGCACCGGCGGCAACAGTTGTTGGTAGCTGTGCACGCATGAATGTGCCTGTTGCAATGCCAGCATAGTGATGCGCAGCGTCGTTTAGACTGCTTGAAGCATTGTTGTGGTAAAAGACATACACCTCGTATTCTTTACCGGCAGTGAGTGATACTTCTTCGCCAAAAACGCCATTCGCGGTGTAATCACGTATTTGCACGAAGTTTCGCTCATCACCGTGCATTGGATTGTCGGTGATAGAGTTAAACGTAACGTAATCGGCAGGGTGTGCCATAGTAAATGTCGGACGATCCGGGCCCCAAGCAAAGAGTGTTGCAGGGATAGCAACAACCGCAGCGGCAATTGCAGCAACGGCGTACGTTCGCTTGGAAACTCGGCGCATCCATGAACTGAGTGAATTCATATGAGTCTCCTTATTATAGGTATTACATGTAACTGATATGTTGTAAGCAAAACAAATTGTTAATTTACCTCTTGATGAGAATGGTGAAATCAGACTATGCCTCAATGGTAAAAAGGTAATGCCGGTGAGGCACCACTCTATTCCCTTGAGGGGAATGAGCAGTGCCTCACCGAGCGGTGAGTACAGATAGTTGGTTACGGCGTGACCGGGGTCGGGTCGGCCGTGCCCGTCACCGTCGCCGAGGTGTGACTCGGGTCGGGCGTCGGGGTATTTGTCGACGTAGTCGTCGGCTTGCTCTCGAGGCATTCGCCCCACGTGTCCGACCAGTAGGTACCGGGCGGGCAGGTGTGAGTAGGCGTCGGAGTCGTCGACGTTGTCGTTGGTGGCGTGGACGTGCTGGTTGACGGTGGAGCCGTCGTAGTCGACGTTGACGTCGTCGTCGACGTGCTCGGTGGAGCCGTCGTCGTGGACGTTGACGTCATTGTCAACGTGCTCGTCACCGTGCTGGTGGCGCTCGTCGAAGAGTTAGGCGCCGGAGGGTTGTCCGCCGCGTAGATAGTCGACATGTGCGGGTTTTGACACGCCGCACGGATCGCACCGCCGATGAAGACCGTACCAGTCTTCGGGTCGACGGGGATCCACCACAGGTCTCCCGTTTCGTGGCAGACCTTGTCGAACTCGACCACCTTGCCATCGACCTTGCCCCAGTTGCCCTTGACGCAACTACGCGTCTTGAGCTGGACCGGGATGAGACCCTTGCCCGCCAGATAGCTGTCATGCAGCTTGTCCGGCGTGTAGGCGAGCAGGTTGCGCTTGGCGTCGCTTCCCTGTGGGGAGGCGAGGTAAGCCGCAACCCGATCGATGGTGCACAGTGTCCTCTGACCGAAGGCGGCCGAGCCACGCTGATTGGCGCCAGGCAGTGTACAGTCGACGTTGTTACCAACAGCGATGTCCTTTGCCTTGAAGCCATTTTGCGCCAGCCAGGCCGACAACGTGTCGGCTAGGTCACTGGTGTTGGTGTCCCCGGGGACGGCCGCCACACCTTCACGGACCAATTGATCCCAGAGCTTGGCATCTGCCTTCTGAAGATTCTTGATCTCCAGGTTCTGGTCATGCAACCGAATCTCGTGATCACGCAAGACACGGCAGATGTTCGGTAGCGACTTACACTCGGATGCGAGCGACGTGGTGTCGATTCGCATGCCGTCGAGCTGTGTTTTGATCGCCACGGCCATCGCTCGCTGATCGTTCGCCAGCTGCTGGGCCATGTCGGCCTTTGCCTTGGCGGCGACGCGATCCCACGGCATGTCGACGTGGTGCGTGCCGCTGAGCGCGAGGATCAATGCGACGGCGAATGACAGCAGCGACCCGAGCACAGCTGTCGCGGCACGGGTAGGACTGCCAGTGAGGTACCCGAAAAGGTACATTACAGTGGCAAAGACCAGCCCGCCGACGAACAGTAGGGTCGGCACCCGAGCCCACGGACCATTGACCACCCAATGCGTACCGAAGTACAAGGTGGTGGCAGCCGCGCTCAGCGCGATGATAGCGGACAGGTGAGTCCGCCGACGCGGCGTGAGGGCAGCGACGGTGGCGAGGACGACCAACACCACCGCCACCAGCATGACCATAGGTGGCCAGTTCAAAGTGAACCAATTCATGGTTTACTTTCCTTTCAGTGGTAGTGGTTGGTCAGAGAACGCGTCGCCCGGCGTGGGCGCGCGTCGCTCCATTGCCGCCACGGCCGAAGCCGAAGCGGCGCGTCGGAGCTGCGGTGGCAGGCTTGAGGTGACCCACGAGCGCCAGGCGTAGCAGCTCGTCCGTGCTCATCGATCCGTAGTCGACGGGCGCGGGAGTCGGAGCGCTGCTGGGCGATGCCGAAGCGCTGCCGCCGACTGCTTTGAGGAACCTTGAGTGTTCGGTGAACGTGTCACCAAATGCTCGGACGGCGGCCTCTGCGGTGTCGACGGTTGCGTCGGTTGTATTCACGACCATCGCCTCGACGGCATTGTGAGCCTCGCAGAACAAGGCGACGAGGGGATCGTTCTTCTTCAGCCTGTTGTGTGGCAGGCTGAAGTGCCCGGTCGCTTGGGTCTCGAGCGCGTTGAAGCGCTGAGCCCAATACTGGGCACGCTGGTTGACATCCATCTTTCTCCTTGAAGGTGTGAGCGGGCGGAAGCCCGCTGGGGGTGTTCCGATACTCTGCAGTTGCACCGGAACAAGCGTCGGGAAAATTCCTGCCGCTTGTTCCGGTGCAACGCTCTACTTTTAGGAGAAAAGCCAAAAAACTATTCTTGTACTCTGCTACACAGAGTGCAGCACACCACTCACCATGCCCCGATGAATACTGCGCTGCCTCTCTGTAGCAACTTACAATTAAGGTATAGCCTGATTGTCAAAGTTCCCATCTTGAAGCGTATGAGCTTCCACTTCATACACCGTGACTCATCAATATTATCACAAAACAGATGAAAAGTCAATATTTTATACCATAAACAATCATAAAACGCTTACGCATGTACGACAGGGGTAAGGTGTGAAAAATATTGCTATTCACCTCAAATCATTAAATCATTTATATGCGAACCAAGAGAAAGAAGCCTATAAACACAATAATAGTGCCCGTGACGCACAATCCGGGCCACTGCCAAAAGATCACCCTACGTGAACACACCTGCAAAAACGGGGGCGCTTACGGGGTGATCTCACCGGGAGTACTAAGGTATATTGCGCCATTGCCGCAAGCGGCCGGGCAATAGCGAACCGCGGCCAATTCGATTTAGCGAATGAATTCGTTCAAAAGAAAATAGCCCAACCCACAAGAGGTTGAGCTATTTTCTATGGTGA
>JBDHUN010000020.1:0-18430 GCA_039809225.1 Saccharimonas sp. (SeqCode)
ATGGTGCTATCATGCTCACTAATCGGTTTTGTATTGACGACAACCCTAACACCCCGACGCTTTAATTTCTCTATGACGGGGAGAAGACAGGCTACTCTTCTTTGTGTCATGAATGGACTCTCGATAATAACTAAGCTCTTTGCACGGCTCAAATCGCGCTGGAAGGCCTTATAGAAAGTGTCTTGACTATATAGTCCAGAGTTCATGTTAAAACTAAGCATCTCCCTGACCCTCCTCAGAAAAACTTATTACACCACAATAGGTTCGGTAATCATCCTGAAGCCCCTGCCAGACATTATTATTAAAAACACCCGGATAAGACCGGGTGTTTTTATTGCGCGTCTCTTCGTATTTATTGGCGAAGGCTGCGGCGGCTGTTGGTGTAGGCGACAGCAGCGCCAACCAGCGAACCGACTCCGAGACCGCCACCGAGGATGTCCATGACACCCGTGTGTGGGAGCTCAGCAGGGGTTTCTGGCTGTTCAGGTTCCGCACATTTGTCAAGATCGGTTGTATAGTTGTTGTTCAACTGATTTTTCTTGATGGTGACGATGGTCTTGTCATCAAGCTTACAGACCTTGATATCCGTACATGCATCCATGTTGGTTGTTTGGGTATCAGTTTGCTCGTTCTTCGGAACCGTGACGATTTGACCGGTGGTCGTGTCACAGACCGTGACCTTATCACACTGGCTGAGATCAGTCGTGTACGTAGGTTTCATGTCGTTCTTAGCGACTTCGATGATGGTATCGGTCGAAGTGTCACAAACTTTCACTTTGTCACATTGCGTCAAGTCCTTTGTGTACGGAGGGTTCTTGAAGTCTTTCTCGTCAATTGTGACAATTGTGTCAGTCGTCGTATCGCATACTTTAATCATATGTGGTTGTTCAGGTTTTGGTGTATCGATTTCTGCCGTATCGCAGTCATCGGGGTTGCCATTTGTCTGAGGCATATCGACACATGCTTTGTTGACGATATTACCAGCCACATATTTGGTCAGTTTTGCGGTGATGACGATCTTGATTGATTCGCCAATTTTCAGTGAAGGAACAGTGTAACTAAAGCTGTTGCCGGTTACTGTGCCCTTGTCAGCTTTGATGAAGACAACGCCTTCGGGAGCAGTATCGGTCACCTTGAGGTTTGTCAGATCAACCTTACCAGTATTCTTGACTACGAGCTCGTAAGTGAACGGGGTGTTCAACTTGACTGTTTGATGCTCAGTGTTGTTGACAGTCTTCTGAATGTCAACTGCTGGTACAGGGTTTGGAGGTGTCTCGTGAGTATTGATGGTTGCCGTATCGCAGTCATCAGGATTACCATTCACTTCATGTGCATCAACACAAGCCTGGTTAGTCACGACCACATCGTTACCGAGCGGTTGTGTGACCTTAGCTGTAATCACAATTTTGACTGAAGCACCGATTTTAAGGCTTGGGATCGTGTAAGTAAAGACGTTACCTGCAACGCTGCCCTTATCGGCTGAGATAAAGGTGACGCCGTGAGGAGCGCGGTCGCTCACGCTCACGTAGGTTAGGTCAACATTTCCTGTATTCTTGACTATCAGTTCATACGTGAACGGCACGTTTACCTGGACAGTTTGGTGCTCAGTGTTATTCACCGTCTTCTGAATTTCAACGCCAGGCACAGGAGCTTGGTCAACAGTGACAGTTGCTGTACAGGTGTCAGTCCAGACACGTCGGTCGCCAGAGAAGTGTACCGTTGCTACGATCTTGTAGGTGCCGGCCTTTGCATATGTATGGCGAACTGGTGAGGTTTTGTAGCCAGTCTTCACTTGGCCATCGCCGAAGTCAAGATCAAAGCTTTGGAAGGTCGCACCGTTCTTGGCGGTGTATTTGACAGTGAAATCATAGGTTTCACGCGTGATCTTGGCAGCGGTCAACGAGTCACAGCTATAAACTGGGGGCGTTACTTCGTTATGGCCGGTGACCGGGTTACCACAGTCAAGGATTGAGGCGCCAATGAAGCGGCCTTGAGCGTCAAAGAAGACGATGGCAGCCAATTGGTCCTGCATAAACGACACGCTTGGTGTACGCGTATAAAATGTCGTCCCGTTCACAATATGCTTAGTGCTGCCCGGCATGTATTCGCGACCTGCCGTGACGGCACCAGTAGCAACAACCTTACCATCAACTACGACATTACCAGTCTTGGTAACGTAGCCGCTTTGGTAGGCAGCGTGATTCACCACGTTGCTGTTGACACCGAAATAGTTATAGATCGTCTGCGTTCCGGCAGGTTGATCTTTGTTATATTTGTCACGCAACTGTGAGATCGAGGTGATGCCACAAGTGATGACTGAGTTAGTGCTACAATCGCCAGCGTTCGCAGGGTTGCTCAGAGCAGAGTACCCGACGATACCGGCCAGCGCCATGAATACAGCCCCGGTAGCAATTAGTAATTGCTTCTTCATTATTATATATCCTCCACACCTTTCCTTAGTGTCCATAACCATTATAGCAAATTGTTTACGTTATGTCAATACCATTTTAATATTATATTTGCTTATGGTTACTATCGAAGGAAATTTGGTATACTATACATATTATGCAATCATTACAGCTCAATCGACCGTACGCGTTAATGATGGTGGGGGTACCGGGAAGCGGCAAAAGTTTTTTTGCTGAGAAATTCGCCGAAACCTTTGGAATCCCTTATATTGACAGTCTTGTTCTCGAGAAGAACAGCAAGGACGATACGGCCGCTAGTACTCTGATTGGCTATATGCTGGCCAACCTCACGAAAACTGGCAAAAGCTTCATTTACGAGGGAAACAGTGACAGCCGCGTACGTCGTACTGAGTTTGCCGCTTGGGCACGCACAAAAGGCTACACACCACTATTTATCTGGGTACAAACCGATGTCAGCACGTCACTTGACCGTGCACTACGGGCAAAGAGCCTCACGAAAGACGAGTTCCAATCTTCAGTAAAAAGCTTTAGTCCACCCCACCCATTAGAGAAAGCCACCGTTATTAGTGGGAAGCATACCTACGCCTCACAAGCAAAAGTCGTTCTAAAACGCCTTAGCCAAGATAGCCGTCCGGCCGCCTCTGTCGCTCCTTCGCCACGGCCGGGCAACACGTCAACACCACAGCGCACCATTACGATTCGCTAATGCCGCGTTTTCTCAATGACTCCGAATTTGGCGACATGGTGGTGAAAAAAACCGCCAAGGCTCGCTCGATTCGTATTCATATTGGTACCGACGGTCGCTATATTATCTCCGCACCGCGCTTGACACCCATGACTTTTCTGAAGCTAACAGTAAATAACTCTCGAGATGAGCTGAGACGATTAGCCAATCGCACACCACGAGCGACGCCATACCAAGACGGACAACCCATCGGTCACCAGCACCATCTCGCGGTTGTTCCAACCGGTATGGTCACAAAGCCCACTGTCAAAGTTGAACGCAACCGACTGCTTGTGCTATTACCGCCAGGGTATGTACTTGATGAACCAGCGACGCAACAGTTGGTTCGTGATAAAGTAGCCGCTATCTTGCGTCGCGAAGCTAAGACTTACTTGCCGGAGCGCTTAGCACGCATGGCAAAAACGCACGACTTCAGCTATGAGCGGGTTCGGTTTAGTCACAGCGGAGGACGATGGGGGAGCTGCAGCAGCACGGGCACGATCAGCCTCAATATCGCCCTTATGAAGTTGCCCGATGTATTAATTGATTATGTACTGGCGCATGAACTCAGTCATACGCGCCACATGAATCATTCCGCAGCGTTTTGGCTAGAAGTCGCTGGTATCGACCCACTCTATAAACTTCATCGGCAGCAGCTCAAGCGCGCATCGCCTGTCGTTTGATAACCTCAGAAACTCTTTGCAATTATTCCGCTCATGGCTATAATAAACGGTGATGAAAAAGGGCGGCAACCTCGCACGAGTCAATGAACAAACGGCCAGTATTATTAAGTATGCAGGGTTCTTATTGCCGGTTATTCTGTCGTTTTATGGGCTGCTCGTACAGCTGCATATGACTAACACACACCGTCCGACCGAGCCATGGATATTTCTCACCATTACGCTTGGCTGGATTGCGATCGGGATTTATCAATTTCTCCGTCCATCCCGCACTTCTGCCGAATCAGCCGTTCGTCTCATCGCGTACCACCTGTTCACAGTAGCATTTATTCTGTTTATATCAGGATTTTCGATGCCATTTATTTGTCTATGGGCAGTACTATTCCTGGCATCGTATGAGTTCTTCGGCCAAGATGGCGTGTGGCTCAGCGCCGTTGCATTATTCGTCACTGCATTGGCCGATACTATTATGAACCTGGGTGATGAACAGTACATGATCACAAATATTATCGCTCTGGTCGCAGCCTGTGCTATAGGACTAATTGCCGTCAAGCTCAGCCTAGCGCAGCATGTCGACCGCAAAGAACTGGCCGCTGCCAAAGCCGAAGGCCTCCACGAGCGTGACCGTGTGCTAACGCTCATGAACAACCTCGCTGATGCCGTTTTGTCAGTTGACCGCAAGGGGACAGTCCAGCTCTATAACGCTGCCAGTCTGAATCTGCTCGATACCAATGCCGAGCTTGTTGGAACACCTGTCGACAAAATCCTCACATTGACGGACAAGAGCGATAAGCCATTCCACCTGCTGCCGGCCATGAAAGAAGCAAAAGGTGTAGTGACACGAGAAGATCTCAGTGCCGTCATCTCTAATGAAACAACTCATCTCAGCGTTATATACTCACCAGTCCGCGGCATCGACAGTTCGGCTGGTCATGCTGCCGATGGCTATATTGTCATGCTGCGCGATATCACCAAACAAAAATCGCTTGAACAAGAGCGTGACGAGTTCATCTCGGTGGTGAGTCACGAGCTACGCACGCCGATTACGATTGCCGAAGGCACACTCAGCAATGTCAATCTCATGATGAGTCGTACCGATATCCCCAAAACAACGCTTCACGATAACGTGAAGGTCGCCCATGATCAGGTCATGTTCCTCGCAAAAATGGTGAACGACCTCAGCACACTGAGCCGCGCCGAACGTGGGGTGGCTGATACCGCCGAAGAAATCGATGTCAGCGAGCTCATTCACGACCTCTACAGTGAGTACGCGCCTCAGGCTGAAGCGAAGGGACTCCACTGCAACCTCGATCTTGAGCCAAGTCTTGGTACTGTCATCGCCAGCCGTCTCTACCTAAAAGAATTGCTGCAAAATTTTGTCACAAATGCAATTAAATACACCAAAGAAGGCAATGTAGCGATAAGCGTTCATAACACCGATGGAATGTTGCATTTCGCCGTCAAAGACACTGGCATTGGCATGAGTAAATCCGACCAAAAACACATATTTGAAAAGTTTTGGCGCTCCGAAGATTATCGTACTCGTGAAACCGGCGGGACGGGCCTGGGACTCTATGTGGCTGCCAAGCTCGCCAAAAAGCTCGGCACTGAAATTACGATGACCAGTCGCCTCAATCACGGCTCAACATTTAGTTTTACTCTGCCGACAGCAGCACAGTCTTGACTGCACTATAAAAAGCGAGTACAGTGAGTCTTGACAGTCTGCAACAAGCAGGCTTTTAAAATTGGAGTACAAAAGGGAAGTGGCAAAAAGCACGAAACAGTCTGAGACCAAAGTGACACGCATCACAGCCTCTGATCACCAGAAGTCGGCGTCAAGGTCAAAAAAAGCAAATACGGCACCAAAAGGTATCTCAAAAGCTGCGGAGTCGGGCACTCGATCTCAGCCAGCAGAAGCTCGCAACCGAAATCCATTTGTCGCCTTTTGGCGCTATCTCAAGGGTTCGTGGTACGAACTACGCCAGGTTCGGTGGCCTGATCGTCGTAGCACCTGGGGCATGACCGGCGCCCTCATTGCATTTACACTATTTTTTGTCGTCGTCATTCTATTGCTCGACGCGGGATTTAGTCAATTATTTAAGCTACTATTAGGAAAGTAAGAAAAGCATATGAGCAAAAATCGTTACGACAGCACCCGTCAATGGTACGCCATCCATACTTATAGCGGCTACGAAGAAAAAGTAGCTGATAGTATCAAGACACGTAGTGAAACTGTCGACATGGCCGATAAAATCTTTGACGCCATGGTGCCAAAGGAAAAACAAATTCAGATCAAAAACGGCAAGCGTAAAGTCGTCGAAGCCAAAATCTTCCAAGGCTACGTGCTAGTCGAGATGAAGCTGACTGATGAAACCTGGTATATTGTCCGCAACACGCCCGGTGTGACCGGCTTTGTCGGTAGTGGTACCGAACCAACTCCCGTGAGCGACGCTGAAATCGCTAAGATTAAGAAGCGCATGGGTGTTGAAGACCCGAAGCACCAAATTGACTTCACTGAAGGCGAAGTAGTCAACATCACTGATGGACCATTCAAAGGCTTTGATGGCGCTGTCAGTGAGATCGACACAGCTAAGGGCAAGCTGAAAGTCATGGTCAGTATGTTCGGCCGCGACACGCCGGTCGAACTCGACGCTCTACAAGTGAAAAAAGTATAATAATATTCACGTATTTACTTTTCTACAATTTTGTGATATAATGAGATTACAAACTTATTTTTGCCGCAAAAAGCCGGCAGAAAGGAAACTACGCATGATAATCCGCCGCATGGAGACGCGCCTCTCACAAACTGTAAAGTCTATCGTGATGGCAGCGTCGGTAGTGGCACTGGTGGTGAGTGCAGGAGCGTTCGTGCCCGTCAAAGTAGCAAAAGCCGATACGATTGAGTATGGCAAAGGGACATTTGAGATTTCGGCTCCAATTGTTATTCCGGACGGTTATTCATTGAAGGGTGCCGGTACTGGTCAAACGATTATCAAAGCCGCTCCCGGTTATACCGGAGTGCTGGTTGAAACGAGTGGGTCAACCGACCCGACGAACGTGACGACCCATCATGCGGGCGTTGAAGTTCACGACATCACCATTGATGGCAATAGCACGGCAAGCCGTGGCGTCTACTTCTTTGGTGCAGATGACCTGGTTTTGGAAAATGTCGAGGTAAAGAATACCACTGATACTGCTATTGAGCATGAAGGTGCAACCGATGCTAATTATGTTCAGCGCCAGACCTGGAGTAATGTTACGGCACACGACTGTGGCGGCTGGGGCGTTTACAACGGGCAAGGCACTCGCAAAGTATCGTATGTTAACGTCAAAGTGATAAAGTGTATTAACGGCATGGCCTTAGCCCACCCCGAAGCACAAGTCAACGGGCTGCAAGTCGTCAACAACAAATACGACGGCCTCTGGGTTCGTGACTCATACTCACTTAATCTTTCCGACATTCGCGCCATGGCGAATGGCCAGTATGGTATCCACGCTCAGGGCATGAGCTACTCAGTAGGCACTAGCTGGCTGGCGGAAAATAATACAAAAACTGACGTATGGTTCGACGGCAACTCATCTGCCCCTGGCTTTACGAACGGAACAACTCGCGGTACCGCTATTAGCGGTCTTGTCACCGGTCATATCAAGTATGACCTTGGCACGTACCAGGGTACAGCCTCACCATCATTAGTGGTTGACAGCGGCGTTGACGTCACATTTGGCAACAAACGACTGATCACGCAATAAGGCCTCTGCTAGCTTTCAGAAACTGACACAATACATTATTATAAGAACAGATACCAAAGGGTGGGCAATCAACTATTCAAAGGAGGATGGCATGAAACGATATCACGGTAATCAATTACGAACATACGCGAAACAAATCGGTCTTGGCCTGTCGGTCGCGGCCCTGGTAGCGGGCACCTCGCTGTTTTCACCAGTCACACCGGCAAAAGCTGACACTATCGAGTACGGAAAGGGCACGTTTGAGATCTCGGCTCCGATCGTTATCCCTGACGGCTACTCACTGAAGGGCGCCGGAATCGGCCAAACGATTATCAAGGCCGCGCCAGGGTACACTGGCATTATGATTCAAACGACCGGGTCACTCGACGCCACCACTGCTACTGTGCACCATCCTGGTGTCGAGATCCACGACCTGACTGTTGACGGCAACAAAACCGCCTTCCGCGGCATCTATGTCAATAGCGTTGACGACTTTGTAATCGAAAATGTAGAGGCAAAAAACACCGTCTACAATGCCATCGAGCATCGCGGTACCCTTAAAACGTACTACACGGAGCGTCAGACATGGAGCAATGTGACCGCGCATGACTGTGGTGGCTGGGGTATCTTCAACGCGACTCGTACCCGCAAAGTTTCTTACGTTAACCTAAAAGTTACCAACTGCAACAACGGTATGGCGATGGACCACTCAGAGGCCCAAATGAACGGCCTTCAGGTTGCTAATAACAAGAATGATGGCTTCTGGATCCGAAACGTCTTCGGAGTTAACGTTTCTGATGTGCGCGCCACGGCTAATGGCCGCTATGGTATCCATGTTCAGGGTATGGTTTATTCAGTCGGCAGCAGTTGGCTAGCCGAAAACAACGCCAAGACCGACATCTGGTTTGACGCCAGCGCCCCACAACCGACCTTTAACTATGGGGTTACTCGTGGCACCGCGATTAGCGGCGTTGTAGCAGGACATATCCCATACGACCTTGGTCAGTACCAAGGTAAGTCTGTCAAGCCAATCGTGATCGATAGTGGCGTTGACGTCGCTCTTGGTAATAGCAAGGTGCTGAACTACTAAACAACCACGTATCCTTGATAATATATAAATGCACCACATACGGTGCATTTATATTTCTTTTGAACTGCTTGCGTTTACTCTATTGCCCCGGTACAATAAGAACTACGATGCAGCGGCGTGGGTTTACTTTAATCGAATTGATGGTTGTGATCGTCATCATGGCGTTTTTAGCGAGCCTTTCCATTGGTGCCGACCTTATTTTGTTACGGCAGGGCAGAGATGCAGAACGTCAGTCCGACGCCACCGCTATTGCGCGCTACCTCGAAGATTACTATCGTGTTAACGCATCTGTCAGCGCCCCGTCTTACCCTATCACAACTGCAGCAGCCGTGCAGACGGCAATCAAATCGATGTCGGGCGACACGATTGACATTATGACAGCACCAGATGCCACGACTCTCAGTTTGACTGTCAATACAGCTGCATTTCCTCCCACACCGACAAAGACGCAGTATATTTATCAAGCATTTAGCCAACCAACAGGTACTACAATCTGCTCTGCCTCTCCGTGCGTACGTTTTAAGTTGTATTATTTGTCTGAGAGCAAAGGTGTTCAAGTGATAGAAAGTATTCACCAGCAATGAAAAAGTACCAAGGGTACACCATTATCGAGGTCTTAGTTACGGTCATTGCCGGCGCTATCTTCCTGATTGCATTTATACGCCTCGCCGGGGGCGCCACAAATCTGTCAATTCGCGCAGCCCAGCGCATTGCGGCCGAAAATCTTGCCTACAATAATCTCCGTCAGTACGCAAACAGTAGTCCGGCACGAAGTATTTATCCATGTAGTACTACAAATCCACAGCCGACAGTGACGCTAACTTCTTCGACGGGTAGTGCGCCCAATTTACCAGGCAGTGTCACACAGGAAGTGAAGGCCGACGCACCATATGGTTGCCCCGGTACGATTTTGTTTACATCTAGTGTGACATATGGGCCAAACGCCCAGAAAGTGGTATACGCAACCTATGCCGAGTTCTAGTCGTCGGTACCAGACTGGATTTAGCGTTGTGGAGCTCGCCACTGTCATTGCGGTGTTAGCAATTCTAGCAACTTCATTTTTCGTAGCTTTTATAACCCTCTATTCATCGTCGGCACGCAGCAGCAAAGACCTTGCGCTCGACATGGACAATCAACAAGCGATGTCAATTATCGAGCGCGACATCCGCTACAGTTTTGCTTTTGAGAAAGACATTAACTCAAATACCAATGTGCGCGATGATTTTGGCTACGACACAATAGCTGGTAGCTTGAGCAGTATTACATATAGCGGCACATCTTCTACGTTGCGAGCACTCATTCTCGCCGGATATGCGACTACCACTAACCCCAGCAGCAAGACACGTCAGACTATTTACCTCACGACACCATTTAGCTGTGCGACAGCCATGTATGACAATGCTCAGTTGCCATATTATACAGCCTACTTTGCGAGGAACGGCAAGCTCTATCGACGCATTAATCCCGACACGACAAGCGCTACGTGCAATGGCGCTCCGCAGCAAAAACAATCATGTCCACCAGACGCACCCGGAGCATGGAACGCCCGTTGCAAAGCCAACGACGAAGTGATCGCAAACAACGTTACAGCGTTTACATTAACATACTATGACAATAGCTCGCCCGGGACGCCGATCGATGTATATAATGCCCCAGACCCCACCGAAGCCCTCAATGCCGCCGACTCGGTTGAAGTAACCCTGACACTGTCAAATGGCACGACAATTACCAGTACAAATACAATAAGAGTGGCAAAGGTGAATTATGTTGATGGATAAACGCGCAAACGAACAAGGCTTCTCGCTCCCGGCAATGGTGGTACTGTCATTAGTGGTCCTGGCGTTTGCGCTTGTTATGTTGCAAAGCGCCAGTAGTATGTTGACGGTCGGGCAGAGTCGCTACTACCAACGCATGACCGAGCTTGCAGCCGAAGCGGGTGTTGAGCGCGCCACCGACTGCCTAGCAGCAAACCAACATACGCAGACGTGGGGCAACACAGCCGCCACCTATCTTACCGAATCATCAGATTGCTTTGGCGCCGTCCAATCGAGTTATCCGGCGTATGTCTATAGCGACACAAAGTTACGCACCTACTACACAGTGGGTAATCTCGATGCTACCGGTCCTGACAGCGTCCAGATCTCAGCAACTGGCAAAACTGAGTTGCTCGCCGGTGGCACCGTCCAAAAGACATACACCAGTATCATCAAAAAAACCATTGCCTGGGCACTCGACCTCAACGCACAAGCAACCGCCAGCGGTAACGGTCGTACCTGTGGCATTCTCTCAGGCAATGTATGGTGCTGGGGGCGAAATGAATATGGCCAGCTTGGTAATGGTACCGACGGAGGCGGCACAGTCCCGACACCTCCTGATTACAATATGACAAACTCCAGTCTGGTACCCGTTAAAGTCATCCGTCAGCCATATCCGGCGGGAATGGGTGGATACCGAGCAACCGATATCGATGCTGGTACGTTTTTTAACTGCACTATCATTGACAAAAATAACAACCCCGCCAGTCCTATGGGTGAGGTATACTGTTGGGGTCAAAACACTGATAGCGAGATGGGTAATCCGGCTCTGACTGCCGACTACTATAACGTACCTCAAAAAGTTAGCTTGCCAGCCGGTAAAAATTTTACTTCCGTGATGGCGGGTCGAGCTTCGGCATGTGCATTGTCTGCCAACGGCGATTTATATTGCTGGGGTGCGAATGCTGTGGGACAAGTCGGAAACGGATCAACCGCCACTCAAGCTACGCCTGTATTGGTTGCCGGCCCAAACGCGACGACAGGCGGGCTTGCAGGTATTCCGGTTATGAACCTCTCAACCTCAGGAAGTTTCAATGATCATTTTTGTGTGGTAGCCGGTACAGCACCTACTAATGGTAAAGCATACTGTTGGGGAAGCCAGCGGCAAGGCGAATTAGGACAAGGTAACAATACGGCCATTGGTAGCTCCGATCCATACTACTTAACAACCCCCACTCTTGTTAATAAAGGCGCCATGGCAGGTCTTATTATTTCAGCAATATCAGTCGAAGGACGGTCAAATAACCAAGATCGTGTCGGCCCTAAAAATGGCATTGACTCCAAAGCTACCGCACATAGCTGTGCGATTGGCTACGTTTCAAGCTCCCTCAATAGCAAAGCAGTGTGCTGGGGAAGTAATCTCAATGGCTATCTAGGGCTGGGTGCTAGCGGTGTCATGGGGTTGGGCTCAAATTACTTCCCAGCCTGGATTTACAGTACGCCGCAAAATGTTGATGCTACCGGCCTACTTAATAACAAGACTGTCACCGAGATTGCGACGAGCGACATGGGATCATGTGTCATTGCCTACCCCGTAGGTGGTAACGCCAATACAAGCCAAGCGTATTGCTGGGGGCTAGCCGGTGCCAGGGGTGATGGCAATACGACGCGAGCAGTGTCGCCTGTATTGGTCGTCGACCAATACACTCCGAGTATTTTTGGATCAAATAAAGTCCACAACCTCATCGGTGGCGGTCAACGTTTTTGCGCACTTGCTAACGGCAAGAGTTACTGCTGGGGAAACAATATCGTCGGCCAGATTGGTGACGGCACACAATCAGATGCCTCCGCCACTCCGATTCCGTACATGGTAGCTCAGCCTACAGAAGCAAAATTCTTAAGTCCAACCGGCAATCAATACATCTACTGACCCAGCTTGAAATGAACATCCCCGCACCTTTTGCCCATAGACAAAGAGTGCGGGGGATAGCAGTCTTACACTTATCCAACAAGCTGCAAGCGTCGACCGTGTTCGAGTCGATTCATACGCTGGTATTGAGGACTGGCCTCAAGGAGTTCGGCGTGGCTACCCATAGCAGCAATACGCCCGTTCTCCATGACGACAATCCGATCGGCGTCGCGCACCGTACTAAGGCGGTGTGCGATGATAAACACCGTGCAGACACGCCGTTTCATCAGATCGTCAATCGTCACCTGGACTTCGGCCTGACTCATGGCATCAAGTGCCGAGGTGGCCTCATCTAAGATGAGGATCGCCGGTTTCATGATCAGCGCCCGGGCAATTGCCAGTCGTTGACGCTGACCACCCGACAGCTGGATACCGTCTTCGCCGATAGAACTGTCATAACCGCGCGGCATCGCCATGATAAACTCATGGGCACCGGCAGCCTTGGCGGCCTCTTCGACATCGACTTGGCTTGCCGTTGGACGAGCGATGCGAATGTTGTCGGCAATCGAGCGGTTAAACAACTCAATCGTTTGACTTACCACCGCGATGAGCTCGTGACGATACCTGAGGTGATCCACATCACGCAGGTCGATATTATCGACGGTGATCTGGCCTTGGCAGGGATCATATTCTCGTGCCAGCAGTCGCATCAACGTTGACTTGCCGCTTCCGCTTTCACCGACAAATGCCAGTGAGCTATAGGCGGGTACAGTCAAGTTGAACGATGCAATGGCGTGCTGCGAGTGGTCATCGGTATAACCGAATGATACGTCACGAAACTCTACCGTACCTGTCACCCGTTTGGGCCACTGCGGTACATCGGTACTCACGACCGTCGGCTTGGTAGCCATAAATGCCACCAGCTCGCGCAAGGCTTCTTGACCTCGCCCAAGCAATCGCTGGAAATCACTAAGCCGCCAGTAATGGCTATACGCTCGCTCCATCCAGTTAGTCGCCAACGCCACACCGCCGAGTGTCACGACACCACCAGAGTAATAGGCAGTCAGACCAAGCACGAGGTAGAGCGCAGCACGGCTGAGTAGCAAAACGTCATCCTGGCGCGAGACACCACGCGTCCACGCTTGGTGGCGCGGGTATTCGTCGTGCCAAAAATCACGCAGCATCGTTTCGTTATGGTCGCTAAATCGCTCTTCGAGCCCAAGCGTCCGAATCGTTCGCCAGTTTTTCGTCAGCTCGCTACCGTTGTCTTCGACGGCTTTCATGCGCGCTTGAAACTCTTCTCGGTGCGGTCGCATGATCCGCTCGGTACGCCGAAGCGCCCAAGCGTAGACCATCATCGTGACTACTGCGACAACCCCCACCTGCCATCCGATGAAAAACATAAAGATGGTTGTGAAAAAGACACGCAGCAACACCGGAATGGTATTAAACAGCGCCTCGTCGAATAGCTCTTGAAACCGCGAGATGTTCTTGCCAACCAGCGAATCTTTTTCGCCGGTACTGTGCGCGGTGTGCCAGTCGCTACTTTGCCGGAGCAACAGGCGATTGCCGTAGCCCCACCAAACACGCCAGGCGCCCCAAAACACATCGTTGCGGTGTAGCCCCATGCGGTTAGCCACCACTTGTGACAGTTTGAAAAGAACGGCGATCGACAGGGCAATCAGCCCAATAGTTCGCGGCGTATGAGGTCCAGGGTGCGCCAACTCGTTCATAAAGAACATCACCGGCACCGCTTGGAGAACTTGCAGGATCTCGCTCAGCACTTCCCATAGAAAAGCACGCCAAATGGCACGCTTGACCACGGGCAATTCCGGAGCGATCGTTGGGTCAGACTGCATCTGGCGCAATATAATGCGCAGGTCAGCAAACATCATGACAAAACTCCTTTGGTTGCATTGTTGGGATGATCAACTGCGAAGGGGCACAGGTAAAAATGATTCCGGACACCGCCGCAATAGATCAGTTAGGTTATATGAAAGCTACTATCAATCTCGAAAACGTAGATGATTCGCCTATAAAGTGAGGTGATAGTAGGCGGAGACGTTTGCAAGATAGAATGTACCTTACAAACAATGATTACTCAGCGCCCACTACGGTAAATGTCATGATCGACATAATTCTCGTGTTGTCCTTTCCGTTATGGCTGATATTAATCGCCACACCTTGCTTACTTGGTGCGAGTCGTCTTGCGATATGAGACGACTTTTTCGATGACGTTACTCCTGTAGAGATATGTTGAGAAGGGAGAACCACGGTAGCCCCGTATACGATTCGTGCGTGCCTATAACTTTGTGTGCGACATACGCCCACGAACGTTTCTTGTAGAGCCGATATGGCCCGAAAAAGGCGGTGGTGGTTCGCCTATCTATTAATTTTCCCAATTACTTCTACACGTGTTGGTTTGCAAGATGTAACGCTAGTTTCATGCTAGCACACTTTTTTGATTTTGTCAATACTAATCTTCTGAGCCATTCGTGGTGGACAAATAACTTAGCGCTTGTATTAGCTCGTCGAATTCGTCAGGATTACACTCTACCTCTGTTATTCTTGTAACGATACCAGCCTCATTAGTAAAGCTAAGCTCGATCACACCCTGTCTTTTGATGGCTGCCGTTACCTCTAACTGTTTTGCTAGCCAGTCGACCAGCTCCTCTAGTGTGCCTTCATCAACTTGAGGGTCACCATAAAGACGCTCGCCGTGCGACGACATATATGCGGCTGCGCTTCTAGTTGTCTCGGTTGTGATAATATTCATATTATTTATATTATAATACACGATTTATTATTTGTCAATACTTGCCATGACAACCGTTTTGCGCTATAATCATCCCTGTTACGCACTGCTTCAGCTTCAACTCACGCAGTAAATCTAAATTAAAAGGATTATTTTTATTATGGCAAAACAAGTCATCGGAAACCTGAAACTACGTATCCCAGCCGGTCGCGCGACAGCTGGTCCTCCCGTCGGTTCAACTCTCGGTCAGTGGGGCCTTAATATGATGGACTTCATTAACCCGTTTAACGAAGCCACCAAAGGCGACATGGGTAAAGACGTCATCGTGCATATCAAAGTCTACGAAGATCGTACATTTGATTGGAAGAGTCTCGGCCAACCGGTCGACGATGCGATTCGTGCCGCCATCGGTATCCAAAAAGGCAGTGGACGCCCCCATACTGACAAAGTTGGCAAGATCACTCGCGCGCAGCTTGAAGAAATCGCCAAGAGCAAAATGGACCAGCTCAACGCCAATCATCTTGACGCCGCCGTCAAAGTCATCGCCGGTACTGCTCGCAGTATGGGCGTCGAAGTCACCGACTAAATACCCCCATACCTCCATCGTAAAGCCGTCTCCGTGACGGCTTTATATTTTGCAACGTATATGCTAAAGTAATCTTTGTTCACAGGAGATTCCTGCGATGTTCTTGAGAGGAAATGCAGTGAAACCCAACTCACTATTCGACATTTTCGGTATCGGCGCACAAGAGAGACTCAAGCAGTTTCTCAATGGTCCTGACGCTGCGCTGAAAGAAATATTCGGCGAGACAGACCGCGACACCCGCATGATTTGGCAGCAAGCGACAACCACTGTCACCCCCGCTCCGCAGGGCGGCAAGCGTACCCGACTACGAGTTGTCCAGGTCAAAAGCCAAGACGAGCTACTGCAGCTTATCGCCGATAGTTCGGAGCTGTACGTGTGCATCGATGATAGCGAGCGGATGCTGATGAAGTCACTATCGATCGAGGAAGCGGCTCAGCTCGCCTTGAATGGCAAGCTCAACATGATCTATCGGAAAGCAGAGTCGGCTTCGCCGGAGAGCTCCTCGCCAGGCGAGTAGACCACTGCCTTTCTCTTCGCCCCACGCAAGTGGGGCATTTTTATTACAGTAAGAGTATAATCTAACATTGGCGTCGGGGTGTGGCGCAGTCAGGCAAGCGCGCACCGTTCGGGACGGTGAGGTCGCTGGTTCGAATCCAGTCACCCCGACCAACATAATGACTCGTCTCGCCGAGTTATTTAGTTTACAATAAACCTATGCGCAAATCGGTTGAGCGACGACGGTCAGAAATGTCTACGCAAGATGGAAAAACCACATCGTTTTGGCGACGTCACCGATTCATGATCCTTGTACTGCTACTCGCCATCTCATGCGCGGGACTTTTTTTGTCTTATAGCAACTGGAAGCAAATCACCGACGCAAAAGCCCTTGCCGCACGAACTGCCGAGGCGAATGCCGAACTTGATAAACGCGTCAAAGCGGCCGTCCAGAAAAAAATTGACGACGCCAGACGAGCTGAGGCCGAAGCTAAGGCAAATGCCGAGCGTGCAGCTGCTGAGCGCAAAGCCCAGGCCACCGCACATCCTAGCGTCACCGATGCTGGAATAGCGGCGAAATGCGCCACGGGTGACCCTGGTTCTATCACTGCGGTTATCAACAAAAAGCATTGCTTTAGCCCCATAGATTGGGCACCAAATGACTTGAGTTCGGTCGGTGGCTATTTGCTGCGCGCCGAAGCCGCCAGCCAGATGGCCGCCATGATGAATGCAGCGGGGGGAGATGGAGCCGCCTTTGAGTTATCAAGCAGCTACCGTTCCTATGCTAATCAGCAAGTTACGTACAATAATTGGGTGGCTGTCAATGGCAGTCAAGCCGCTGCCGACACCGTCAGCGCACGTCCCGGATACAGCGAACACCAAACTGGGCTTGCAGCCGACTTGGCAACCCCAGGGTGCGTCCTGGAGTGCTTTGGTGGATCGGCCGCCTATACCTGGCTCAAGGCGCATGCAACCGAATATGGCTTTATCGAGCGCTATCCTCCCGGCCTCACCAGCATCACCGGCTATAGTCCCGAAGCCTGGCACTGGCGCTATGTGGGGGCCGCGACGGCAAAAGACATGAAAGCAAAGGGCATTCAAACCTTGGAAGAGTATCTCGGTGTCAGCGGCGGCGATTACGCTAGTTAGTCTCGCCCAATGGCTTACGCTCAACTCGCACAAGTTCAATATTATCTCGAGGATCAGTGGTCCCTTCGAGTAACGCCGACATACATACCGTGACCAGCACTTGGCGACCATCCTTGACAGCTCGCATGCGCAACCTGCCTGAGCAGTCGTGTTGGAGCTCTTCCGCTCTATTAACGATGCTTTCCTGTATATCACTGAGATGGTCCAGAACGAGAACACCTTGTTGTGTTAAATCACTGAAGTGCGCACTTATTGCTTGTTGGGCCTCCTCGCCTGATAAGCCATCCATTTGCTGCAGAAGCTCTCGTAGTTTCTCCTCTATCTCACCGCTTATCATGGCTTCGCCAAACTCAGTACTATCCGATTGCACTTGATCGTAGCGCCGACGCAATAAGGTGATCGCAGGGCAGCCTTCGTGCTTTGGCCCTACGGTTGTTTTATCCCAAACCTTCATAGCCTAGTTGTATCATAATTCTTATTTTCGACCAACTTTTCACGTTGTTTTTCCGCAAATTACTAGTCTTGACGCCCCAACCAGTCACCGCGCTATACTGGGTACAGGTTATGGTTGTACTTCAGCTACCCTGATTTCCACAGCCAAACTGTACCATTCACTTTAGGCTCGCTCTACTTAGGGGTGAACCTACCATATCACGACTTCAGGCAGACCTAGCGCGCTACAAAGTGGGGCATTGCGAAGGGCCTTGTCGTTCATACTCCACCACTTTTCAACACTTTTAATCATAGGAGAGTATGCTATGGAATCACACAACAATTTAATTAACAGTCCCGTTTCTATCACCGCCATTGGCTTTGGTCGCAATATGCAACCGATCCCGAAGCGCATGGAGTGGGGCGGACGTACCTATCAGTTTATCGATCGGGGCATCCGCGTCATCTCACGCCGCGGCGAAGCGATCTGGAGCACCGTCACCATGAGCGACGGCCAGCAGAGCTTCTGCCTACGCGAAAGTGGCGGTAGGTGGACACTACTCAGTGTCTGCTAGCTACAAATAGGGCAAAAACACCTCTGCGATATATATCAGAGGTGTTTTGCATATCACTGTCTCCCCTCTAGTAAAAATTGACTATTTTTAGCATTGGTGATATAATGTCAACAGGAAGTAGTG
>JBDHUN010000021.1:0-18008 GCA_039809225.1 Saccharimonas sp. (SeqCode)
TGCGGGTAACGAGACTCTAACTCGTGGCCTCGTCCTTGGCAAGGACGCGCTCTAACAACTGAGCTATACCCGCATATGTGGTAATATATGCGTTTGTGGAGAACGTGGGTACAGTTGTTAGAGCGATGCGCTATTATTTTCGCTGAGGGCTCCCAACTGAGCTATACCCGCATAATATTGGAAAGTACATTTGCGGCAACTATGATTCGGTTATTAGAGCGCAGCACTACTTTCTCGCTGAAGGCTCCCAACTGAACTATACCTGCATACTCAGAAAGTATACGTGAGGCAGGAGCTTTTTTCAAGAGGCAGTTAATCACGCTCTACAGTGGTGCGGCTAAGTATTGCCCCGAGTAGTCCGACGATAAGCCCGATCACGATAAGCGCTACGAGGGCGGCCCAGTCAAATACGCTTGTAGTCGCACTGCCAACTCCATTTACAACCGTCGCATCTTGACCGAAGATACCTGAAAATGGCGCAACGAACGGCGTACTCCAGGTGTATACCCAGCTCACGATTGCATTGCCCGCATTGGAGCCGATCAGTCGAAACACAAAACGTAAGCCAACTAATAACTCGATACACCCACCAATAAAATACAATATACTTGCCATTTTTGATCATCCTTTCACAATTATCCTAATTGACGAGCTCACCTGTAGGCTGTGAACTAATTCATAAATACATGGGTAACGGCGGCCAAAATGCTTGCAAAAAAGGCAACATAGGCGTATAATCTAAGAATGGAAATGCCGTTACTATTCGGTAATACTCAAAAAACACAACTATTTCCGGACCAGCCGCTCGAGTTTGAGCGGTCTTCTTTTGTCCCGGAGCAAGTGAAAGATCTTCTGTCTCGTCGGCGCATGGGAGCGGATCGCAATTATAGCGACCACATCACGGCACTTCCTGATATCGTGCACGAGCTATCTCCACGACTTAAACGCGCGCTAGAATGGTCGGCCTATGCGCACCAACCGCAGCGACGGTATGTCGAGCGGCTGACCGAAAGCGGTGAGTATGAATTTCCTCTGTACCTAGAGCACCCCTATATAGTCATGGCAATCGCAGCGCAAGTGACTGATGACGAGGACATTCTCATTGCCTGTCTGCTGCATGATGTCATCGAAGATCAACCGGATCGTATGAGTCTCGATATGATCGAACGAGAATTTGGCCCGCGCGTGAAACGAATCGTGCGCGATGTCACAAAAGACAAGACCATCATAAACAAGGGCTCGCGGAATGCGAATTATCTCGAGCACATCAATACTGATGCTTGCGAAGAAGCGCGCATCGTTTGTATGGCAGATAAAATCCATAACATTATGTGCGACCTTGATGATTATCAACTGATTGGCGAAGAGCTGTGGGAGAAATTCAACAAAAACGGTGAATCGGTAGAAGAAACGAAGGTACGAAAATTCACATGGTTTAACGGTGTCTACCATATCATGTTGCTCAGAATGCCATACCATCCGTTGACGCATGTGCTGGGTGAGATGGTAGCGATGTATGACGAGACGTGCTTTGGCGATATTTCTTTGCCGGAATATGAACATGCGCTATGATATAAGTAATGGTTAAACAGTTCATCCAGCACCGGCTCGAACAATATGTCAAACAGTATTTTGCAAAACATAGTGAAGTAAAGCTAATTGCAGTCGTCGGCAGTGTTGGCAAGACCAGCACTAAGCGCGCGCTAGGTGACCTTCTCGTGCAAAAATTTCGTGTCCGGATGCACGAGGGTAATTATAATTCAGAACTCTCAGTACCCCTCGCGGTACTCGGCATTGACTTGCCATCGAATTTACGCAACCCAATTCGCTGGTGGACGGTCTTTCGTGCCGCCAAAAAACGCGTTACTCAACCAACCGATTGCGATGTCGTGATTGTTGAGCTCGGCACTGATCACCCGGGCGATGTGGCGGCGTTTGGGCGTTATTTGGCGCCAGATATTGCGCTGGTGACCGCAGTGACGCCAGAGCACATGGAATTCTTTGGTACGATCGAAGCGGTGGCACAAGAAGAGCTGTCGGTGTCGCAGTATAGCAAATTTGTGCTGATTAATCGTGACGACGTTAATGCGCGGTTCGCAGACTTTGAAACTAACCCAAACTTTAGCACCTATGGTACGACCGGCGCAGCTGAGTATCGTTTTGAGCAGCAAGATTTTAGTTTCGACCACGGCTTTAGCGGTAATATTGTCGCGCCAGAAGCGGCCGAAGGTTTTGGTGCAACAATACATGTCATTGGTGAGCATAGTCTCAGATCAATTATGGGTGCGGTAGCGGCTGCGCTCCACATGGGTCTTACGCCGCAAGAAATTGTTGCGGGGCTGGCGATGATTCGACCGGTTGCCGGGCGTATGAACGTGCTCACGGGAATCGGCGGCACAACAGTGATCGATGACAGTTATAATTCCAGTCCCGCAGCTGTCGCGGCGGCTCTGCAGACGTTGTATTCATTTGACAGCCAAGATGTCCCGCAGCGGATTGCTGTGCTGGGAGACATGCGTGAGTTGGGTGCCACCAGTCAGGCGGAGCACGAAAAGGTTGGTAATTTATGCGATCCCAGCATGCTGGCGTGGGTCGTCACAGTGGGTCCAGAAATGGAAAAGTATATGGTGCCGATAGCCAAGCAGCGTGGTTGTCAGGTGCATGTGGCGCGTGATGCGATTCAAGCGGCGGAATTTGTCCGTTCAGTCAGTGAGCGCGGTGCAGTAATTCTCGTCAAAGGCTCGCAAAATACGATTTATCTAGAAGAGTGCGTCAAGTTGCTCGTTGATATCGATCAAGATGATGAGCTGGTGCGACAATCATCTGAGTGGCTGGCGATAAAAGACAAGTATTTTCAGTCTCTTTCGTAGCTCTCGTGTACTATGGATAGCGTTTATGCTACGCTGGAATCAGTCTATTTCAAAAAATATAAAAAGAGAACATCATGCCTGAAGAATCACCATTATCACCACCCCGGCCCCCTGAGCCGGCTCCATCTATGTCACAAAGTAATCTTAGTTCCAATCTCAACCCCGACTCTAACCCTCTCCCGAATCCAGCTCCTGTCGCCGAGCCGGTACCGCAGGCGTCTGCTCCTGTCGCCGCGCCGACCCCAGCCACTCAGGTGCCGTGGTCTCCGAGCGATACCGAGCCTGCCAGCACTACCGTTTCAACGGCGTCGATGTCAACGGTGCCACCAGTTACAGTACCGCCAAAGAAGTCGCGTAAGAAGCTTGTCGCTGGCAGTATCATTGCTGCGATTGTAGTATTAGGTCTCGCTGGAGTAGGAGCGACTTACGCACTTGTGTACAGCAAACCCGAAAATGCTGTACTCGATGGTATTTCGAAAGCCATAAGTGCCGAAGCAGTCCAGGCATCAACGGTCGTGACGATGGATTATTCACTGGGAAGTGGTAGTGATAGTATCATATTCAAAAAAGTGACGGTCAAACAAAACGTTAATCATAGTCCAACGATCGATGAAAATGCCGAACTGATTTATAGTTATGGCGGCAAAGATTACACGGTAACTGCCGCTGCCTTTCTCGCGGACAGTGGTGATATATTCTTTCGTGTTGCGAATCTCGATGACTCGGTTCGTTTGATTGTCAAACAGGTGTATGGAAATGAGTTGAGTGACAAGGCAAAGCAAAAATTGCAAACTATCGAGAATAAATGGATAAAAGTGACAGCCGATGACCTCAAATCGTACTCGCCAGAAGCCGAAAAAGCGTATACGTGCGCCATCACAACGTACAAAAAATATGCCAATGACACGAAAGTGCGCCAAGAGGTCACTGATCTCTACAAGCAACACCCCTTCTTGGTTGTGAACGGTGCCGTTAAAACTGAGGGCATGCTCAACGGCTACAATGTCACAGCCGACCAGACGAAAGCCAAGGCGTTTGGCGATGCGCTCAAGAACACTACCGCCGCTAAAGAGATTCAAAATTGTAGCGGCCAGACCAATACCGAAGATTCGTCGCTTGGCACGGTAGACACGCCAGTTTCGCAGTCAATAACTAACATTACCGACAATAACGCTACTACCTACACCCTATGGGTGCACCAGTTCACCCATACACTCCAGAAAGTAGATGTGACGACAAAAGTAAAAAATGGAGATAAGGACACGACAATTACCGCTGTCACGAACCTGTCATACGATGCAAAAAATAAACCTGCCATGCCTACTTCTGAGATGACAATCAAAGAATTCTCCCAAAAAGTGAGCGATTTCTTTGACCAGCTTAGTACGGACCAGAAGTCAACGCTAGGCAGCTCTACGACAGCTCGTGCCATAAAGACTCGCAATGAGACCAATGCAATGATAATCCAGTCGAAGGCGGAGCAGTACAGTGGCAATAAAATCGAGTATCCCGCAACGGTAGCTGACTTTGCCAAGTATCCAGAATCAAAGCTTGATGGTTCGATACTGGTACTTGATGGTAAACTACCCGAGGCCGAGAATAGTGTTGGCTATAAACGGTGCAGCAAGCGCTCGGCTGAAGTTATTTACCGCGACCCAACCAATAATACGTATGTGGCGATTAGGGTAGAGACGGGCGAAAGCAGCGTTGTCACTAAGTTTTGTTAAATCAACGAGACCAGTTCATCCACCTCTGGCGCTATCAGGGGTGGTTTGTTATACTAAGCAGTGATGAAACGCTACAATCCATCTGAAATCGAGCCGAAATGGCAGCAAATCTGGACCGATGACCAGCGATATAAGGCTCCGGACGCCAGCGACAAACCAAAATATTACGTGACGGGCATGTTCCCATACCCCAGCGGCGCTGGCATGCACACCGGGCACTTTATGGAGCATTCGATTGTCGACGGTTTAGCTCGTTTTCGTCGGGCACTTGGCCATAACGTTATGTATCCGATGGGTTTTGATTCGTTTGGGCTGCCGGCCGAGAACTATGCCATTAAAACTGGCAAGAAGCCTCAAGAAACAACGGCGACCAATATCGCGAATTTCAAAAATCAACTGCGCCGGGTTGGTGCCAGTATTGATTGGTCGCGCGAGGTCAATACGGCCGATCCGGCGTATTACAAGTGGACGCAGTGGGTATTTACGCAGCTATTTGAGCGTGGTCTCGCGTATCAAAAAGAAGCTAATCAGTGGTGGTGCCCCAAGGACAAAACTGTTTTAGCGAATGAGCAGGTCGAAGGCGGCAAGTGTTGGCGCTGTGAATCGGTTGTCGTCAAAAAACCGATGAAACAGTGGTTCTTCAAGATCACTGACTATGCCGATGCGCTGCTCGAAGAAATTCCGGCTCTTGATTGGCCGGAAAAGATTAAGACTGCTCAGACCAATTGGATCGGACGGAGTGAAGGCGCAGAAATTCAGTTCTCAGTTCTCAGTTCTCAGTTCTCAGAGAAAAAAGATGCGAGTGATTCACTAAAATTTACGCCAGAGCTAACGAGAATGATTCTCGACGGCAAGAAGACCTCGACGATCCGCCTCGATGCAAAGAATCTTGCGGTGGGTGATACCGCTGAATTCTTAACCCGTGATGGTGACGAGGTTACGCCATTTGGCTACGCAACAATTACCGAAGTTCGCTCAATGAAATTACGTGAGATTCCAAACGATCTTGAGGGTCGCGAGTTGCTCCGTGATGATGCGCATAAACTTGTCGATTACCGAAATTACTACGGGGACAGTGTAACTCTCGATACCAATTTCACTATCTATGACTTCGATTTCATTCAAGAATCAAGAACTAAGAACCAAGAACTATCTCCGATAACCGTCTTTACGACTCGCCCAGATACTATTTTTGGAGCAACCTTCATGGTACTGGCGCCCGAGCACCCACGTATTGGAAGTCTGGTGACTGATGACACTCGCGAGATGGTCGAAAGCTATGTCGCCGAAGCGATCAAAAAAAGCGAGATTGAGCGCGGCGCTGAGGGCAAAGAAAAAACTGGTGTCTTTACGGGCAGCTACGCTATCAATCCAGTAAATGGTGAAAAAATCCCGATTTGGATTGCCGATTACGTGCTATGGGGGTATGGCACAGGTGCTGTTATGGGAGTTCCGGCGCATGATGAGCGTGATTTGGCGTTTGCTGAGAAGTATAGTATTCCTGTTGTCGAAGTAGTGGTTGAGTCGCTCCTTGACCGAAAAAATCCTCCGCGCGAAGGCAAAGAGAACACGAAGCGAAATGTTGCGATGTGTGTGATCGAGCACCCCACAGATGGAACGTATCTCACGCTCAAATGGCGTAAATTACCGTGGCATGGGTTTGTGATGGGGGGGATTGAGGATGGTGAAACGCTCGAGGAAGCGGCACGGCGCGAGATTAAAGAAGAGACTGGCTATACTGATCTAACGCTCATCGAAATGCTCCCAATACGGTTAAACAGTGTGTTTTATGCTGCTCACAAAGACGTCAATCGAAGTATTATTACACATATTGTACGATTTAAGCTAAATAGTCTCACGGCGATCGAGACTGCACGCGAAGAGCATGAAGATTTTGACGTAGTATGGACTGAACAAGCGGACCTCGCAAAGCTTGAGCCTGTTTCCGAACTGGGTCATATACTCAAGTGGTTACATGGTGAAAAACTAATGCATTCCGGAGAGGGTGTGCTCATAAATTCCGGTGCATTTGACGGCATGCAGTCGAGCGAAGCGCGCGAGGAGGTTGTGGCCTGGCTGGAACAGCAAGGGCTAGGGCATAGTAAGACTACCTACAAAATGCGCGATTGGCTGATTAGTCGCCAGCGCTATTGGGGCGCGCCGATTCCGATTATTCATTGTGATAAGCACGGCGCAGTGGCGGTTCCAGAGAAAGACTTGCCAGTGCTGCTGCCGGATGTTGATGATTTTGAGCCAAAAGGCGACGGCAAATCGCCGTTAGCGCGTCAGGATGACTGGGTGAATACGACGTGTCCGACCTGTGGCAAACCAGCTAAGCGCGAGACCGACGTAATGGACGGTTACGCTTGTAGCTCGTGGTATTTGCTACGCTACGCTGACCCAAACGATGACAAACAGGCCTGGAAGCCGGAATTAGCAAGCTACTGGACACCACTTGATATGTATGTGGGTGGCGATCATGCGGTGGCGCACCTGTTGTACGTTCGCTTCTGGAACCATGTTTTTTACGACATGAAACTCGTGCCGAGCAAAGAACCAGTTAAAAAATTGGTCTACCATGGACTCATTCAGGCCGAAGATGGCCGCAAGATGAGCAAAAGTCTTGGCAATACGATCGATCCGCTCGAAGTCATTGATGCCGGCTACGGTGCGGATGCCTTGCGTACGTTTGAGCTGTTTCTCGGGCCGATCAACGAAGACAGCAACTGGAGCAGCAAGGGCATCGCTGGTGTCTATCGGTTCCTCAATCGCGCCTGGACGTTGACACAGGAATACGCTAGTTGGATGCAAGCTCAAGCGGGTGACAGCGAGCGGGGCAGCGCCCATATTTCTTCGCATGATGCGAAAAATATAGGGGCGGACTCGCTGGCAGGACCAGCGCCTAGCGACCTACGTGCCGAGCACACCGCAGGCGGCGCAGGCAACGACGGGAGCGGTAAGCAGCTCGCAAGTATTACGCATGCAACGATCAAGAAAGTGACAGACGACCTACATCGACTCAGTTTCAATACGGCGATTGCCGTTATGATGGAGCTAGTGAATGAGTTGTACAAGCTAAAGTTGGATGGTTTTTCTAACGAATGGCAAGAGACGATCGAATCGCTGGTGAAATTGTTGCAGCCGTTTGCGCCGCACATGACGGCAGAGTTGTGGCAACAGCTTGGCCACGAGACACAACTTGATTTTGAGCCATGGCCGACATGGGATGAGAGTCGTATCGTGTCAGATACGATGACGATCATTGTACAAGTCAATGGTAAAGTCCGAGCCAAGCTAGAGGTTGATGCCGACGCGAGTGAAGAGGCAATCAAAAAGCTCGCCCTGACGGACGAAAATGTAAAGAAATATGTGACAACCGAGCCGAAAAAAGTGATTTATATCAAGGGTAAGTTGATCAGTGTCGTATTATAAAGGTGAAGCCCCCCGTCAGCGACGGGGGGTGGTAGGCGCCAGCTGGTACCGACGCAGATTGTGGCCTACCTGGTATGCCAAGTAGCCGCACAGCAGGCCGACGACCAAGAACTGTTCCGGTTGCAGACTCTGTAGTGGCGGCAGGAGGTCGGCGTGGTTAGTGCTGCGGAGCGCCAGCCACCAGATGGTGTTTACTCCGCAGAACCCGACAAGGACGCGCCACTGATTGATCAGTGCACCTCGTTCGGTCCACTTGTGCGGCCCGGGCAACACGAAGGTTGCCGAAAGCGCCATTGCCAGAGCGAACACATCGATGAACAGCATAAAGCGGTCCTTTCATCAAAAGAGCGATGATGAGCGGATACTCACAATTTCATTATAGCATATACATCGTAAAAAGTCAATAATTGGAAAATATTAACATATTTCCGTCAAACTCTTGAGGCAATTGCTAACATGAGGTATAATAAACCTCAAGTTTTAGACAACCTAGAAAAGGAGAACATTTCATGGCGCAGCCAAAGAAACAGAGCAGCCCACGCAAAACCGGCCTTCGCCGCAGTCACTTGCGTCTCGAGCTTGCTCGCCGTGTCAATGCTAAATCACCGGTAAAGGTGAAGACAACCAAGAACGAAACGGGTAAAAAGAAGTAAACCCTGCTTTTTTAGGGTGGATAATTAACAAAGAAAGAACCAACTGCAATGGCTTCAAATCGTCACCTGGGTCGCATCGTCGCGCTTCAAACGCTGTATGAGTACGAATTTCGCCGTCAGTCTGAAGATGCGTCTGTCGATGTCGATGAAATTTTGAATCGAAATCTGGCGCGCTATGAGTCGGCGATCGATGATACAGCGTTTGTGAAAGATCTCGTGACCGGTGTCCTTGATAAGCAAGATGAACTAGACGGCAAGATCCAGCCGATTGCCCCGGAATGGCCGATCGAGCAAATCGCTCGCGTCGATCGCGCGGTGCTCCGTCTCGGACTATATGAGCTCCTCTTTCGCGGTGACAAAGTGCCGCCAAAGGTAGCGATCAACGAAGCAGTCGAACTCGCCAAAGCATTTGGTTCTGATAACTCGAGCAAGTTTATCAACGGGGTACTGGGTACCGCGTTTCGCACCTTGCTAGGAGATTCAGATCATGCCGAAGCCGCAAAAGCCTAGACTGGAAACATTTAAGAAGTACTTCAAGCCCAAAGCGTCTATACAAGAGATTGTGCGCGAGCCAACCAGTGGAGGGATTGTTTTTCGTCATGCCAAAAATGGCGATCTCGAGATTTTATTGATCCAAGATGCCAAAGATCGCTGGACAATTCCAAAAGGCCATATCGAAGAAGGAGAGACGGCCGTACAGACAGCGCGTCGGGAAATTGGCGAAGAAGCTGGGCTTACCGATGTCGATATGCTTGGTTGGCTGGGCAAAATCCATTTTCGTTATCGCCGGATTGATCGGTTGGTACTCATGACAACACAAATTTACCTGGTGCGTGTGCGTACCAGTGGCGATGAAATCCAAAAAGAAGAGTGGATGAACGGTATCAAGTGGTTTCCGTTTAGCGAAGCACTTGATCTGATCGAATATGAGGACATTGCAAAACTGATGCTAAAAGCTAAAACCCGGATTCGCGAGGAAAAACTCTGACCGCACGTCTCGCGGCATATTGCGGCGTTGCTAGCACCAGTGCTCACGAGCAGTGCCAGTATGCACAGCTCGTTCCGCGCTTCACGAGCGCCTTGCACTCCACTCGCGATACGACGGTCTATGAGTTACACTATAACTATAAGAAGAAAGGATGCGTGTGATTAAGGAAAAGAGCAGCCAGCCCCAAGCGATTTACTCGCTCGCACTGCGCGATGAGAAAAACGTAGTTTGTCTCATAAGCCGGAGGCGCAGTTTATGACAGGAATGCCAGTCGGCCCGTATGTCGACTTCGCAAAGCAGAAATTAGGCTTTGAATATAACGATATTCAGCTCCTAATTACGGCTTTGACCCACCGAAGCTACGTCAACGAGCACAAAAAATCAGTATCAGAGCACAACGAGCGTTTGGAGTTTCTGGGTGATGCGGTGCTCGAGTTGGTCGTAACAGATTATCTCTATAAGACATTTACCGAACCCGAAGGGATCTTGACGAGTTGGCGAGCTGCGTTAGTGCGGACGGAAAGTATCGGCGCAGCAGGGCAGCGTCTCGGCTACGAGCCCCTTGTTCGTATGAGCCGCGGTGAAAAAAGCGGCAGCGAACGCGCTAGGTTGCAGATACTTGCTAATGCGTTTGAAGCCACAATCGGCTCAATTTATCTCGATCAGGGATATGAGGCGGCAAGCGCATTCATCCACCAGCACATTATCAGCAAGCTTGAAGCTATTTTAAGTGAAGGGTCGTGGCGCGATCCAAAATCGCACTTGCAAGAAGTGAGTCAGCGAATTGAGGGCGCCACACCGGTATATAAGGTCATGAGCGAAGAGGGTCCCGACCACGACAAAGTTTTCACACTTGGTGCGTATGTCAATGGCAAGCTAATGGGCAAAGGTATCGGTCCTAGCAAACAATCGGCCCAGCAGGAAGCCGCCCGCGCCGCGCTAAAGGCGTATGAAAAGCTGGAAAAAAGATAACAGATTGACTTATCTTGCAAAAATTTGTAAAATGATCAAGAAGTACTAATAACTTATAACGTGAAGTAAAAGGAAGTTTTGATTTTATGCTCGCAATTCGTTTGCAACGCTTGGGCCGCAAAGCCTATCCAGTCTACCGTCTGGCTGTTCAAGAAGCTCAGCGCCACCCATCTAGCGGTCGGGTGGTTGCCTATGTCGGTACGTATAACCCGCACACCAAACAAGTGAATATCCAAAAAGATGCAGCCCAGAAATACCTCGATAACGGTGCGCAGCCGACCCCGCGTGTGGTAAAACTTCTTAAAGAAGCAGGTGTAAAATTGCCAAAGTGGGTTAAAGAGCATGACAACAAGCAAACCAAGAGTGTGAAAAATGCTGAGAAACTTCGTAAAAACCAGCCAAAGGAAGAGCCGGTAGTCGAGGAAGCACCTGCTGATGAACCGCAAGCTGACGAAGCAGTAGCTGCCGAAGAATCTCCGGCTAAGCCGGCAGAAGCGGATGCCGAAGAAAAGCCCGTAGAAGAATAAGACATAAAAATGACTCTCCCGGTGAGAGTCATTTTTTGTATTTACTCTTGTGGTGGTACAATAAAAGTACGATATTTTAACAGTAAGACAGAACAGGAGACCTAGTGGGCATGTCAACTATTGACCAGCAATTTGTAGAATATATCGTAAAATCACTTGTCGAGCATCCGGATGACGTCGTCGTCGAGCGAATTGTCGACGAAAAAGGCGTGTTACTTACTCTGACAGTGAACCCTGAAGATCTCGGGCGAGTGATCGGTCGGCGTGGAGTGACGGCTCAAAGCCTTAGGACTCTGCTGCGAGCACTCGGTACAAAAAACTCGGCACGCTATAACCTCAAGATTGTCAACAACGACAATCCGGATGAGTCCACTATCATTTCTTCTGAGGACGACGAGCATGAGGACGGTGAGTCGTCTGTGGAAAACTTCACCGAAGATGTTGTGGAAAACGACGAGGATAAGGAAAGTGATTTTGCTAAAAAATCACGTGCAGAGCTTGCCGAACTCGACGATCTCGATATATAATAGAACGAGTTCAATGCGAGAACACTGAACGAAAAGGCTCTATGCGAGCAAACCACAAAAAGGTTTGAGAGACTTATTTGTACTAATTACCCGCCATTTCGGCGGGTGTTTGGTTTTTTAGGAGGTAGAGTCTAAGTAGTACTATCGACGGGTTAATGCCACAAAGCTAACGAGAATTCCTAAAATGGTGACCACTGAGGCACTCGTATAAATAGCCGTGCGATGCGCTGGATGTTTGGAAAGCGGTGTGGCGATTGTTGTGGTGTCGGCTTGCGTCGATACCGTTTGCTCAGTATCGGTCGATGTGTTTGCTAATACCGGTTCGAAGGAGTGGTGCATTGCAATTTGTTCATCCGGAAGCTCCTCAGGTGCCACATTATCATGAACTGGCATGAGCGTCAGCTTGCGTGCTGATGCTTCAAGGCGTATTTCGTCAGGACGATTAACTTGCTCGTCGGCGGATGTTTCAAACTCCATACTGCTTATAGTATAACATAGAGACAACAGCAGAGTAAATCTATCAATAACATGATTATTCCATGAAAACAAATGATTTTATACAATAATCTGTAACATTGGCAATGAATGGTATACTATAAATCATGAGAAAATTCCAAGTCATTACGCTTTTTCCAGAGATGTTTACTGGTGTATTTGAAAACTCTATGATGTGGAAAGCGCAAAAAGATGGCATCGTCGAGCTACGTTGTATTTACCTGCGTGATTTTGGTCTTGGGTCACGCAAAACAGTTGATGACACACCATATGGCGGAGGTGATGGCATGTTGCTGATGATTGAGCCGTTATGGAAGGCCGTCGAGTATGCAAAGTCGCAGGACGCGACTGCCAAGGTCATCATCATGACACCTCGTGGCAAGCGGTGGCGGCAGTCGTTGGCACAGGAGTATAGCGAGGCGAAACATGGCTATATTATTATATGTGGCCGCTACGAGGGGTATGATGACCGTATAATGGCCCTTGTCGATGAAGAGATCAGCGTCGGTGATTATGTGCTGACGGGGGGCGAGCTGCCAGCAATGACGATCATTGACTCGGTCGTTCGGCTCATTCCCGGTGTGCTAGGAGGAGCTGAGAGTGCAGCAATCGAAAGTTTTGCTGATGGTGAGACGCTTGAATTTCCCCAGTATACGCGGCCGGAGGAATGGCAGGGTATGAAAGTGCCACAGGTATTGCTCAGTGGGCATCATGGCGAGATCGCCAAATGGCGGTTTGAAAATAGCAAAAAAGCTGAAAAATAAAATTTACTTTAGAATTAGAAAGAGGGGCAGCGCCCCTCTTCTAAAGTTGTGGTGGAAATATCGTAGAGCGAGGAAACAAGATGTTTTGTGGTGTTTGTTTTTGTTGCTTCGCTGTATGTACAATACACCCTATTTTTCCAAAGCGCAAGCACTTTTTGTAATAATAGTTGCAAAAACTTATGCAAAACCGGTTATACTATGTTCATGAAGCAGTATCTCCATAATATATTTCCAGCAGAGTTTCATGAGCAGCCGGAATATTTTCGGGCACTCACGCTGGCAGTGGTGTATGTCATTCTATTTATTTTGCAACTTTTTACGTATGAAAAGTTTTATCCGATTGTTGCTGCCTACGGTCTGCCGGGTGGGTCGACAACGGCAGTTATCCTTGCTGGTCTTGTGCCGATTCTTGAGGCAGGGGCGTTGCCGTACCTATTGTCGATGAAAATAAGCCACACGTTACGCAGTTTCTCGCGTGTGTTTGTCGTGCTGGTTCCGGTCGTATGGCTGGTTGTCGCGCTTTGGTTGGTGACAAGGGCAAGTGCGAGCACCGAGGCTGGGGTATTTGGGGCCACAATCACGACTTATTCAGGGGTTTGGGTGGTATTATTTTTCGCTATGCTTCTTATCTCGGCGATCGTTGTGGTACGAGAACTGCCCGCTCGTCATCCTTGAGAAAGAAATGGTGCAGTGGTATACTGGTGAGGCCGTTATTGGGGTGTCGCCAAGTGTGAGAAGCGCCAAGACGGCGCTTCGCAAAGCCGGAAACCCGGATGACGAATGTCAAGTTGAGGCGAGGCTACGAGCAGCCGCCGAGGGCGGGTGACGAGTGGCAAGGCACAGTAGTAAGGCACATGGATGTTTGAGCGCTCACAGCGCGAGTAAGTCAAACAATCGTCCATGACCAAAACCTTGCTAGCTGGCGGTATCGCAACACGTACCGTTACATAGTCCCGTTGGGGTGTCGCCAAGTGGTAAGGCACATGGTTTTGGTCCATGCATTCGGGGGTTCGAATCCCTCCACCCCAGCCAAAATTGTACTAAATTGGAAATTGTCGCCCGCATGGGCGGCTTTTTCTTTGGTTTTGCGGAGCAAAAGCCAGATGTTTTCAGGGGGAGAAAAAGAGTATGAGGCAGCCGTAGGCTGCGCCTTTTGGGATTTTAAAATGAGGTTCGAGCCAAAGATTTCTTTGGCGAGAGCCTTTTTTGCTGTTAAGTCAGGACTGTTGGTAATTTCACAGATTGAGTTGGCTCGCTTGAGCCAGTGGCGCATAGGTTCGACCCATGCGTTTGAGGTCAGGGCAATTTTGCTGTTTTGTTCCTCCAACGACTTCTTTTGGCTCATCAGGTCGGCTTTCTTGGCGACATAGGTTTCTCGGTCTATGTCTTGGTCAAGGTAGCAATCTAGCAGTCGCTGCAACTTGCCCTGCAAGTTGGCAATCTTGCTTGTGGTGTCTGCCATGAATACGCCAGAGGATTGTTCGGTTTGCTGTTCGTCAGAATTGAGCATTTTGTTAAGCGTGTCCGTCCAGCTATCGGGCACGGTGTATTCATTGAGCAGAGCAGACAACTGGTTGTCTAGTTCCTCTTGGCGGATATGCGGTTCAAGGCATTTCATGTCTTTGCGCTTTTTCGTGCAGTGGTAGTAGGTGTAGTAGTGGATATTGCCGTTTTTCTGGTGTTTAGTGCGTGTTTCGCCCGTAATCATCAGCCCGCACGAACCGCAGCGCAGTAAACCACAAAATACTTTGGGGTTGTTGTGTTTGGTTTTGCGTGGGCGACCACGCACCGCTAACACCGCTTGGGCTTTATCAAAGAGTTTTTTGCTCATAATGGGCGTATGTACGCCCTCGTACAGTTCGCCCACGTAGCGGAAATGTCCGTAATAGAACGGATTTGCCAGAATATGTTTGATTTGGTCTTTTTTGAGTGGTTTGTCGCCACTGGTTTTTATGCCGTTAGTAGCAAAGAAATTGGCGATATCTTCTAGTCGTTGATCGCCTTTGGCGTATAACTCAAAGGCTTGCACCACAAGCGGCGAACGCCGCTTGTCTACGACAATGCTTTTGGTGCGTAGGTCGTTTATATAGCCGAGCGGGGCATGGCTGGGATATTCGCCCCTACGGACTTTTTGGCGCAAGCCTCGCTTGGTGTTTTCTGCCAGATTGTCCACATAGTACTTGCTCTGACCAAACGCTATGGACAGCATGAACTTGCCTTGGCTAGTATTGTCGAACCAAAAAGTCGGGAACTTGAGTGAGGTGAGGTGCGTTTGGTCGAGCAGGTAGACAATCTGTCCGCCGTCTATACTATTGCGAGCAAGTCTATCTGGGTGCCACGCCAAAATACCATTGGCTTCGCCAGCTTCAATACGTTTGAGCATACCGCCAAAGACCGGTCTGCTTGGCACTTTGGCAGATTGTTTCTCGATAAGCTCATCTACTATCTGCAAGCCCTCTTGTTTGGCGTATGCTCGCAGCTCAACGAGCTGCGCCTCAATGGACAACACTTGTTTGTCCTCTACGTCAGTAGATTTTCTGGCGTATAAAATGTATTCTTCGCTCATGACACCCCCTCAACTTAAATAGCCGCCCTGTTGCACACAAATCAGGCAAGCCTAAGTTGTACAGGACGGCTATTAAAGCCAAGCAAAAAGCCTGCCGATTTGATTTGTGTGCATCTGTATTTTACCAAAAACCGCCAATGGCGGCAAAAGGCGCAGCCTACGGCTGCCTCATACTCTTTTTCTCCCCCTGAAAACATCTGGCTTTTGCTCCGCAAAACCAAAGAAAAAGCCGCCCATGCGGGCGACAATTTCCAATTTAGTACAATTTTGGCTCATTTCTACAACGAAGCTCGAACCTATTTTCAAGAAAATATCTAAAGTTCAGCCCCGCCGCCTAGCGGGCAAGTCTGCCCGCTGCGCCCCGCCAGAAAAACCCTTTGCGTATTTTTGAGATTCCCCCGCCGAGATTTTTTGGAAAAGGAAAAAGGTGTTTTCTGGTCGGGTGCGCTGTCGCTTCGCGACAATTAAGCGATTTGATTTATCGGTTTGCCATCAATGTAGGCTTTTATATTCTCGGTAATTATACGACCCATATTTTCATCTGACTCACGAGTATTGTAGCCATTATGCGGAGTTAAAACGGTGTTTTTGACTTCTGTCCAGTCTTGGCTCGCCGTATCAATGCCAGCACCAGCAATTAAATCATTGTTTAGCGAGTTTTTGAGTGCGTCTTGGTCAATTAGGCCAAGACCAGCAATACTCACAAAAATAGCAGATTTTTTCATATTTTCTATTAGTTCTTTTGTAATTATGCCTGTAGTTTGGTCATTTAAGGCAAGAGCCAAAACAACTACATCTGCTTGCTCAAAAAGTTCAGTCAAAGATACTTGTTTAACATTTGGCAGGTTCTTTTCTGTTCTGTTATAGGCAATTACAGACATGCCAATTCCGTTGCAGATTTCGGCAATGCGACTGCCAATGTCGCCAAGACCAATAACGCCAATGGTTTTACCTATCAGGTCAAAACCAGAAAAGCGGGCTTGTTCTGGCGTGCCAGGATCGACTGCAATTAGCCCGTTTCTAAACTCTTTATCGCCAAGAGTGATTTTGCGGTTAGCGGCAAACATTAAACCAATAGCCATTTCCGCAACAGAGTTAGTGGAAAAATGCGGAACATTTGACGCAATTACGCCAGCGTTTTTAGTTGCTGCAACATCAACCTTATCAAAGCCAGTAGAGTTTATAGAGAAGAACTTTAAGTCGGGCGTTTTTGCTAAAAGTTCGCCTGTAACTGGTGTTAAAAAGCAATCAATAACGGCAATTTCTGCATCATTTACACGTTCTGCGTAATTGTCGTTATTGGTATCGTTATAAGCTACAACCTCGCCAAGTTGTTTTAGCTCTTGAATCTGGTTTTCGGTAAGTCCTGACGGGTTAGTTATAACGATTTTCATTTATCGTTCACTTTCCTTATAAAGCGTATAATCAACAACCGTCAAACCACCGTCCACCGTAACTGTCGTACCGCTTACAAAACTAGATTGGTCAGACAGCAAGAAACTCGCAACATTGGCGATTTCCTCTGGCTTGGCATTGCGTTTTAGTGGTGTCAGTTCTTTGCTCTCGTCTGGCATAGTGTCAGCAGTCATTTCTGTTTCTACCCAGCCAGGAGCAATCGCATTGACACGAATATTGCGTGAGCCGAGTATCGCAGCAAGCGATTTTGTAACACTAATCAAAGCGGCTTTACTAGCAGCATAAGCGACTGTATCAAAAGCAGCACAAAAACCGTCTACGCTTGCGATATTCACGACTGCTGCGCCGTCTTTAAGATTATTATGCAAGCCGTGAACAAGTTTTACAGGCGCAGTCACATTAACGGCTAGTGTTTCGTCCCACTCGTCAAAATTAAGCTCGTCCCATTTTGTCAGATATACAATGCCTGCATTGTTGACGATACCGTCTAATGGAACGTCTTTTAGTTGCTCGATTAGCCGCTTTACTTGCTCATTATTAGCCAAGTTTGCTTGCAGCACGGCGACTTTGTCGCCGTATTTTTCAGTAAGTTCATTGGCTTGTTCGGTGCTTTCTTTGTAAACCACAAAAATCCTATGCCCCTCTGATAGTAATTTTTCGGTAATTGCTCGACCAATGCCACGAGTTCCGCCAGTAACAAGTATAGTTTTCATAGTTGTAATTATAACAGGTTTGCCCCTGTTTTTTTTGTTCTTGCGCAAAGCGCGGGCGACTGTGCCGCCCCGAGCCACGCCGTCTGTCTGCCAAAAGCAGACGCGACTCGACAGAAAACACCTTTTTCCTTTTCCAAAAAATCTCGGCGGGGGAATCTCAAAAATACGCAAAGGGTTTTTCTGGCGGGGCGCAGCGGGCAGACTTGCCCGCTAGGCGGCGGGGCTGAACTTTAGATATTTTCTTGAAAATAGGTTCGAGCTTCGTTGTAGAAATGAGCCAAGAAAAATATCTTAGGTCTTCGGATCTGAGATATTTTTCATTTCTTGTGGTGAGTGGGGATCGAACGGGAGCAAATGT
>JBDHUN010000022.1:0-12067 GCA_039809225.1 Saccharimonas sp. (SeqCode)
CGCCCTGTGCTTAGTATGGTAACAGATTACGATCTAACCGGTTTAGACTGAGTGTTGATTATATGGGGAGCCTGACAATATGATTTTATAGATATTTTGTGAAAATAATTCTCACAATCACTGCAGGGATAAACCCATAACAGATGAATTAAAATGCAAGTAAATCTTTAATATCTGTATATTGCTTGCGGTGATCGACATCTGCGTAGTCCTGCACGAACAATGCATACGACTCTTTGTCATCTATCACCCGTTCGGGATGCGCCATCCCCTCTTTTTCTCCGATATATTGCCCGTAGCTTGACCACCGGTAGCGACGATAACTACGTGGATTGAGGTGAATATAGCGAGTAATATGCGCAAGGTACGCCTCACGATCAATATGGGATGCCCTGTAGCTGCTCTGAAATACATGGCCCTTGGATTTGTATTTTCGGTTGTAATACATCGAGTACGCAGTCGAAACAGAATGCATATATTCCGCTATCGCACTCGGTTCACTCTCCTGGTACAGCAGCAAGTGAAAATGCGTGCCCATCAGACAATAAGCCACAATTTCCACCCCATATGTTGGGTATCTAGTGTTTTCATCATAATTCTCAGCGAGCTGCCGCGAGAGGAACATCAAAAATATTTGCCTATCTTCATCGTCGCGAAATAAGGCCCGCTCCCCGGACGCACGATTATAGACATGATAATACGCTGGCGCGGTATACTGTTTCACAATGTGTTTTGTTGGCATAATTTTACTTTACTGTAAGTTATCTCATCTGTTAAGGGTTTAACCCTGTAAGTTGTGAGGTAATAAAAAACCTTACCTCGATGGCAAGGGTCTTTATTTGGCGGAGAGAGAGGGATTCGAACCCTCGGTACGTTACCGCACACCGCTTTTCGAGAGCGGCCAGTTCAACCACTCCTGCATCTCTCCAAGGTGGCATCATTAGAAATTATAACAGCTCCTGTGCCCAAGAGATTATCTCAGGCACAGGAGCCTTACTTTTCTGCAGCGAAGAGTGCACCCACTGCAGGAATCACGTTTCCGTGCGTTTTGATGGCTTCTGCAATCGCGCCTTGGGGCGTCGCGCCCACTTTTGCGATTTTTACAGATACCAATGCTACGCCCAGCTCGGCGTAGCATGTCGCCTTGCAGTCAGCGAGGATCTGTTCGCCCAACTCTTCCATAGATGCCCGCGACAATCGGTCTGCGTGATCGATAGTGGCAACTTGAAGTTGCACCGATACCGATATGACCGTATCTATTGCGAGCAATAAATCGTCAACACCCACCAACGAACGCCATAGTCCGGGTCCGTCCTTGCGAGCACGATGCCAAGTATAGGCTGCCTCAACGTCGATAAGCTGATTCGTCTGGTCAGTGAGACCAGTCTGCGTAGTCGTCCGCTTATCGAGCGCTACGACTCCTCGCTTGTAGTTGTACCAACCAGGAACCTTTATCTTAATCCCCGGCCCTACCAAGGCGTACTCGTCCGATTTTGGCCATGTAGCAGTGGTTATCACAACCCCCACCAAGACAACCGCTACGACGCCAAGCATCGCAAAACCGTTAACGTCTATTGTCCTTGTCACTATAAATACCAAGATAAGCATCATAGCCTCAAGGATGTACGCGATACGACGCGCCGGCCTTATCGGCATGCGGCGATAGTCGGGCTTGTTGTTGCGCGTGCGAATTGCTTCCTCGTTTGGCTCAACAAACTCAATGAAGAATTTGTAAACCGCACCTAAAGCAATCAAGATCGTCAGCATTGTACCCACGCCCCGGACGGGTGCGGACTGAATAACAGAAAGAGCATCTGCAGGTATCACATCCGCCTCCTAGGTTGAATCATGGCTACAGATTGCCCATACTATACCATAGGATATTTTCTGATTCAAGTAAAGGCGTATACTAGAGGTATGGAAGACTCGATTTTTACCAAGATTATCAAGGGGGAGATTCCCTGTTACAAGATTTACGAAGATGACAAGACGATTGCGTTTCTGGATATCACTCCAAATGTGATCGGGCATACGTTGGTCGTTCCAAAGGTTCAAATCGATCAGTTCAATAACCTCGAAGATGGTGACTATTTCGCTGTCTGGCGCACCGTCAAAAAAGTAGCGAATAATCACCAGCAAAAACTCGGCACCGACCGTATCGGGATATCCATCAAGGGTGTCGATGTACCCCATGTGCACGTACACGTGCTACCGTTTAATGTCGGTGAGCACATGGGACCGCACGACGGCCCCAAGCCAACACCAGAAGAGTTCGCTGCCTTGGCACAGAAACTGCAGCTTGATGATTAGTGTTATCGCCGTAGGTAAAAAGCATGAGTCGTGGGTGGCCGAGGGCATCAAACGCTATTCAGAGCGTCTGAGAGCGCCGTGGAATTTACAGTGGGTAGTTTTGCCGCATTCATCGCGCGAGGGCCTACAAGCCCGTCAGGACGAGTCTGAGCGCATACTTGCACGGCTGAGTCCTAATAATTACGTCATTCTTCTCGATGAGCGCGGTGTGTCATTTGATTCGCCTCACCTGTCTCACCTCTTAGAAACACATATCAACAGTTCAGCATCAATCGTTATTATCATCGGGGGCGCCTACGGAGTCTCCGAACCGCTCACAGCGCGGGCAAATACGGTATGGTCGCTCTCTCCCCTCGTATTTCCCCATCAGCTGGTGCGACTTATACTCGCCGAACAGCTCTATCGTGCCAAAGAAATTAGTGCCGGTCACCCCTATCACCACCCATAAAATGAACATATTTTGTCCCGATCGGGACAAAATATGTTAGATATTACTTTGAATTAGATTAATTTGGCACTAATGACGAGCATAAAATTGTAGTTCTCGCGCCACACTATTGACATTTCATCACGTTTATGCTAAGTTGAGAGTAGTAAAAACGAAAAACAAATATGATTCAACCCACCACATTTACCACTCTCGGCATGGCCCTTCTCAGCGTTCTGACATCTGTTGGGTTAGCAATTCATGATACTCACGTCGATCAGGCACTGGCTACAACAACCGTCCGACCAGCTATCGTCAGCTATGAGGAGCCGGAACAACAAAGTCCGAAACCGCTTGGCGGCGGCGGTCACGCTCATATTGACTACAATCCCCTTAGCCAGGCATTAAATAAAACATTTGCCTATCCAAATCCAACAATTGCGCCGCGTCGTGACTCGCATATCAAACAATTGGTTCGCACGCTTGAGATGGGTGGCCGGCATGCCTTTGATAATGCCAATCTGCCACTTCTTGATTAAAGGCTCGGCTCGCTACCAACCACCTGTAGCTCGGCCTCAAGCCGATCGACTAATGCTTGTCGACTTGTTAGCTGTTGGCGTGATTCTTCGACTAATTCGGCCGGCGCTTTAGCCGTATAGCCTTCATTTGCTAGGCGAGATTCTAGCACCGCTACCTCTTTACGAGTCTCGGCGAGACGTCGCTCCAGGTTTGATTGGTGTTCGTACATCATTTCAGCGCTAATATCCAACCACGCGTCGCGCCCACTAGCGGCTAGCCGCAACCCGCGGGCTTGGTCGACATGCTCGACACCTTTTATCTTCGCCAGTTTTTTGATCAAATCAGCATTGTCTGCCACCAAAGCATCGTCCATGTAGAGCATCGTGTAGGTATCATTACCGGGTAATTCGCTCATGACGTAGCGCGCTTCTGTCACCAGCCGCTTGAGACGTCCAAATTCAGCTGCCGCCAATTCATTCACCGGCTTTTGCTCGGGCCACGTGTCGGCCGCCAGGATGTTATTATGCCAACTTAGCGACTGCCAAATCGTCTCTGTTACAAACGGTGCAAAGGGATGAGTGAGGCGAAGCACCGTATCGAGCACATAAGCACTCATTGCCGCATGATGCTCGACTTTCGTCACCTCGACATACCAGTCCGCCACGTCATCCCACAGCAAGTGGTACACCGTTTCGGCGGCTTCGGCAAAGTTATACGCATCAAGCTGCTTCTCGAGCTTCTCGGTCGCTTGATTGAGTCGCCGAATGATCCAGTGGTCGGCCATCGACTGTGGTTCAGGCGCTGATGAGGGTGCCGTATCACCAACAGCCGCCTCGATAAACCTGGCAACATTCCAGAGTTTATTGCAAAAATTGCGCCCAGCTACCACTTTACCGGTGCTAAATGCCTGACTTTGTGCGGCACTACGGCTCGAGACAATGCCCATCCGTAGCGCGTCTGAGCCATACTCAGAGACAATCTCCATTGGATTGATGACGTTCCCCTTGCTCTTGCTCATTTTTTGCCCATGTTCGTCAAGAACCAGCCCATGGAGATAAACATGACTAAACGGGACTTCCCCTGTTGTATAGAGGCCTAGCATAATCATTCGCGCCACCCACGAAAAGAGGATATCGCCAGCCGTTTCCATGACTGAGTTCGGGTAAAAGCGCGCTAACTCGCCATTCGTTTGGTAATCCGTGGTGATAAATGGCCACTGCCCGCTACTAAACCATGTATCAAGCGTATCTTCTTCTCGAGTATATGTTGTGCCATTTACAACGATCTGATTTTCGTCGACACGTGTATCAAACACCCAATCTTTGGGGTTAGCAGTGCTCTGAAACGCTGGAATAGGAATTCCCCAGGGGATTTGACGACTGATGTTCCAGTCACGGATTGATTCAAAATACCGTACCAGCACTTCCCCTTTGTTCGCTGGACTAAAGGTTACATCACCACTACGGATTGCTTGGATGGCTCGCTCGGCAAGCGGCTTAATGCTGACAAACCACTGCTCCTTGACCAGTGGTTCGATAATGCTGCCACACTTGTAGCAATGCCCGACAGCGTGCTCGATATCGCTCTCCCCACGGCGTAACTCCTCTAGTTCCAATGCTGCCAGCAATTTCTTGCGTGCTGCCTCTGTTGTTAGTCCTAGATACTGGGCCGGTACATTGATCATCTTGCCATCAAAATCGACCACGTGAATCCGCGGTAACTGGTGCCGCTCGCCGATATCAAAATCGTTCGGATCATGCGCCGGCGTGATTTTCACCGCTCCCGTGCCGTATTGCATATCAACATAGTCGTCAGCGATAATTGGTATCTCCCGCCCAGTCAGCGGCAGTTGCACTTTTGTACCGATCAAGTGTTTATAGCGTTCGTCGTTTGGATTGACCGCTACGGCAGTGTCACCGAGCATCGTTTCGGGTCGCGTCGTCGCCACGATGATCTCCCCCACCTTATCGAGTGTTGGGTACGCGATCTTGTAGAGCTTACTCTTCTCGTTTTTGTGAATGACTTCGATGTCGCTAAAACTCGTCTGATGAACAGTGCAATAGTTAACCATGCGCTCACCCCTGTAGATCAGCTTGTCATCCCACAGTTTTTTGAAGGTCTGATATACCGTGTCGATCACTTTTTTATCAAGTGTGAAGACCAAGTCGTTCCAGCTAGCTCCGGCGCCAAGCGCTCTCAGTTGTAGCTCCATATTACCGCGCGCTTGGTCAACAAAATCCCACACTTGGGAGTAAAGCTGCTCACGGCTGTAGTCGAATCGAGTTTTGTTCTGCTTTTCGAGTTCTTTTTCATAAACCACCCAGGTTTCAAAGCCGGCATGATCAGCCCCAGGGATATAGACGGCGTCATAGCCTTTCATCCGGTGGTACCGCACTAGTATATCTTGGATTGCCGTCCCCAGTGCGTGACCGACATGGAGATTGCCGTTAGCGTTTGGCGGTGGCATGACGATGCTATACGATGTCCCCTCACCCTTTGGCGCAAAGACATTCGCCTTTTCCCACATAGCATAAATAATCGGCTCGTAGTCATTCGGGGTATAGGCTTTTGCTAGATTCATTACACCTCTCGTGTTTTACTTGACTTTTCACGTGAAAAATGACAACAGGAAATTCCTCTCGCGGAGGGGCGTCCACGTGAAAATTTTCACAATTTTCGAGGCTTTACCTCTGTTATTTCCCACGTGTTTATGTTCCCTTATAGTATACCACAAACCGCCTATAAAAGCACAAACGAGACCCATTTTCTTTAAATTTACGTTGTGTGAAGTGCTATACTGGACTATATATGGCAGTTGGGAAGAATTGTGAAGAGCCAGAGCTATGGGATGAAGTAGTTCATGATCTTGATGGTCACCCCTTGCAATTATGGGGCTGGGGCGCACAAAAAAGTGCTCACCATTGGTCTGCACATCGTGTTCTTTTCACTGATGAAGAAGATGTGGTCATAGGGGCAGCACAGATACTATCACGCACACTTCCGGGGCCGTTCCGGCGCCTCAACTATATCCCGCGCGGACCGGTCTGGTGTGTTGGCCGCGAGTCAGAAGTACTAACCGCGCTTGCAGCCTATACAAAGCAGCATTTGCCGGGCACAGTACTGACGATTGAACCAGATGATGAGCAAATTCCGGACGAAGAGAATTGGCACACATCGACGAACACGATTTTGATCCCACGGACACTCATCCTCGATCTCAACAAGGGTGAGACAGAGCTTCAGGCAGCCATGAGTAAAAAAACCCGTCAATATATCCGTAAATCGAGTAGGGAAAAGCTTGCATTTCGTCAAGTGAAAACCAATGAAGATTTGGCAAAGTGTCTCGAGATTTACCATGAAACCGCCAAGCGGGCCGGGTTTGCGATTCATAAGGACGACTATTACTACGATGTGCATGACAAGCTAGGGGAGTCGTCTGTGATTTTTGCTGCCTATCACCAAGGAGAACCTGTCGCATTTGTGTGGTTAGCGGTCAGCTCAAAGACAGCATTTGAACTATACGGCGGTGTCACCGAAAAAGGCCAAGAGCTCCGAGCAAATTACGCGCTCAAGTGGCATGCAATTACCAAATGCAAAGAGTGGGGGATTGATCGCTACGACATGAATGGCCTGTTAAACGATGGTATCAGCACCTTCAAACAGGGCTTTGCCAGTCACGAAGATATGCTCGCCGGCACCTATGATTATGCACTCTCACCTCTGTACACCGTATGGTCAAAAGGCCTCCCTGCTGCAAAAAAAGTCGTGCGTAGGCTGAAACGCCGCTAAATCTCAACGGCCCCTTTTCGGTAAACAACCACCTCACCACTATCATCAAAGCCGATAATAGTGGAGGGCGTTCGCTCACCGAGGTCGCCAGCATCCACATAGAAGTCAACCTGATCACCAAAGTACGCCATAGCAGCTCGAATAGTCGTCGCGGTTGGCTCTCCAGGGTGGTTGGCACTCGTGGTCATCAGTGGACCAGTTTTTTCGAGCATGTTTAACAGAGGTAATGAATCGGGAATACGAACCGGCAACGACTGGCGATCAGCCTTGAGGTACTGTGCAACATCTGTTGCATCAATCACAACACTTAGGCTAGCTGGCCAGTGGTGATTGGCCGCTGCTAACGACGCATAGGGAAAGCCCATTGCTTTAAATTGATGAATACTAGCTCCGATTGTTGTACCGGGTTGGCTCGGTCGCTCTTTCACTTTGTACATTCTTTCAATCGCAGTCCGTTTACTGGCTTTTGCCACCAAACCGTACACTGTATCTGTCGGGATCACTCCAATCGCACCAGCATTCAGCATCTTGATAAGTTTTGGGCTGCTAGGGGAGCGAAACACACGAGTCATGATTTATTCCACGCAGTATCACGCATCGAGATTGTCGGCTTTGCCTCCAGATCATAGGGGTCAACTGGTGGACATTTTTGGGCGTAGAAATACCCAAGCGAGGCGATCATGGCCCCATTATCACCACAGAGTTTCATCGGGGCATACTCGATCGGAATCGGCAGCCGCTCGCGCAATTGATGACGAATTTCCTGATTAGCAGCCACACCGCCGGCGATCACCACCGACGCTGGTTGGAATTCGTGATACGCCGTGATGGTCTTGTCGACCACGGTTTCGACGGCAATTTTTTGAAAACTGGCAGCAACATCATTGATTTGAGCTTCTGAGAGCCGCTCTGAGAGCTTGAATGACGGGAAGGTGTAATCTTCACCTATTTCGCGCTGGAGGGCCCTCAGAACGGCTGTCTTGAGCCCAGAAAACGACAAATCGTATAGATTCGCCAGTTTTGCCTTGGGAAATACGTACTTATCAGGGTCGCCCTTTAGCGCAGCGGCTGAAACTGAGGGGCCGCCAGGGTAGGGAAGTCCGAGCATCTTGGCTACCTTATCAAACGCTTCGCCGATGGCGTCATCTTGAGTCTGACCGATCAGAGTGTAATCACCATGACCTTGAAACAACGCCAATTGTGCGTGCAGGCCGCTAACGATCAGAGCGAGCATCGGAAACGTGGGCTGTTTCGATGGTAACTCCAACTGAGGTACCAAAGAAGGTGATTGCTCGGTGATGAAGTTGGCATAGACATGCCCTTCGACGTGGTAGATAGGGTATAACGGCTTGCTGTGGACGATTGCCAGAGTGCGAGCCGCCAACACACCGACAAGCAATGAACCGATTAACCCCGGCGCATAGGTGACGGCGATGGCATCAATATCATCCCACGTACAGCCAGCCTGCGTCAGCGCTTCGTTGATGACGGGGTTAATCGCTTCGATATGGCTGCGTGCCGCAATTTCGGGTACGACACCCCCGTAATGGGCGTGAATGTCGATCTGCGTCGCCACGACATTACTCAGCAACCGAACCCCGTCCTCTACCACAGCGGCAGCGGTCTCGTCGCAACTACTCTCGATTCCCAAGATTTTCACTAGGGTTAATTATACCATAGTTCCTCTGTTGTCTTCCTTGCAGCAAAGAAGTGTCAGATCAAACATATTTTGTCCCGATCGGGACAATTTGTGTATAGTTTTGACGCCATAAGATCAGTGATAAAATAAGGGTATGAAGCAACAATTGGCGAGAGGAGTACGCAAAGTATTGCCAAAGGGGGCGGTACGACGAGTGGAGGATCGTTACCGGCTGGGGCGAGCAAAACTACTGTCGGCTCGCTATGGTCACCCGGCGAAGCATCTGAGAGTCATTGCCATCACTGGTACGAATGGCAAGACAACGACAGTGAATTACCTCAATGAAATCCTTAAAGAAGCCGGCAAGACAACGGCGATGTTTAGTACCGCAACGATAGAGGTGGCAGGTAAGGCTCGTCGCAACGACCTCAACGCTACCGTTGCCAGCACCGCACAGATGCAGCAATTCTTCTGCGAGGCCAAGCGTGCTAATGTCGACTACGTAGTCATAGAATTTCCCAGTCACGCCATTCATCAGCAAAAACTAGCAGGCGTACCGATTGAGATGGCGATTATGACCAACCTCACTCAAGATCATTTGGACTATCATGGCACCATGGAAGCCTATGCCGAGGTAAAGAGCCGAATTTTTGCCGACGAACCGAAATTTATCGTGCTGAACCGCGACGACGAATGGTTTGACTACTACAACAAATTTATGGCAGGTGCGCAGAAAATCACCTACGGCAAGCATGACGAAGCCGAGGCCAAGATCGAGCATATCAAGCTCTATCGCAAGGGGACAGAAGCGCGGGTAGTGATCGACCACCAGACCAAGCTCGACCTGGCGACGAATTTGCCGGGGGAGTTTAATGTTTACAATATGACGGCAGCGGTCGCGGCAGCCTATCTCTTGGGAATTGACCTCAAGGCTATTGTCGAGGGCATCGCCAACCTCGAGGAAATACCCGGGCGGTTTGAACGCGTTGTCGAAGGCTTGCCGTACGACGTGATTGTGGATTATGCCCATACCCCTGATGGCCTCGAGAAATTACTGACCGCCTCGAGAGCAATTACGAAAAACCGCATTCTGCTGGTGTTTGGCGCCTGTGGCGACCGCGATAAGGGCAAGCGCCCGATCATGGGTGAGATCGCTGCGATGCAGGCTGATCGAATCTTTTTGACCGACGAAGAGAGCTACAACGAAGACCCTGATACGATTAGAAAAATGATCTATGATGGCATCGAGCGTACCAAGAGTGGCGCGATGAAGACGACCGAGATTCCTGACCGTCGCGACGCGATCGAAAAAGCCCTCAGCGTTGCCACCAAGGGCGATATCGTTCTCATCACTGGTATGGGGCACGAGGTCTACCGCATCGTCAACGGCGAACGTATCCCTTGGAATGATGCTGATATTGTGCGTGAGATTTTAGGGAAATAAACTTTATGAGTTGCTATCTTTTCGCCCTTCCAAGTCAGCCCAGATAGCCTCATCTGACATCTCTGTAATTTTTGGAATATTGGCGGCATCTTGTCCATCTAGGCTTCCTACTAGTTGAGCAATACCGAGTCGATTATCCTTAGTAGCCTCCGTCCGATCGACAACGTCGGCTTGGCCGCTATTGTTTGCCGCGTTAGCTTTGTCAAAGATTCCTGCTGCACTGCCAAGAGCTGCTCGAACCTCCTCCTATTCGCTTGGTTGAATACTGGCCGACTGGTCTTCGGGACGTTTCATTTGTGATACCTGTTTATTAATTTTTATCTTCACTTTTATTAGGTTAATAAACTATGCTGACTGAGGTACTTGAGATAGTGAAATACCCAAGTGGTATTCTCGAATGCGGTTAGCTAGATAGGCTTTAAACGGTATATACTTTGGATCGTCGCAGTCGATGCGACTGCTATCACCATTTGCCTCATAGTCACGGTCATCTATCGGGCTGACAAGCGTATTTGGCGGTTCAAAACCGAGTTTTCGTGCCTGATCGGCCGCATGGTCTGCAGCTGTTTCGCTCGACTTCAAGTCAAAAGGAACATCATTGATATAGACATCAACACCTTTCTTGTCATCCATATCTGTGCCTTTTCGAACAGTAAATCCAAAATGCTCAGCAAGTCTTATGGTATCAAGTTCTGTGCGTGCACCTTTAGCCGCCTCACGTATACACGTGTAGACAGAAATGGGAGCTGATGGTCTACCATCCTTATCATACTCCAACACTTCAGGGTGCTGTTCGGTGTAAGCATTCACTGCGAACATCGTAATATCAGTGAGAGACATACATCCATAGGTTTTCTCGATAACATTACGAAGTTGGGCGTTGAACCTCCTCGCTATTGTCTTACTGTAAGTGTAATCGCCTCTTTGTACACGTTCGCCTTCTTCAGCTCTCCTGAGGGTATCTCGAGCCCGTATATATGCATCGACGCCGGCTGCAAGAAAGACTAGCTCGGCTGCTGGCCCTTGAAGCGTCTCACCTAGCGCATGTAATCCACCGATGAGTGCCTTTGCTCGAGGGTTAGGTAGTACATCAGGTTTTTTCTCCGCTTCAGTGTAGAGATGACTATAAATAGGTTGAGCCTCGGCCATTGTATGCATTTTTCGAACCTGAGGAAGAGTTGGATTTTCAAATTGTTTGTGTTTTGTTGTCATGGTATTTTATATTAGCATAATCTATAAAGAATGTCAATAACCAAACACGAGTTATTTATACATAGTGAGGTGTTATAGATTGAATAGATAATGAAATGCGTCGCGAGTGTGCTCGTCAATCATGTCGAGCGTGACCGCCCCGTCCCACACAACACCTTCTCGAGCGCCCCTATCTGAAGGACGCAAATAAATATCGTTATAATCGGGATGTAGTGCAAAAACGATACCTGGAGTAGGATCGGTTGGCAAATAGCCGTCCCGGTGCGCTATTTCTCGTCTCATATCAAGAGGGTATTGAGTGTTGTAATACCCCTCACGTTGTACAATTGAACGTGCTATCCCATCTGCGTAGGCATACCCTAACGGTCCGGTAGCAAAGTGCATCGCTGCATTAGTGGGATCAGAAGCAGTATTAAGGAAACCATTTTCTGTTAAATTATAGGCAGCAGCACCAAGACTTGCACCACGCCAGTATCGATATTTCCCTCGCTCGTTCTCAGGAATAAGATCAATTACCACACCGCCCAGCTCGTGAACGCTTTTATTACCAATGAATTCTGGTGAAATAATCCTTTCGACTTTGGGCTGTCCAAGAGAAGCGAACGGAGATGTGTCGAGTCGTTTCATATATCTTTATGTATAAGATAGCATAAGTTTTAACAAATGTCAAGTTAAAACCACTGCTGCTTTTTGAGGCGCCAGGTGAGGCTGATGACGAGACGCTGGC
>JBDHUN010000023.1:0-11363 GCA_039809225.1 Saccharimonas sp. (SeqCode)
TAGGTTATTATGGTGTGCCGGCCGAGCATTTATCGCGCCTCGGCTGGACCGAGCCAAGTGATGGAGTGCATGATCCTATGCAGCAAGGGACAGCGAAAAGTTGGGGCGGCAGCGGCTTTGAGCAGTTATTGCCGACGTTATTTGCACCGTACGGCGAATCGTATTTGGCCGACCAACACACAGCTCATGTCGACGCCCAGATCGCCTACGGACAAGCGCACTTGCATGGACATTGGGGAGTGTCGGTCTGCGAAGCCCCTGATGGTGAGTACCAAGAGCAGGGTATTCCTGGTCTCGGCATGCGTGATGGCGTAGGGTATGATTCAGACGGCATCGTGACACCACACGTCTTGTTTTTGTCGCTGGCGTATCGGCCCGAGGCTGCCAAGCGAGAGCTGACGCAACTTCAAATGGAATTTCCCGAGATGTGCCAGCCAGGGTATGGATTTACTGATTCGGTTGCTGAGGGCAATGTGTCAAAACGAGTGTTGGTGCTTGATAAAACTATGGAATATCTCGCGACATATAGCTACCTGACAAACGGTGGGCTATGGCGCAATATCTTTCCGCTGCAAGAGACGAATTCGGCTGGCTCACGCGCCGATCACCCGGTGAATAATCCAGCCTGAAGTGAGGCCAACGACGATTATTCCGGCGCCGAGAAGGGCAATTTCGAGCGCATCGCGCCAGCGGGGCATACCTAGGACGGCAGCGCGGTAGTAGCCGGCAATCAGTAATATCCCGATGGTTAGTAAGCAGCTGTATACGACGGCATGTGGGATATTTCTCATCAGAAATAGCGGAACGATCGACAGAAAACTAATCGCAAAATACGAGATAAATTGGACAAGCGCCGGCAAGAAGTAGTCATGAAATGGCTGGCGATTTTCGACACCGTCGAGCTCATCCATATAATGCTCGCTGGAGTATTTGACAGCCGCGGAATTAAAACCGTTGACAATGATACTGATAATCGCGGTCATGATGAGAATCTCGCGCGAGACGTCGGTAAAGCTCATACCAGCAATGACACCAGCACCGATGGCGAACCCGCCCTCAAACCCCTCGAAGGCCGCCAAAAAGCGCTCGGCACCAAGCGGGATATGAGGAGGGGACCGGAGAAAAGGTCGTTTCATTATGTTTAGTATACCACTGGTGACCGAAGTAATAGTATGTTGCAAAAACTACTTTCTTTTCACGAATTTTCACGTAGTATCATGAAACCATGAGCGAAATCTGTCGCTTAGACGTGAATCTAACAAACAAGGAGGTATTTTATGAAGCTTTCCACCAAAACCATCGCATCACTACTGGTTGTTACAGCCGCCGCGGCAGCGATGCCTGGTCTGAGCCAGATTGCTATTCCCAAAAAGCGTCGTGAATCACAATTTGATAAGTTGCTCGCTACGCATGATCGCAAGGGTGAATTACGGGCAGAGATATTGGGTATTTCTGCTTATGAGTTCAAGCAAATGAGCAAGAAAATGACTTTTGAGCAGATAATTCAGGAGTGCGGTCTCTATAATAAGCGTGACTTTCGGGTCGCTTTGCTGGGCTACCTTCGTAATCAATTATTGGCTCGTGGGTGGAGTCGGGCGCGTATCGACGCGTATATTGTGATGCGAGCACCTCGTCTGGCATAGGTATTACTTGTCCGCAGTATGATGATATACTAAAGTCATGAAACTACTTGTGCATCTCTTGGCTGATGGGCTAATGATACCAATCGGACTCGCTGCGCTGTATGCGTTGCTCTGGCGTGTGCCGAAAGAGCGACGCTATGATACCTATACTCGTGTCGTGATGGCTGGCGTTTCGTCGTACCTACTGGCAAAAATTATTGGGGCACTTTGGCAGCCTGAAAAACTACGTCCGTTTGAGGCGTTAGGGGTTGGTGCCGGCGCGTCATCGCTCAATAACCCCGGTTTTCCATCGGATCATGCGCTATTTGCAACTTTTCTCACCTTGGCGGTATGGTATGCTACGCGAAGCATAAAGCTCACGCTGGTGATAGCGGTCATGACGCTGGCTGTGTGCGTGGGTCGTGTACTTGCGCTCGTCCATACACCGCTCGACATCGCCGGGGGAATTTTGATCGCTGGCCTCGGTGCATTATGGTATGCAAGTGACTTTCGGTTTTCAAAAAAATCTCTAGCAAAACAATCAAAAAGATAGTATACTATCAAAAAATGCAATTGAGGAGTTTTTTGTGAGCGAGAGTGTTGTGTATGACGAGTCCGCTGTGGAAGTTCCTGTGTCGCCATTTGTTGCGATGACGAGTGGAGAAATCATTCGTACTGTTCTGTGCGGCATGGGCGTTGGCCTCTTGACGGCGCTGGTAATGTTTTTGATGAATAAGTTTGTGTTTGGTGCTGTCCTCTGCCGTGCGCAATCGATGGCAGATTGTAGTCAGGCGCCGACGTATGCCATGATTGTGGCAATGGTGATCGGTGCGATTGCCGGCTTGGTCGCCTTGGCGCGGCTACGCGTCTATCGACCGCTCCTTATCGTGTTGGCGGCAACAATTGCGCTGTGGGGACTTGGCACGGTGCTCGCACCTCTGGCATGGTATTGGGGGCTTCTCGCTGCGGTGGTCTTCTTTGGCCTCGCGTATGGACTGTTTGCTTGGATCGCTCGAATTCGTAATTTCATTATGGCGTTAGTAGTAACAATTGTCGCCATTGTCATCGTCCGTTTGCTGCTCGTCGCCTAACTTTTGTTGGCGAACAATGCTAGAATAATAAGCATGGAAATCGTGCTTATTATTCTTTTGGTGGTCGTAATTATCGGGCTGGCGGCTGTGTTGTTTGTATTGCTCGGCAAGCTTAACGAAATCAAAAATTCGTCAGCCGTAGAACTCATGAAGGGCGACGTCACGGAACTGAGCCGCAGCATCGCGATACTCCAGCAAAACATGGGAGAAAAGCTTGAGCAAGGCAATCTCAACATGTCGCGCTCCATGGCTAAGCAGCTCGCCGAAAGTGCCAAGATCGTTAGTGAAGTTACTCAGCGGCTGGCGAAGCTCGATGAGACTAATCGTCGCGTGGTAGACGTAGCTGACGAGCTGAAGACGTTACAAAATGTGCTCAGTAATCCCAAGCAGCGGGGTGTATTTGGCGAATTTTACCTAACGAGTGTCCTCGATAATGTACTGCCGGTTAGTCAATATCAACTACAGTATAAATTTAGTGACGGCGAGATTGTCGATGCGGTGATTTTTCTCGATAAGGGACAGGTCTTGCCAATCGATAGTAAATTTAGTCTGGAAAACTACAACCGTATGATCGAATCGAGCGGCAAAGAGCGCGAAGCACTACTTGCTAAAGTAAAAAGTGACCTAAAAGGGCGTATCGACGAAACCAGTAAATACATTCGACCGAGCGAAAAAACGATGGATTTTGCGTTTATGTTCATACCAAGTGAGTCATTATACTATGATCTTCTCATCAATAATGTTGGCAACGGCGGCAGTTCGCGTGACCTTATCGAGTATGCGTTTCGTGATAAGCATGTCATTATTGTTAGCCCGACCAGCTTCATGGCGTACCTCCAGACCGTTTTGCAGGGATTGCGCAGCTTACAGATTGAGGAGCAAGCCAAAGATATTCAGGTGCGTGTCGGCAAGCTTGGACAGCACCTCAACAAGTATAGCGAATTTATGAATAAGTTGGGCAATAGCCTCGGCACAACTGTCAATCATTTCAATAATGCCCACAAAGAATTCGCCAAAGTCGATAAAGATGTCGTCAAGATTGCCGGTGGCGAATCATCGGTCGAGGCGCTGACCATCGATAAGCCGCAAGTCGAATAGATTACCGAATATAAAGTCGCCTCACGGAGAGGCGACTTTATTCTCTAAGAACTAAGAGCTCTTCATCTCTCTACTGATTCACACGGCGTCCGGCTACGAGGAGCCACAAGTTGCCGCCGATAGCAGCGCCAACTAGTGTGCCGAGAATGGTTTCCCATCCAAGGCGAGTGTATTGCTTCTCTTCGGTTGTGGCACGGGTACCCGTGAAGCTGCTGTCGGTTGCTTCGGTAGAAGCGAGGGCAACAGCTGGGTTGAGGCTCGCGCCCTTGACACGGAGTGCATGCGGTACATCGCTGACAGACGTAATTTTACTGGTATCGATTGCACCCTGGACGCTTGCTAGCAAGCTGCCACCGACCAAGAGACCGGTCATGAGCGACAAGCCAACACCAAGTGCGCGTGCCGTGTTGCTGAGGTCGAGGCGCGTGACGGCAGCACCGAGGCCAAACATAAATACGGCAGTACCGACAAGCTCGACACCGAACAGTGCCCAGTTGAGCTGACCGAAATGGTCGAAGTTAAGTTTGACATTACCATTTGCCATAGCATTCATTAAAATGACCGCAAGCATCGCACCGATGAATTGTGAACCCCAGTAAAATGGCACGAGAACAGTCTTAAGCTTACGCATTGACCAGAGGCCAAAGGTAACGGCCGGGTTGACATGGGCGCCAGACACAACGCCGATAGCGAGGACTAGCAGTGTCAATGTCAGACCAACATATAGCGAGCCGGTTTCTTTGACGGTAAGCAGTGCAACAAGTGTTAGCACAAAAGTACCGACTAGTTCGGCAAAGATAATGTTGATGATGTTTGTTGGCAGTAGCGGAGTGCGTGGTCCAACAGCAGCTGGTGCTGCAACAGTCCTGACAACTGGTTTTGGTGTGGCACGAACAGTACGCACGGTTGTTTTGGCTGCGGCCGGCTTTTTGACGGTCGCTCTTTTGGTAGAAGCGGCTTTTCTTGTCGCCATTAGTATATCCCTCCTTTATAGAATATGAATCTAGTATAGCAGAAAAAAGTTCATGTCTATAGAAGAGAGCGGTAGCAACGTATTTTGATTGTCATACCATCGTGCCATCCATGAGAATCTAAGGCATGCGCTTGGAATCTCATGAGATGGCAGCGCAGATAGTCAATGGTATTACGATCAAAATACGTTACTACTCTGCAGTGGTATAATATAAAGCAATGGGACGATATATCGAACAAACCGAATCACGCAGTGAGCTGCAACAACGTATCGCAGCCGATTTACGTGCGAAAGCTGCCGGCAAAGCCAAGCAAGAAGCGGATGGAGCCGCGCCAACCACTGAAATCGATGGCGTCGAAGACTCAGCCTACATGAAAGGCACCAAAACCACGACGACACTGGCGCCGGTTTGGGCAGTTATTTTCGTAGCTGCTATCGTCGTGTTTGTCTACTTTGTCTATCAAGTCAACCGCTAACGGTGTACAATAAACAGTAATGAATATTGACGAATTGCAGCGGGTGCTTCTAGAGCGTGTCAAGAGTTCGGATCGTCCGAATGAGTTTTTGCGAGCCGCTGAATTTCGTGATCTTTATGCAGAGATTCCGAAGAAAGCCCCCGAAGAGCGCAAAGTGTTTGGCCAGCGGGTAAATGCCCTAAAGCAGGCCGTCGAAGAGGCAATTGATAGGCGCAATGCCGAACTTGAGACAGTCGAGCTGCCGCCGATTGATGTGACGGCGCCGATGGATGTCAATGCCAAGATGCCACAGCTATTGCCATCCTCACAGGGAACAATTCACCCTCTGATGCGTGAAATAGAAGTTGTGAGCGACATTTGGCAGCGCATGGGTTTTGCCGTCGAAGAATCGCGCGAAATTGATGATCAATATCACATGTTTGAAACATTGAACTTCCCCAAAGGTCATCCGGCGCGTGATGATTATGATACCTTCATGACCGTCGAGACGGATGCCAACGGCGATCCGCTGATTGCGCCAGCGCATACCAGTACTATGCAGAATCGAATACTAAAGAAATATCGTGATAGCTTAGAGCGCGGTGAAGCGATCGCTGCCGTTGTGCCCGACCGGGTGTTTCGCAATGAGGATCTGGACGCGCGACATGAGCATACTTTTTACCAAATCGAAGGTATCTATGTTGCTAAAGGCGTTCATGCTGGGATGCTGATCGCGACTTTGAAAGAATTTCTGCAAAGTTATTATGGCAAACAGCTTGATGTTCGGGTGAACCCTTTCTACTTCCCATTTACCGAACCGAGTTTCGAGTTTGCGCTTAGTTGCCCGTTTTGCGGGGATGACCACGACGCGAGAAAAACCTGTAAGGTTTGTTCCGGTGAAGGTTGGATTGAGCTGCTAGGCTGCGGTATGATCCACCCGAATGTCCTAAAAGCGGCTGGTATTGATCCGAACACATACACTGGCTTTGCATTCGGTTGCGGTATTGACCGACTGGTGATGATGAAATACCAGATCGAGGATATTCGCCACCTGGAATCTGGCAAACTTAATTTCTTGAGGCAATTCTGATATGAAGACAGTCGAAAAGATTTCGTTAAAAGAATTACGTCACATGGCAGATAAAATGTATGGCACGCTCGTGAAGGCAGATGTCGATATTGCTAAAAAAATCGTGATTATCGACATGGACATGCACGCCGATGGTGAAGCTGAGCTATTGGAGCAAGGTTCTCGCCAAGAAGATGTGTGGGGCGTCAACTTACATCCTGATCATTTTGGAACTGATGAGTTTATCGAATTCGATAGCATGATCAATATTCGTCCTCGGCAACAGAACCCTTCACGGGATGTGCTTGACGAAAATGTACGTGCACAGATTCGCGATATCATCGCTGGAGTAGTTCATGAGTGAGCATGTATTTGACCGTGCAAAGTGGCAGTCCATGACGATTTTTGAGCAAATGGGTAACATTGGTTCGGAAGTTGGGCGAGCCTTTACTGCGAAGCGTCGCGGTGATGACGCGGCGAAAGACGGCGCACGTTATCGCGGGCTTGATCTGCTCGATGCGACAGCAGAAAAGTTGGCTAGGGATAAGTCACCGCGCCTACGGGAAGTTCTGCGCGCACGCGAGCAGGTCGCCGCGCTTGAAGATGAGACGCTCGAGCAGTATTTTATGAACTTTGCAATTGCTGCGAGGAATAAAAAATGAAAAACGTCATTTTAATACACGGATGGAACACAAAAGAAGAATTCTTTGATCCTGATAAACCAACTGCTAGCAATGACCACTGGTTCCCATGGTTGACAAAACAACTCATGATACGTGGGTATAAAGTTGATGTGCCTGAAATGCCTCAATATGACTTTTCAACTTATGAACTATGGAAGAAAGAAGTAGAGAGATTTGATATAAGCTCAGAATCGATCCTAGTTGGCCATAGTTGCGGTGCAGGGTTTATTATTCGGTATCTGTCGGAAAGTGCTCACAAAGTTGACAAGGTTTTTCTGGTAGCACCTTGGTTAGGTATTAACTTCGGTCATACTTTTAATGAAGAGTTCTTTAAGTTCAGGTTTGATCGAAATATGGTAGAGAAGACAAATGGCGTAGTTCTCATGGTCTCAGACGATGATTTTGATGTTATTCAACAATCAGTTGAGGTTATCAGAAGTAATATTGATGGCATTGAGTATAAGAATCTGCAGGGCAAGGGGCACTTTACGCTCGCATCACTAGGTGCAACAGAGTTCCCGGAATTACTTGAGGAGATCATAATATGAAAGTCAGTCTCAACACAATCAAGCAATTTATCGACTTTGAATTGCCTCCGATTGATGTGTTGGTAGCACGGATAAATGCTCAACTTGGTGGAGTCGAAGAAGTTATCGATCTAAACGCGAAATATAAAGACGCATTTATTGTGCGCGTTGTCGAATGCGAGAAACATCCAAACGCCGATCGGCTGAATGTATGCAAAATCGACGCGGGCGGTCTCTTCCAAGAACTACGATCTGAGAACCAAGAACTCATTCAAGTTGTCTGCGGTGCGCCAAATGTCCACGCCGGCATGTGGGCGGTGTGGCTGCCGCCAGCAAGCGTTGTGCCTGCGACATTTGATGACAAAGAACCATTTATGTTGGGCGCGAGAGAACTGCGCGGTGTGATGAGCCATGGCATGCTAGCGGCCGGCGATGAGCTGGCGATTGATAATGACCATAACGGGATTATTGAAATTAACCCCGACGAGTGGCGGCCATATCAAACGGAAATTAAACCGGGTGCGAGCTTTGCTACAGCCTATGGTCTGGACGATACGATTATAGATATCGAAAATAAGATGTTTACGCACCGCCCCGATCTCTTCGGTCAGCTTGGTGTTGCGCGTGAAATCGCGGGGATTTTAGGTCACCAATTTACCAGTCCGGAATGGTACCTCGCGGATCCAACTTTTGAAACCGGAGAAGGCCTGGAACTCGAAGTATTTAATGACACAAATGGTAAAGTGCCGCGTATTATGTTCGCGGCTATGAAAAATGTCGAGATAAAACCAAGTCCACTATGGCTTCAATGCGCACTTGTTGCAATGGGATCTAAAGCAATCAACAACATCGTCGACGTGACGAACTATGTCATGCTACTAACCGCGCAGCCCACCCATGCCTACGACTACGACAAACTTCGCGGACACAAAATTGGTGCCCGTATGGCTGGGGCCGGTGAAAAGCTCCCGCTTCTTAATGGCAAAACATACGAACTCACTGAAGACGATATTGTCATTGCCGACGGTGAAGGTGCAATTGGTCTCGGTGGCATCATGGGTGGCGGCAATAGTGAAGTTTCAAATGATACAAAAAATATCGTGCTCGAAGTCGCGACATTTGACATGTACGCGGCGCGCAAAAGTAGTATGCGTCACGGCATATTTACCGATGCACTGACGCGGTTCAATAAAGGCCAGTCGCCGCTGCAAAATGACCATGTGATGAGTTTGCTGATGGCGAGCGTGAAGGACGTTTCGCCGGCAGGGCAGGCGAGTGAAGTATATGACAGCAAGCTATTTTCTGATCAAAATGATGTAGTTCTTGGTGAACGGTGGACGCCACAAACGATCGCACCTAGTTTTGTCAATGAGCGCCTTGGCCTTGACTTTTCTGATGATGAAATCGCAAAGCTGCTTGAACATGTTGAATTTGATATCCATAAAGTTGATACGACAAATCTATGTGTCACGCCGCCCTTTTGGCGCACCGATATTGAACTTGCCGAAGATATTGTTGAAGAAGTCGGAAGGCTATATGGGTTTGACAAGCTACCGCACGAACTGCCAACACGAAGTGTTGCGGTCGCGCCGGTCAATACACTACGCGCCGCTAAGCAGCAGGTTCGTGAAAGTTTGGCGCGGGCAGGAGCCAATGAAGTCTTGACGTATAGTTTTGTCCACGAGCAGGTTATCAAGAAGGCTGAGCAAGATGTATCGCAGGCTTTCCGCCTGGGTAATGCGCTCAGCCCGGATCTTCAGTACTACCGCCTAAGCGTTTTGCCGAGCCTTCTCGACAAAGTCCATATGAATATCAAGGCTGGATATGATGAGTTTGCGCTGTTTGAAATAGGTAAACCCCACCACAAACAGGAACAAGACAAAGAGCAGCTCCCGCGGGAGTTCGAGCGCACGGCGACTGTATATGCTAGCCGAAATGATCGACCGCACAGCGCATATTATCAAGTAAAATTATTAGTCCATCATCTCCTCAAGGATCTGGCAATAAACGGCCGTCCTGTTTGGAAAAAACTAGATACATATGATTTTGGCAATCATGTTCAGACCGCGGAATCAGCTCACTGTTTTAACCCGAGCCGGTCAAGTGTGCTTGAAGTAGATGACACGATGGTGGGGGTTGTTGGTGAATTTTCTCAGAGTGTGAAGAGAGCATTTAAATTGCCAAACTATTCTGCAGGGTTTGAGTTGTCAGTAACACAACTAAGCAAACTGAGTGGGAAGACAGCCTACTATCCGCTAAGTCGTTTCCCCAGTACGGCGCAAGATATTTCGCTCAAGACCAGTGCGGATGTAACCTATGCCCAGTTATACGAGCGTGTGATGTCGGTGCTCAAGACCAGTGCGGGCGATACGTCGTACGTTGTCGAGCCGGTGAGCATCTACGCGCCCAAAGCAAATGCGACCGAGAAAACAACGACGTTCCGCATCACCTTTACAAACCACGAGCGTACCCTCACTGACGATGAGATTGCGCCGATCATGACCAAGCTCGCCGATACTGTTGCTGACAACTATCAATAAGAAATTGGTTCGACGTTCCTAATCACACCAAGACGTTTTAGGAGCAATAACTATTGCCCATGGTTGCTGGTGTTGCCGAAGACCACGGGGTGCACATTGTTAGCCCGCGTTTAGCCAGGCCGGCCTTGATATATGGCAGCAGACTTGGCTGCGTTCCTAAATGATTGAGGTGCACAACGGCCGTACTACCGGCTCGGGCATAGGTAATAATATAATCGGCAGCGGCTTGCGGTGATTTGCCATTCCAATCTTGCGGGTCAAGATTCCACAGACAATTCTTTTTGCTATACGTCGCAAAGACTTGTGATACCGTGCTATTGTAGGCTCCGTACGGTGGTCGGACATAGTTACTACCGATGTACGGCTGGGTAATCTCCCAGGCGATTTGTGACGACGAGAGTGTCGTGAGATCTTTGTGATCGTAGGTGTGGTCGACTACTAGCATACCGTTTTGGCGCGCGTAGGACACATCGGCAGTACCGTATCTCACGTACTGGCCGTTGGGGGCGACACCGATGCCGATGTTGTTGACTTTGGCAGTATAAATGAGCGACTTCCAGGCACTGAGCGACAATGGATAATCGTCAAAAACCAAAAGCACCTTGCTGCTGGTGTTGCCACAACGATAAGGATCGTAGGTCGTGGGTGGCGTCGTGCCAAGTAGTTTACTCCAAGTGGTAGGCCCAACTTTGCCATCAACAGTAATTTTGGCGGCTGCTTGAAATAATTTGACCGTATCGTATGTTTTTGGTCCAAAATCATTATCTACCGTGATGGTATAGCCTTTGGACTTGAGGCGAGACTGGAGCTCACCAACGCAACTGCCAGTATCACCTTGATAAAGATTGGGCCGCTCGCTAAGAGGTGTTGTGCTCGTACAATATTTAACCGCAGCCTGTGCTGGGATAGTGACGGTGAGCGGGCTAAGTAAAAGCAGTGCTACCAATAACAACTTACCAGCCCATTGATACTTTATAATGCCTTGTTTCATACACGCTCCTCGCTATGTGTTGATTGTATTTTAGAGTTTCATGAATCAGAAAGCAACGACAAAGTTTGGTGATATCGTGATAAATGTTACAGCTAATGTCCAATAATTCATTTACAATTATGTATGAACTGGCAACAATGCTGATTTCAGAAAAGCCTTGAGATAGCTTCGTACAGAACGGACCTTGTCACCAGAGGGCTGTTCTGCATGTATAATAGGAAGAAAGGGGGATTTTTTATATGAATATACTTGTCGTTACGGGGAGCGTGCGACCGCAAAGCGTGAATGAAAAGATGGTGCCAGTCGTCGTTCAG
>JBDHUN010000024.1:0-10981 GCA_039809225.1 Saccharimonas sp. (SeqCode)
TTGGCTGGACAGGCGGCGCGGCTCAGATTAGCTTTTCAGAGTGAAATAAGTTCGAGCTTCCGCGTAGAATGCCACCAAATAAACGTACCGGTCATTGCGGTACTTTTATTTTTGCCAATATACGTCTACGTGATCTTAACGAAACTGATTGTAGCACCGACTGAGAACGTGAAGGTTGTACCCGTTGATGCGGTCGTTGTTGGCGTCGTGCTGAGATCACGATAATATTGAACGGTACGTGACGTAGTAAACGTGACGGTTACATTCTGTCGAGCTGTCGCGGCCGTAGTTGCCGAACCATCGGCATTGACAATATCAACCGCTAGCCAAAGCGCCAACCAGTATTGACCATTGCTTTTTTGGAATAGTATTTTACGTAAAGACGAAGTAACACCACCCAGTGTATACCCGAGGGGTGTGGGCGAATAGTCAGCAGCGCTATCAGCTAGGATTGTCGCCAGTTTCTTTAACTCAAGAGCTGTTGCCGTAGGAGTATATCCAAGAGAAGGGGAGCCATCATAGAGCGCAAGATCCCTGCGTCCAGAGTTGTCATTGAGAAGCAGGTACATATATGTTCTTCGTATACCAATACGGAATGCTTCGAGCAGCATGCGAGGCATATAAATAGCCCGCGTTGCTTCTGTTGTGATGCCATCACAGTTAAACTCGGTCATATCGATTGGCCATCTTCCTTTTGTCACATACCATGCGCTGTGTTGCAACTTGAGAAGTAATGTCGTTGAATTTAACGTAGGAGCAGTAGCAGGATAAAAACGTGCTGTTTCCCACGTTGCGTCAGACAGAGCAGGATCCGGCTCGGGTTTTTTATTCTCAGGATAGTGATGCACCACACCTAATGTAATCGAATTGGCAATATCGTTACCGTATACGTCCTTTTCTAGGTATGGCGCGTCCTGATGCATGTTAAAGCCAATAAGTGACATAGGATGAATCTTTAGATTTGGATGTGCACTGCGCATCGCCGCGCTTTGGGTCCAGAGATAGGGTACACCGTTACCAGACTCTGGACCAAAAACTGCGGGATCCTGATTATTCAAAAGGCGATCAATTTCGTTGAAATTTTCTAAGGTATCAATTCCGGTACCGATCATCTCGGGAACGGTACGTACCCAATCTAAATGGTCATCAATCGTTGGCTTTACAATCGTATTAATATAAGTGTCAATTGACATGCCTGTCGGTTTTTTCTGATATGGGTCGCGTGGTTTAAAAAGCGGCATTGTCTTGATGCCATAACTATTGTATAGCCCTCTCGTAAACCTGGTCGGTGTTACAGCAACAATGTTATTGTTCGCATCTCGTGTGGGTTCAATCAGAGAACGCACATGTCTGGCACAGACATCTTGCATGTAACCGGCAACTTGATCGACAGTCATACTATCAAACACTGTCCGGGAATAACTTGCATTGACTCCAACAGAATCGAAGAAATCGCCTACCCAGCGAACATCCGTCCTTAGCGGAGCGCTCCGAACCATGTGTCCCCTTCGTAGCCTCCTTGCTGCAATACTCATGACCCATATTATAGAGGATACTGACACTTACAGAACAATACTTCTTACGGCTAATATTACGGGGTCCGGCCGCTTCTTTTGTTGTCTCTGTTATAATAATTTCATGCCCTGATAGCTCAGCTGGATAGAGCAGAGGACTTCTAAGCCTAAGGCCGGTGGTTCGAATCCACCTCGGGGCACCATATGATTATCTGCCGTAAATGGGCAGATTTTTATTTTACTACTGTTGCAGATTGACACACTTCGATGGCTGGCCAGTGGTATAGCCGGTGTTGAATGCGTTGACACGTTCGGCACTGCTGCCGTGAGTCCAGGTTTCGGGATTGACACCCATCCCCTCGGTTTGCTGGATATGGTCATCGCCCACAGCTGCCGCAGCACTGAGTGCTTGGTTGATCTCACCGTTTTGGAATAAGCCATTTATGGCCTGAGCATACGCCCACACCCCTGCATAACAATCAGCTTGTAGCTCGATATCGATCGATGCGGCAGAATCCGTCGCCGGGCCATTGTCAAAGACGCCAAGTTGCTTCTGGACATTGTGCCCGACTTCGTGCGCGATCACATAGGCTTGCGCCACCTGTCCTACGTCACTGCCAAATCGAGTATGGAGTTCGTCAAAAAACGTCTCATCGAGGTAAATCACATCGTCTTCCGGGCAAAAATGCGGACCGACCGCAGTCGTTGCCACCCCACAACCTGATTGCGTGGCCTGTCGGAACAACACCAATTTCGGCTTTGCATAAGTCAAATTATTGCGCTGGAAAATTCCTGTCCAGACATCATCGGTCGACCCCAACACTTTTTTGGTAAATACTTCGTAACTATCATTGCCCTTAAACTCTGCAGGCTGGTCGGTCTGCGTTGCCTTACCGGCATTGAGAGATTGCACAGTATTTAGTACTTCTTCAACGGTTGCCTGCGGCACGTTTAATCCCAAATAGTTCAGCCCTAATGTCAGCAGTAGCGCTACAATCCCACCGCCACCCGCAAATGCGGCCACTGGCGTCATGCCGCGTCGATCTTCAACATTGCCTTCGGTTGTGATGTTATCCCAATTAGCCATACTATATTCTCCTTGGTACTATTATACCGCACTTGAAGGAGGGGCTGCATCGGTAGGTGAAACATCGCGCGCAAATGCTTGTTCAACCTGTTCTCTCGTAATGACAATCTCGTCGCCAGGGTTCACCGTGCCGCTCAGCATTTGTTTAGCCACTGTGTTTTCAACAGCTTTTTGGATAACGCGGCGCATCGGCCTCGCACCGAGTCGCGGATCATAGCCTTGTTCAACGAGGAGCAACTTCGCATCGTTATCGACCCGTACCGTAACTTTTTGAACGGCCAATGTCTTGTTGACACCCGTCAGAATAAGATCACAGACTTGTATCAACTCCTCCTTCGTAAATGGTCGAAACACCACAATCTCATCAAACCGGTTGAGGAACTCGGGACGGAATTGCCCGGCGTTGATTAGTTCATCAATAAACTGTTGCTCAAATTGCTCGACATGATACCCGCGCTCAATGTATTCGCGAATTCGATCGGCACCAGCGTTACTAGTAGCGATCACAATGGCATCACGAAAACTAACTTCACGATTTTTCTCGTCGCGCAAAATACCTTCGTCGAGCATTTGCAGTAGTGTCGCTAGGACTTCCGGTGCAGCTTTTTCAATTTCATCAAGCAGTACGACACTAAATGGTTGTTTCATCACCTGTGCCGTCAGGCTAGTCGGATCGTTGGCTCCATCGGCAATCAAGCGTGCCACATCATCTGGGCGCACGAATTCATTGAGATCAATACGAATCATGCGATCTTCACCACCAAAATAGACTTCGGCCAGCGCTTTGCTTAGCTCGGTCTTGCCAACACCGGTCGGTCCGAGAAACAGAAACGTGCCGATGGGGCGATCCTCATTGCGCACACCCGCTCTGGCCCGACGCAGCGCGTCACTGACGACACTGACAGCTCTAGTTTGATTTACCATGCGTTTGTGAATTAACTCTTCCATATTGAGCAGTCGCTCGCGGTCTTCACTACTGCTAGCAACACTGACTTTGACGTCGAGCGTCTTCTCAATCGCTTGCTGCACCGAATTCATCGTTACCAGACCTGACTCGCTGTAAGTTGCAGCCGATTCAAGTAACTTCAAGGCTTTGCCCGGCATTTCAAGGTCATGCACATAGCGCTCACTGAGACGATAGGCTTCTCTAATCGCCTGGTACATGTAGGTCACATGGCGGCGAACTTCCAGCAACACTAGTTGCTCTTGCATGACGAGCTTTGTCTCGGTTTCATCAGCCGGTGCTACATTGATGCGATTAAGTGCATTCGCCAAACCAGGATTGCGCTGACTAATCTGCAGATACCGCTGCTCGTCCATCGATAAAATCATGCGAAGGTTCCCGGCATCCAGAATCGGCTGTAAGACATTCCCGAGATCAACCGCACCAACCCCTTCTTCAAAAAACAGCTGTGCATTATCGAGACAGATGATAATATTTTTGGCACTATAAGCTTCGCCCAAGACCTGCATGATGAGATTCTCGAGTTCACCACGTCCCGGTGCAGCCGCGATCAGCGCGGCCGAATCGAGGATGAAGACTTGGCGAAATTTGAGCGAGTCAGGCAACTTCGCTGAAGCATCAAGTAATCGCTCGGCAAAGGCATGGATGATGGTCGTTTTGCCAACACCTTCTTTCCCTACCAGCGCCGCATTTTGCTTTCCGCCACTGCCAAAGGTATCGATCAATTGATCGACTGCTTCGAGATGCGATGTCACGTCAACCGTCAAAAGACCAGATCCATGGCTAATTTGTTCACTGATATTATGGCCAAACCTAGTAAGCATCGGAATGTAGCCAAACGACCAATCCCGCGCGATGCCACCAGTTCGCCTCGGTTTCGTATGTTTCTGGATAAGATCGAGCAAATGTTGTTGCCACTGAATGCCTTTGTCAAGATCCTCATCGTCGAGGTGAATTTGTGCTAAGATCGATTGGTAATCGGGAAAACTGCGTACGATAGCAACTGCCAACACGCTTCCTGTAATTTGTGTGAGACCGTTTTGCTGGCGGATCGTTTCAGCCATTTGCCACAGAGCCGGTGTCGCCGCAGCATCCGTCGAGGCCATTGACTGGAGAAGAGTGGGTGTCAAGCCAAACCGTACCGCCAGAAACTGCCCGCCCGACGATTGTCCAACAGCTACAGCTACATCGACTGGTGTCGGTCTCGCTGGCAGACGGCCGAGGATGTCACCAGATAGTAAAGATGATACACCGTGGCCCAGCACCACTGGCAATGCGACTACATGGTGCCGATAAAACATCCAGAGCATATGCGGCACCACCGCTACGCCAACGAGTAGCCAACCGATGCTCATACCGGTAATAATCAACCCTGCGCCAGCAACAACAGACAACACCGCAAACCACGGCAGGAGGTATGCAAAACTCTGCATGTGCACGCCGAAACGGGCTTCGCTAGCCCGGATACAACCATAGTCATAGGTTAGATCCTCCATGGTATCCACCCCATCATAGCGAGCACAACACAGATCGCTGGCAGCACCGGAATGAGCGGCCATAGGAGAATGACGAGCAAACCCAGTGCGCTAGCGATCAGTAGTGTGATAATTCCAATGATAATCACGATGGTACGTACAATCATACCAATGGTGCGCGAAATTAATCGGTCGAACCACGCCCGTAGTTGCAAGCCGATTGGCCCGCGCACACTCCCAGCCGAAATCTGACGAAAGGGCGCGAAGAGCGTTCTGACTAAAAGATCAATCGAAAAGTAATCGTACACGCCTGCCAGCCGAGTCCGAACCGCCGCGATCCGCTCCAACCATCCGGTTCCATACCACCACGAGAAAAGCCCCACAATAACCATAAGTTTATTGTACCCCAGGCCACGCGGTTAGGCTATAATAAGACGTGATGCGACATGAACTCAGCACTATCTTCGGCAAAGGCGTCAAGCACTTGGCACAGCTCCGCGGCGGCGGCTCAGCCCTACCCGGACTGTTTATCGAGAAAATCGATGCCGATTTTACACGCCGCACTCTTGCCGGCTTACCTCGTGGTGTCGTGCTCATTAGCGGCACCAATGGCAAGACAACCACCACAAAGATGGTGGGAGAGCTACTGGAAAGCCAGGGTTTACGCGTTTTTACCAATCGCACCGGCAGCAATTTTACGCGTGGCGTGGCAGCAGCGTTACTGGGTGATGTTGATCGCCATGGCCGACTCCATGCCGACATTGCCGTTTTGGAGCTGGACGAGGCCTACGCCGTTCATTTCGTCAAAACTATTTCGCCGAGTTATTGTTTGCTCCTCAATGTCATGCGCGACCAGCTCGACCGGTTTGGCGAAATCGACAAGACAGCCAAGTTGTTACAAATCATCGCTAGGCAAACCACTCGTGGCGTCGTAGTCAATCGTGACGATCCCCATTTGGGTAGTGATGACTTCACCGCAGATCTGCCAGCCAGGACGAAAACATATGGCGTCAGTCCGGCAGTCGCCAATTTATTTCCGTCAGACGAAGCCATGCGACTCGATGGAGATGCCATGAGCACACGCACCCGCACCGTGCTCTATGCGGACGATACAAGCCTCGAATCGCTTGACGGTAACCGCGCTGTCATTGCCTATGGCGACAAAGACCACGAAGTAACGCTGAAGCTCAAAGGCATTTACAATATTCAAAACGCCACGGCCGCGCTAGCCTTGGTGCGATTTATTATGGAAGACAAACTCGATGAACCAGCCATGCTAACTGCGCTCGAAAATGTCACCCCGGCATTTGGCCGCGGCGAGACTATTAAGGTTGATGGTAAAGAATGCGAACTTGTATTGGTGAAAAACCCAGCCGGCTTTCGCCTAAGCCTGAAGAGCTTTGACGCGACGAGTGCCGATACCATGATCGCTATCAATGATGACTACGCCGATGGACGAGATATGAGCTGGCTGTGGGATGTTGATTTCGACAGTTTAGCTGAACATGGCGTCTTGATGGTATCAGGATTACGAGCATATGACATGGCACTGCGGCTGCAATACGACGAAGTGTTGCTCTCGCAGGTTGAACCCGACCTCGCTAAAGCCTTACGGGACTTCATCGCCAAAGACGGTCACATGACCAAACGAATTTATTGCACCTATACCGCTATGTTGGCGCTCCGCAAGGAGCTCGCCAAACATACCACCGTGGAGGTTGTTCGATGAGCAAAGGTACGATCAGGCTGCTTCAGCTTTATCCAAGGGACATGAATATTTATGGCGACTGGGGTAATACATTGGTCCTGAAGCGCCGCCTAGAGTGGCATGGCTACGATGTTGAGCTGCTGAGTTATAACCCAGGTGATGCCTTCCCAAGTGAAGTTGATCTCATCGTAGGCGGTGGCGGTCAGGATTCCGGTCAATCAAAAATCAGTGCCGATTTACTCAAACGAGGCGCTATCCTCAAACAATTAGCCGATAACGGTGTCCCAATGTTGATGATTTGCGGTCTGTACCAGCAATTCGGACACTTCTTCAAAACCAAAGACGGGGAAATCATCAAGGGCATCGGACTACTCAACATCGAAACCATTGGTGGCGATGAGCGCATGATCGGCAATATTGTAACCGAGAGTGATGACTTCGGCTCGATTGTCGGCTACGAAAATCACAGCGGCCTCACCACACTCGGGCCAAAAACAACGCCGTTTGGCCGCGTGGTACGCGGTGCCGGCAACAACGGAAAAGATGCGACCGAAGGCGCGCGTTACAAAAACGTCATCGGCACCTATATGCATGGCTCACTACTCCCCAAGAACCCGGTTGTTGCCGACTGGCTCATTGAGCAAGCCGTCACTCGTAAATGCGAAGAGTTTACTCCCGAGCATATCGACGACCATTTTGCCCGTTTGGCCCGTGAGACAGCGGCCCGCCGTCCGCGCTAATTTGCAGCTTGCAGCTGCGTGAGATCGCGGAGCACCTGTTCGGCATGACCAAGCGGCGTGACGCGTCCATACACCTTCACAACCTGGCCCTTGTGGTTGATGATGAAAGTTTTTCTGAGCACACCCTCACGACCAAACATCTTATTGCCCCAGGCACCGTACGCGTCCATGACATGATGATCAGGGTCGCTCAAAAGGGTAAAGTTGAGCTCATGTTTGTCCTGAAATGCCGTATGGCTAGTACTGTCATCACGCGAAATGCCAATCACAGCTGCCTTGCGCGCCAGCAGCGTTTCATGCATGTCACGAAAGCTACAAGCTTCGATCGTACAGCCCGGCGTGTCGTCCTTTGGATAAAAATACAGCACTAACCATTGGCCTCGATAGGTTTCGAGTGTATGATGTTCACCCGATGGATCAACAAGATCAAATGATGGTGCAGGGTAGGGTAGTGTCGTCGTTGTCATATCATTAGTATACCCTATCATTTCAGGCAGCTTTGCTATACTGGGTAGCATGCCGAAAAAAACCCCCGCTCCTGTCCCCTCGCGTTTCTTGGCGCTCGATTACTTACGTGGTTATTTTATTGCGGTGATTATTGTGGACCACATGTGGCGCTTCCCTAGCCTATATGCGATCTTTACGGGACAAGCTCAAATGTGGACAACTGCTGCTGAAGGCTTTGTGATTATCTCTGGGTTTCTCATCGGTTACGTACGCGGCTACAAGAGCTTGGCACATTCATTTACGAGTATCGCATTCAAGTTGATTCGTCGAGCGCTGTTGCTGTACGTGTGGATGGTGTTGGCCAGTCTGCTCTATGTTTGGCTCGAGTGGACCGATAAAGTCCCTAAAATGCCCTATACACCTAGGCACAATGTCGATGTCAAGGATTGGGGAGAAATGTTTTATAACATCGCTACTACTGCATTACCGCACACTTGGGTACATTTCCTTTACCTTTACACAGCATTTCTGCTGATGTCAGTTATTGTCATCGGTCTCCTTAGACGTCGTCAGCCGTTATTGGTAGTAGCGATTGTACTCGCCTGTTACCTGGCGGGCCTGTTCTATGGTATCGAATGGCTGAAGTGGCAAATCTTGTTCTTTGGCGCTGCCTTGGCTGGGTTTTACTTTGAAGTAATCCGCATTCGCTGGCGGATGATTGGCAAACGGCGACAACATCAGATTGCTGGCGGAGTGATCGCCGCAGCAGCAGCCAGCCTCATCATATCGGCGGTATGCACCTTTGCACCCGATTGGCTGCCTGGCACGACTGCTTTGACTCTCAATGCGGTGTTCTCAATTCAAGAATTAGCACCGCCGCGCCTCGCCTTTGCGTCACTTTGGTTTGTCGCCTTAGGATTTGTATTTTACTACACACTACAGATCATCAAACGTTTCACCTTTGGCATTCTCTACTACTTTGGCACCCATTCACTCACCGCTTATATCGCTCATGGTGCCGTCCTGTGCCTAATCAACGTCTTTCTTGCTGACCAATCAAACGTTTTTTACAATACACTACTCAATACCCTTGGTATCGTGCTCGTCTACTTCGTTATCAAACTCCCGATCATCCGAACGGTGCTACCGCGCTAAGGCACGAGCTGTAACTGTACGGCGCGCAGGCCAGCCTTGTCATTTGGCAGTGCCGGCGCATGAATCTCAGCCAATACTTTCCAGTTACCTGTTTCAGGTTTAGCCGGTTTACCATAGGCGTTCCAATCCGATAGAAACCAAATTGTGCCTCCGTGTTGCTTGGCAAATTCGGCCACGTTATGCACTTTGCGATACTCACTAAAGCGCATCATATCGAACGACCCCCAGGTGATGCCATCAGCCGCTTGGTAATACATCGGGTGATTGTCGGTCTCGTAGTAATGACCTTCGTAGTACCGAAATGCCGAAATTACCATTGGCTCATTACCGGCTAAGCGCTGCGCCTCACGCACCGTCCAGCGAATTTGCAGCAAGTCTCCATTGTTCTTATTGTAATTGCCCGTGGCATAGACATTCATAGCGCCCATAATCATCGCCACAGCGACTAAACATGCTAGCAATCCGCTGGTAGCTCGCTGACGATAACGCCACGCCAGGGCAATAGACACACCCAGCAGCACAGCCGTATACAAATAGGCCGGTATCAAGTAGCGCTCGACAAATGATGGCCGCAGCGGTGGCAACGACAACCCCAGCAGGAGCAGGACTGGCGCGAGGCTGAGAATCAACAGCAAGAGATACCGTTTTTGCATCGTTGCTGCCAGACGTGGCCATAGACGCACCATCGCTATAATTGTCACTACCAGCACGGCCAGCACCAATATAGCCAGCCAACTGGTCGTTTCCCATGTTTCTTTGTACAGCAACAAATTCGTCAGCGCATTTACCGGCGATACAATAGTAATTGGCTTAATCCAGAATCCACCGTGTTGGATCTGCCCCATTTGCTTCACCATAGTAAACAGCCACGGCAAAAATGCTACTAGTGCAACACCGTGTGCCAACAGCCACGGCCTAATCGTAAACCGACGGATTAATCGCCGCCATGAGCCGTCCCATTCTGCGGCCGCTTTCCATACCCAATGAGCAACCCACATCAGTATCGTATAGTAATGCGTCAACATGCCAAGCGCCACTAGCAGGCCATACGCAATTGCCCGGCGATAGGTCACTTTCTCTTGCAGCAACACGAGGGCATAGGTCGCAGCCGCCACGATCATCGCGGCCATGCCATACATCCGGGCTTCTTCGCTGTAGCGGAGCAGCATTGGCGATAATGCCGAGAAGAATGCCGCCAGAGTCGCTGCTCTACGACCGAAAAGCCGTCGAACCGTCAGATAAACAAAGATGATCGCAATAGCGACACAGACGAGACTAAGGCTACGCAGCCCAATCTCGCTCGTACCAAACACCGATGTCCACGCTTTGAGCGCCCAATAATAGAGTGGCGGATGCACGTCACTTGCGGTGAAGCGCCCAATATCCGCATACGAATACCGAATCATATAGGCACCAAATGCTTCATCGAACCAAACCGACCAGCGAGCCAAATTACCAAAACTTAAAAGCAAAAAACCTGCAATGATGCCCCCAAGGACAAGCCCTTCTCGTTTGCGCGCGAAGGTCGATAGTTTTTGTAAAAATCGTTTCATACTGTTTGTTATCATAATCACATATGGCCAAAGAGGCAAGATACTGGCAACTTGCTCAGATGTGTCGTATAATAACGAAGTTGTCTCCTTTCATATCGGGCAGTTGATAGCGTGAAGCTTGCCAGTCGGCAGGCCGCAAGGGAACCTCACATATGAACTTGTTCATTTGACTGAGTTCCGGGGCCGCGCCAGCGTGGCCGCGGTTTGGGCCAACCGCGCTTTTACAACGAAAGTTCAACGTACATTGTACAATTTAATTTATATCGGGGTGTGGCGCAGTTGATAGCGCGCGCGGTTTGGGACCGTGAGGTCGAAGGTTTGAGTCCTTTCACCCCGAC
>JBDHUN010000025.1:0-10544 GCA_039809225.1 Saccharimonas sp. (SeqCode)
CAGTTCGAAAACACGCGAATTATTAGGAACACGAAAATCAAATGATAGAACTTTTACAAATAGCGAAAATAACAGGGATCAAAATAACGAAAAAAGCGCCGAAAATGCGCTTTATCCATTATGGCAGGGGCATGTGGAATCGAACCACAATCTAAGGTTTTGGAGACCTTTATACTAACCGTTGTACTATGCCCCTACGGTAGTTACTGAGGTATTATAGCAAATATGGACTGGTATCGCTACTTCTAGTTCTCTTCCTGTTTGACACGAACAGCTCGCTTAAAGTGACGGTCGGCCACCTCGTCGGCATATCGCGGCATCGGCGGGAGTGCCAATAGTTTATCGGCTCCGACTTTACCATCATCAAGATCAGTGACGGCTTCTACGAAGAATTTCTCGATCAGCCATTCCCTACCCGGCGCTGTCTTGCCCATGACCGTGATACGCCAGCGGTTTGGTCCCCACTCGGCTGTGCTCTTAATCTGAAGCGGCTCGGCTATCATGGTTTTTCCCTTAGGGATGGCGGAGATAATTTTTTTGATGGCTTTTTCACCGGCATCTTTGTCGCGCACGTAGACATCGACGGCCATGGTGCGCACGCCTTTTGGGGTAACATGAACGGCCGTAATGTGTTGGTTGTGGATCCAGACGATCTCACCATTGAGTGCCCTAAGGCGTGTACTGCGGAGAGTAAAACGTTCGACGACACCGGCGATATCCCAAAACGGCTCAACCTTGATAAAATCCCCGATCTTAAACCACCCTTCGGTGATCATGACGGCGCCAGCGGTAATGTCTCGCAAGATAATGCCGATGGTTTGACCGGCAATCACCATAAAGAAAGCACCGGCGCCGATCGCAGCCGCGCTGCTTGTGGCTCCCTGGGTTGCAAACGGGCTGAGAGCACGCCACGCGAAGTAGCCGACGATTGCCACTACAAGGGCGCGTACTGTAGCGATCGCGATGCTAAGATACGTTTCGGTTTGTCGGAGCCGCATGACGCGTAAGTCATCGGACTCGTTATCACTGCGAACGGCGACAACTTGAGCTAGCTTAACAATAGCTTGAGCGATAAATTTACTGAGCCAGTAAGCAGCAACGAGTGCCGCGACCAAGATAAGTACCGAACGGAAGGCATTCGGTTCCATAAATACGTGATAGACGTCATCAAAAACATTGTTTGGTTGCAAATAATTCACGATGTAATAGTATAGCAAAGCACCGAGCAACCGTCACCTGTGGATAAGTTATGTTTGGCACCGGTTGATTCTAAGGATAAGCAGGGTTATAATGTAGCCAGAAAAGCATAAACAACAGAGGGAACGTGCGGACTAACCTAGTCCACCACAGTTGACATGAACATACTAATGCTAGGGTGGGAGCTACCGCCACATAACAGCGGAGGACTGGGTGTGGCTTGCTATCATATGAGCAAGGCTCTGGCTCAGCAGGGTGCTACTATCGATTTTGTGCTTCCCTACAAAGCAGAACACCCCGGCACTGAGTATATGACGATTCATACGGCGACGTACCTCGACCCAGTTCACAAATTCGGCCTTAAGGGCGCTTACGATAGTCAGTTCGCCGACACACTTGACCTAAATGAAGTTGATGCACGTAGACCTGATACAATGCGCGCGGTCCAAAAACGTTATGTGAAATTTGTCGAACGACTCGTGAAGCGCATCGGCACTCCCGATGCTATTCACGCGCATGATTGGTTGACAATGGAAGCGGGTATTCGCGCCAAAGAACTAACCGATGCCCCACTCGTGGTCCATGTCCATGCCACAGAATTCGATCGCGCCGGCAGCGAGCACGGCAATCCAATTGTACACGAGATCGAGTACCAGGGACTAATGATGGCTGACCGTATCATCGCAGTTAGTAATGTCACAAAGAGTATTATCGTGCACAAATACGGTATCCCGGCCGACAAAGTCGAAGTCATGCACAACGCTATCGACCTCGAGGCGTTCAAAGATTATGACTACGATGGTCGTACGTACCGCTACTTGGAAGCGCTCAGGCAAGAAGGCTATACGGTAGTGTCGACGGTGACACGATTCACGGTTCAAAAAGGACTAACTCATTTGCTCAAGGGCGTCGCAAAGGCCAGCGAAAAATACGACAAATTAGCGCTGCTACTTGCCGGTGATGGCGAGCAACGAGATGAATTAATCGCATTGGCGGCGGAACTCGGCATTGCCGACAGAGTGTTTTTCACCGGGTTTGTGCGTGGTAAGCAGTGGCGTGATGCCTACAGTGTGGCCGATGTGTTCGTGATGAGCAGCGTCAGCGAGCCATTTGGCTTGACTGCCCTCGAGGCGGCTCATCACAATACGGCCCTTATTATTACTAAGCAATCTGGTGTCGGCGAAGTACTCAATAGCATTTTCCGCTATGATTTTTGGGATATCGATAAATTGGCAGATCAGTTGGTAGGTATCGCCACTTCGCCCGCTCTAAAGTCTAGCCTGAAGCAGGATGTCAGCCGAGAATATGCGAGGTTGTCATGGAACGACATAGCCACGAAATGTATGACTCTCTACCGACGTATGATGATCGGAGCGACAGCATGACCGGACACGGTGTCGTACTGTACCTCCATATGCACCAACCATGGCGAGTGCGTGAATATTTGGTATTTGACACAGCTCAGCGCCATGATTACTTTGGCGAACCGAAGGAGCACCACCGCAGCAATCAAGCAATTTTTGAGAAAGTAGCCGATAAATCATACCGACCAATGGGCGCGCTACTGGAAAAATTGCTCCACGAACACGCAGAGTTCCGTGTGTCGATTTCGATGAGTGGCACGTTCCTTGATCAGGCTGAAGCTTGGGCGCCAGATGTCATTGAGACCTTTCGCCGGCTGGTTGAGACGGGTCGCGTTGAAATAGTTGCCGAGACGTACTATCATTCACTCGCCTTATTTTACTCCAAAGACGAGTTTGATCACCAAGTAATGTCACATGCCGCCAAGATCAAAGAGTTGTTTGGCTACACGCCAACCGCTTTCCGCAATACAGAGCTGGCATACAATGATGAATTGGCCCAGTGGACCGAGGCTCATGGTTACAGAGCAGTCATTGCTGAGGGATGGGACCCGGTTCTAGCGTGGCGAAGCCCAAATTATGTCTACCGGCCAAAAGATACCGAGCAAATAAAACTGCTCATGAAGAATTATCGTCTCAGTGACGATTTGGCATTTCGTTTTAGTAACCAAGCTTGGCCGGAATATCCGCTGACGGTCGATAAATACACCCAATGGATCAATAGTTCGCTCGGTGATGATGGTGAGATTGTCAATTTGTTTATGGACTTTGAGACGTTTGGCGAGAATGTTTGGGAAGACACGGGCATCTTTAGTTTCTTCGAGCAATTTGTTGGTACCTGGTTGTCAAATCCGGCTAATACGTTCTATACCATTTCTGATGCGGCCGAAAAGTTCGATGCAAAAGACGAGGTTTCTATGCCTGTCACGGTCACCTGGGCCGACAGCGAGCGTGATTTAACGGCATGGCTTGGTAACGCTATGCAGCATGAGGCTATGCGTCATCTCTATTCGCTTGAGGATGATATTATTCGCACGAACGACGCCGAGCTTATCGCCGATTGGCGGCGCTTGACGACAAGTGACCATGCCTATTATATGTGTACGAAGTGGTTTACCGACGGGGATGTGCATGCCTATTTCAGCCCCTACGATTCACCCTATGATGCTTTCCTCTATTTCATGAATGCGGTGCGCGATGTGCGGTATCGCCTGTATGAATACCATCGGCGTGGAGGGTTCTAATGGCTCGTCCGGTGGTGCTCAGCAACGGCGAGTTGCATGTGGGAATCAATAAATTTGGATTGGTGCATGATTTTTATTACCCATATGTCGGACTGGAAAATCACGCTGCCGGTAAATACTTGCGACATATGGTTGGCGTATGGGTTGATGGCGTGGTGCGTTGGCTCGATGACGGTAGTTGGGACATTTCCTTTAGCTATCCGCATAATTCGCTAATTGGCCATACGGTTGCCAAGCACAATGAGCTAGAAGTTATGCTGGAGTTTGATGATGCCGTTGACGCCGAATTTAGCGCGTTGTTGCGCAATATCCATGTCATTACACTGAGTGACAAAAAGCGCGATATTCGTCTCTTTTTGCATCAAGCATTTGTTATTGGTGACTCTCGGAGCAATACCGACACCGGTCAGTACTTGCCTGATGACAATGCTTTACTGCACTATCGTGGACGCCGAGCTTTTGTGGTCGGTGCGTGTGATGGCATAGGACGAGTCTTCGACCAATATGCGATTGGCCTGTTTGCTATCGAGGGTCGCGATGGCACATATCTCGATGCCGATGATGGCGAGCTGAGCGGCAATGCCGCGGAGCATGGCCGAGTTGACTCAACAATACGCTTCAAACTCGATCTCGAACCGCAGAGTTCAACCCGAGTGATGTACTGGATCGCATGTGGCACGTCGACGCGCGAGGCCCTCTATGTTCACAAACAAATCAAGAAACAAACACTACACCACCGACTAGAGGTGACAAGCACATGGTGGCGTAATTGGATGGCTCCGGCGCGTAAAGTTGTGCACAAGCTTCACCCCGACCATCAAGAGCAGTTCTTGCACAGCGTGATGATCATCAAGGCGCATATCGACAAGCGTGGCGCAGTCATTGCGAGTACCGATAGCGGCATGCTTAACTATTGGCGCGATGCTTACGCTTATTGCTGGCCGCGCGATGGTGCCTATGTGCTTTGGCCACTGATCCGTATGGGATACAAAGAAGAGCCGTACCGATTTTTTGAGTTCTGTCGGCGTGCGCTCAACGCCGGTGGTTTTTTGATGCATAAATATCGTGCCGATGGTGCACTTGGTAGCAGCTGGCATCCCTACTTGCACGAGAATGGTGAAGTTACGCCACCAATACAAACTGACGAGACGGCACTGGTGCTCTTCGCGTTTAGCCAGTTTTACCACCTTCATGGCGATCATGTGCTCCTCAAGGAATTTTATGAACCGATGATTGTGCCGATGGCTGATTTTCTAGCCAGTTACATCGATGAACGCACTCACTTGCCGCGGCCTAGCTATGATTTATGGGAAGAGCGCTTCATGACAACCACATATACGACTGCAGTGACATATGCTGCTTTGATGTCGGCTGCCGACTTAGCCGAACTACGTCGAGATAGTGATCGAGCGGTGAAATGGCGGGCTATGGCTGACGATATCCACGCTGCGGCGACGGAGCGGCTATATAACACAGACCGCGCGATGTTTTACAAGGCGCTTATACCAGCAGCGCCCGGAGAAGTCACTGTCGATGAGACACTCGACCTCTCAAGCTTCTTCGGAGCATTTATGTACGGACTGTTCCCTGTCGACTCGTCGCGTACCAGTGAGGCAGCTCGTACGATCGAAAAGCTACTGAAATCAACTGATCCTGCGACACCTGGATTCCCGAGGTACGAGCATGATACCTATCGCCGTGCTAACGATAGTAGTCTTGGCAATTGGTGGTTCGTGACATCGCTGTGGATGGCACAATATTATCTCGAGACAGGACGTGAAGCCGACGCGTGGAAGATTATTGACTGGGCACGAGACAGTATGTGGCCAACCGGTGTACTCACTGAGCAGGTAGACCCCGCGAGTGGTGCAGAGGTATCGGTCGCTCCTCTTGCCTGGAGCCAAGCAGAATATTTGTCAACGTTGCTCGATACAATTACAGAAGGATAGTAGATAGTGGCTGGGTTGGCACGTAAACGATTGATAGCACGAACAAAGCGCGTTCTCAGACATATGACACCCGGGCATATGGTTCGTTCCCGGATGACAGGTGGGGTCATCAAACGCTTTGCCGACCAGATGGGTATGGTATACTTCGGTTCAGTTCATGCTGGCGACGACGATCACCGTCTGATTCGTGGACATACCGTCTCACACAGTCATATCGACAACCATTATTGCGTCGGGTCGGTTCACGGCTATGACATCGCTGTGGTGCTACGTAATGATGTTGTCTTGACTGCTCGGGAGCAACGTGAGCAGCGGTGTAATTGGCTGATTATGACAATCGATCTGCATACATCAACTGATTTGCCACATTTGTATGTCGGTCATCGCAACCGTGACGCGGCGTTTCAAGCTTCGTTCGAGCAACTTGTTCCACTCTATATCGGTGCACTGGGCCGCTACCCGCGGGCTTTCCTAGATAATTACACTGTTTACGGCCATGCGACACATACGATTGCGATTGAGCAAACGATTACTCCACAAATTGCCGAAGTGATTATGTCGCACTTTGATCACGCAAGTATCGAGATCGAGGACGACACCGTTTATTTGTATGTCGAAAATGCTCGTCCAACCAGTGCCGATCTAGAGAAGTTATTGTCAAATGGATTATGGCTGGCGTGCCAGATTGATGAGAAGTATAACACCTAGGAAAAAGCTCTTAGTCCCTGAAAAATGAAAAACGGTTTGTTCATACATTCATTTTGGCTAAGACTCTATGCGTGTCATTTAGTGACTAAAAAAAGTTCCCTGGGGAACTCTTTTTAATTACTTCGGTAGTATCGTGTAGACGTAGACTAGCCTTTTCGTGGTTTCACTTCATTGCGACCGAGTGATTTCTTTGTCTCGACATATTTTGCATGTTTGCGAGCCCTAGGGTCGTACTTCATGAGCTCGAGCTTATCGGGTGTGTTCATCGTATTCTTGCGCGTCACATACGTACGATGCCCTGTCAGCTGGCTGACGAGAGCAATAATCTTGCGCTTGGTATTCGTTTTCTTAGCCATATTTCCTCTGCTAGAGATTATTATTACAAATTCAATTACCAATTGTAGCAAAAAAATCGATACATTTCAAGGGGTAGTGTGAGATATGAAAAATGCGGCAAAGTCATATGGCTTTGCCGCGAAAGACCCTCCTATGCGTCTTGGGGCCCCGTTGATGACGTGGGATTTCCATCCATCAATTGCTGTACTGCAGGAAAATTGCGATAAATATCTAGTTCGGGCAAGATCTGTCCAGCCAACGCGTAGAATGCCTGCGTATTGTTCGCCGGTACAAAGAAGCCGATGATCTCCTCATTGTGAGTAACCATGAATGGGACCATGGCAGATTCGTCACCTCTCGAGACGGCTGCTCGAAAGCTGTCTCGCTGACTCCAGAGCGAGGTGAGCGTCGTGTAAAGACCAAATATCCTATTGCGGCATGTTTCCATGAATTTTCCTTAGTGTGAAGGTGCGGTAGTGTTGTATTATAGCATCGATTTTAAAAATACTGAGGTCATCTTCACTAGATAGTGTGCACCAATCACGCTACGCTATACGAGAGAATAGTGAGGAGAATAATATGAAATCACCAGAATATGTCTGTATTAGCGGTGTGGCGCGCGGGGACGATGGTCACTTAAGGAAGTTATATGAAGCCACACGTTTACCCGGTACGCGATTGTTGCAACTTGGGGTCAAAGCGACCCACAAATCACAGTATTTGGGCCAAGATACACGATACGGTAGCCGTTGGTTCCCGGTTGGCGATGAGATCGACGACGCGATTTATGAGGTGGGTAGCGGCATAACGGGTGTGGCGCAACTATATATGGATGCGGAACAATTATCATCCTCGCGCTATCTACGACTGTTTATGCCGTTGGCACTTGGACGAGCTTCGAACCGTTGGCTGACTGGTGTCCAATTCGATATGTTTCCATGGTACGACCGGCCAGACGTGCTGCGCGATACTGTCGAGTGCGGCGCCATGTCACTAGCGCAAGATGGTGAGCGCCTGACGGTCACATTGCAATGTCAGGGCGACATCATGTCTCGCCACACGCCGCGTAATATCGCCAAGCGGCTTGGGGAGTTTGTCGGCCATATCGACTATGTATTGTTTGATAGCTCGCATGGTCAAGGCAAACGCATAGATACACAGGCACTGCTTCCGTATCTGGATGCGGTTCGTAATGAGACTCAGCTTGATGCCCTTGGAATTGGTGTGGCTGGTGGGCTTAATGCAGAGGTTGTACGTGCAGAATTGCCAAAGCTGCTGCGTTACTTCCCCAACCTGTCGTGGTACGCCGAAGGGCAACTGCATCCTACCGCACCGACTGGTGACCGACCGTTAGATATCACTGTATGTCAAGAATACCTTGAAGCTTCGGCTGAAATATTAGATACTCTATAAATAGATATGCCAACGCACGCCTACACCGCTGACGCTCACATTGCACAGATGAAAATCCTGCGTGCATTGTTGCTCAGTGCTGGGGCGACGTTTAGTGAGCTTGCGAAAGCGTCTGCGCTCACAAGCGATCACGCCAACTTTCATATCAAAAAGTTGATTGCGGCGGGATTTGTCGAGCACGTTCCGAAATCATATGGCAAGTATCGTTTCACGCGCAATGGTAAAGAATATGCCAATCGCATGGATACCGAAGAGATAGAAATCGAAAAACAGCCAAAGCTTTCGGAGGTGATTCTGTTGAAAAGCAAAGATGGCAAAAAGCTGATGCAGTAGCGTCTCAAGCAGCCATTCTTTGGGTATTGGTCGCATCCGACCGGCAAGATTCGCTGGGGTGAAGAAATTCTGGAAGCGGCGGCCCGCGAGCTGCTCGAAGAAACGGGGCTAACGGCCGATCTCACGGTTCGCGGCATCGAGCACCGTATTGATCACGACCATGACGGCAATTTGCTCGAAGATAAATATTTCTTTATCATCGATGGTACAAATCCGCAAGGCGATCTCATTGAAAGTGCTGAGGGGGTCCGAAACTTTAGGATAGAACCGTTAGCGTATGATAATCATGACAAGAGGTTCGGCACAAAAAATCGCACAAAAGCTACTCATGACCGCACTGATGCAGTTTTGCAGGAGCACCGTTTTAGTTTTGAGTCTAGTGATTATTAAGTTGACAGTTCTTTGAGCGCGCTTTTGGTTACGCTATCCAATTTCCTCTCTCAGTTCTCGAGTTAATGCTTCATGAATGGACTCATCGGCTATCGTCCTGCCACCAGGAATGTCCCAGGTGTCAACAATGTGGCCTGTCAGCAGCTTTACTTCGCCGCAAAAATAAAATGCGCTGATGCTCATCTCGCAGGAATATCTTTACTCCGACTTGCAAAATCATAGTTAACGATAATTCGTAAATACTAATGGGAAATCAAAATCCTCAGCTCGCAGAGTGCTCATGACGGCCTGTAGCTTGTCCTTGCTGGTGCTCGAGACGCGCACAGCGTCCCCTTGAATTTGTGTTTTGATTTTCGGGTGCTTGTCTTTGAGCAGCTTGGTGACTTTCTTGGCATCGTTTTGCTTGAGTCCATCGCGAAACAGTACGTCTTTCCAGGCACGCAGATTTGCTTCAGTTACCTTGCCGCTCAGGTCGAGCACTTTGCTGGTCATACCGCGCTTGGCGAGCTGTTTTCCGATCATATCAATGACCGTTTCGAGCTGCCACTCGTTGCTGCCGATGACCTTATAGCCCTTCTTGTCTGCCAGCCACTCTACCGCAGCTGGCGTGCTTTTGAAATCATACCGATTTGCAATCTCGCGCGTCACCAATTGCTCGACATTATTCATTTCGGCTTTGTCGTATGTACTTTCAATATCAAAACTAAATTGCGCCATGGGCTTATTATACTCGATTTAATGTGTCTGTTTGAGTAAAAAATCAACCATAACCTCTAAGAACTACCTGGTTATGACAATTATTCCGTAAGCGCGTCGTGATGAATTAACGGATGATAAAGGGGGTGTTACCGGCGTTTGTGGTTGGCAACTTGCCATCCCATTTATCTATGGCGTATTTCTGTAATAGTTCAGGTGTCAGGGTTTGTTGTTGCAACCGTTGTGCTTCGGCATCGGCATTAGCCTGTGCAACTTTTTGCTCAGCCTCGATTTTGACGCGGGCAAGATCTTGTTCTGCTTTTGCGGCTTGCTGCTTTGCAACCTGGACATCCTCGATAGCCTTATTAAACACGGCGCAGTATTGCAAATTAGTGATACTCAGGTCGACTACGCGGATGCCGTACTTCTCTAGACGTGACTTGATGATATCGAACGCTTTTTGTTTGACGGCTGGGCGCTCGGTTACCAATTGTTGTGCAGTGTATTCGGCGCTGGCAGATTTAAATGACTCTTGTACCGCCGGTATAATGACGCGATTTTTATAGTCAATACCGAGCTCTTTGTATACCTTGAGTGCCGTCGCATTATCAAGCGCATAGTTGAGAGCAAGCTTAGCATTCACATCTTGCAGATCGGCGGTTGCTGCTGTGCTGTCTTGCTCCTCCTTCTGTACACGGGTTTCCATGACCTCTATTTGTTCTACCAGCCATGGTAGCTTTATGGCAACACCGGATGGGGCGACACGGTTGACATCACCAAAACGAGTGACGATTCCTACTTGTCCAGCCTCGACGGTTCTAAAACAAGTGATAAAGAATAGTAGTGCGAGAATAGCCGCTCCTCCGCCCCACCCAGAAAACGCTCTGCATATTTTTGAGATTTCCCCGCCGAATTTC
>JBDHUN010000026.1:0-10218 GCA_039809225.1 Saccharimonas sp. (SeqCode)
TAAGTTTTAACAAATGTCAAGTTAAAACCACTGCTGCTTTTTGAGGCGCCAGGTGAGGCTGATGACGAGACGCTGGCCGAATTGCTGCCAACGACGATATGCCGCAGGGTTAATGACGAGATCGTAACATCCGATATAGTCGGTGACGTGCTTGTTGAGGCTGGTCTTGAACCTGCCGACGCCATAAAACTTGTGTGATTCGTCGTTGATGGCAGACGAATGCGGGGAGCCACAGAGGTCGTAGCTCGTCACCCCACGTTGTTTCATCCATCGGATAACTTCCCATTGCAAGAGGTGACTAGCACCGTAAGCGGTTTTCGATCGAACACTCGCGCCGTCTTTGTAGAGGCCTTTTTGTCCCAGATACATGCAAAAAGCGCTGGCGACTACTTTGCCTTCAACATACGCAAAAAACAGACTACCGCGACCAGACGCGGCTAAACTTTGCCAGAATTGTTTGTAATAGTCATAGCCCCTGAGGGAGCTATCGAAGCGACCGGCAGCAGTCTCGGCCAGTAGATCAAACATGATACGCATATTTGCCTCGGTCATCTCGACAGCCGTAGCGGTAACACCATCACGCTGGGCACGCTTGGTGGCATGGCGACCTTTTTGATTGAAATGTGCCATAATCTCGTCGAGGGACGGTACCAGATCGATCACCACGGTAGAAACGTTCGGCTGGACAGCGGCTGTCTCGATGAGCCTTAACTCCCGAAATACTGCTTTTGTAGCGGGGGACTCTAGGATTTCTGGCTCTAGCTTGACTGCAAATACTCCGTGCTGCCGAGCAAATGCTTTGAGTGGAGTAATCAATACTTTGAGTGATTTGAAATCAGTAACACCAGGGCCTTTCGGGATATACCAAAACTTGCCGTGAGCAAAGACCGATTTTTCGAGTACGGTGATCGCGAGGTTACCCGCACGAAGATAGCGTGGCTGCCACCCGTTCTGGCGCTTGGTTTCCGCCACCTCTGCCAGTTGAAAAACATTGCCGCCATCAGGATTCTTGACTAACAGCTCGTCCCATATGGCTCGTTCATCAGGTGTTGCAAACCGTATATTCATCAGGGATATTATAGCAAAATCACTTTCCACAGGGAGCAGCTAACTTGCAGGCCAATGGTATATTCAGACATTCTTTTATACGGGTAGCTTACGCTTGAGGCTGTTGCGGACCAGAGAGGAAATCGATTTCTTTGATGATATCGAGAAGTGCTTGTGCTTTTCGTGTCTCGTCACCGATTTGTTTAGCAGCCTCGTGAGCCGGCGCGATCAGTGTCTTATCATCGGTTGAGCGAATCAAGAGGAGGTAAGTGTCAAATTTTTCCTCTGGAGCGAGGTTAAGCTTGTCGACAAGTGGGCGCAGTTCATTGATGGCGTCTTTTTTGACACCATCGAGACCTTCGGTGCCTGGAATCGCCGCTGGGGGCATGACTACAGGTTCAACCGCTGGGGGTATGGGTGATTCGGCTGGCTCAACCGGATCTGGTGCTGGGGGTACAACAGGAGCATCGGCAGCATCGTCGGCTACAGAAGCAGCTGGCGGTGGGCCGGCAGGAGTGGGAACAGCTACCTCGTGCTCTGTTGCGGCACTACTAGCCGTCGCGTCATCAGAGCCGGCATTTACACCGGCAAGTACCTTTGCGAGTTCCTGATCGTCACTAATCGGTTGTGTTGATTGCGGTTGAATATCCATTGCCCACCTCTAGAAATAATTAGTACTTATGCTTGACTTATAAATACTGTATCATGGAAATAGAAAACTTCGCAAGAGAAAAGGTGGACATGCTCGACGATAGAAATGTGCTCAAACAGCGAGACCGGCAAGATGCGCTCGGCGTCGCAGCTGAGCTCTACAAACAAGTAGCATACAAGGTGACGCTAGCGCATGGCGATCATGATGGGCGCGACATCACAAATGTCGTGGTGTGCGGTATGGGCGGTTCGGCGCTGGCGGCGGACTTGGCAAAAGTCATGTTGGCCGACACGCTAGCAGTACCATTTGAAGTGGTGAAGGGGTATACATTGCCAAAGTACGTCCAGCACAATACTCTCGTCATCGCGAGTAGCCATTCCGGCAATACCGAAGAAACAATTGCGTGCCTCGAGGAAGCGCTTGATCATCGTCATGACCCCCAGCTGGCTGTTGTCGCCACGGGAGGAAAATTAAAAGAGATCGCCGATGCGCACGATATTATGTATGCGGCGATTCCCCATGATACACAGCCACGGATGGGGATGTTGTATAATTTACGATGTTTACTGAAAATCCTGACCGAATACCGACTCATCCCGGCGCATATCTACACCGATGTCGCGGCTAGCGAGAAGTGGCTCCAGAACGAGAGTGACCTCTGGACAAAAGAAGTCCCGACTGACCATAATTACGCCAAGCAATTAGCACTCATAGCGGTGGGTAAAACACCAGTATTTTATGGCGGGAGCCTGATGGCACCAGTGGCCTACAAGTGGAAAATCAGCTGGAACGAGAACGCAAAAAATGTGGCATTTTGGAATTATTTACCGGAGTTCAATCACAATGAATTTTTGGGGTGGACGAGCCATCCGATCGAGAAGCCTTTCGCTGTGTTCGACCTCATCAGCGAACTTGAACACCCGCGTGTCCTCAAACGTTTTGCCCTCAGCGATAAACTATTGTCGGGCCGTCGCCCAAAGACAACAGTCGTGCCTATCGAAGGCGCTACGCTGATACAACAGATGTTGTGGGGCTGTATTTTGGCGGATTTTGTCAGCATCTACGTTGGTATTCTCAACAATGTCGATCCTACTGAAGTTAATTTGATCGAGAAATTTAAGAAAGAATTAGCCGCGTAAGCTCAGCTCATATTACCATTCCGTATTTGCTCATCATAAAACGAAAATCCGGATTAACTCCGGATTTATTTTTTGCAGCTAGAGGGAAAAACCCCAGCCAGACAAAATGTATTCCATTTTGACTGCGCGATAGGAAAAACGTAGGTTTTGTCCTATAAACGGAGTGCTTAGTGGTACTGCCGCAATGACTCGATGGTGTCCTTGCGAGCGGCTTTGAGCGCTGGATAAAGACCAAACACCACACCGACAACCACCGCCATCGTGAGGGCAATAGCCGCAGTGGGCCAGGTAAAGGATGGTGCAAAATACAAGAACGAACTGATAATAAACGCGACGATATAGCCCAGCAAATAGCCAATCACGCCACCAATGAGGCTCATCATGAGCGACTCGATAAGGAATTGAGAGACAATTGTACTGGTGCTGGCACCGACTGCTTTGCGAATACCGATCTCACGAGTGCGCTCGGCTACTCCTACGAGCATAATATTCATAACCCCAATACCACCTACCAGCAGCGAAATAGCAGCGATTGCTGTGAGTACTTGTGTCAAAGCGGTGAAAAGAGCATTTGTGGGGCGACTAATCGCGTCACCAGTTGCGACAGTAAAGTCATGTTCACCTAGGTGTTGTTGCATAATTTTAGCTTTCACTTCGGCTGCTACCTTGGTAACATCGGTATTTGATTTGGCTAACAGATCGATTTGCTGAATTTGAGCTCGTCCCTGGTGGAACAACTTCCCTCGTTCGAAACTGACAATAGCGGCGTGATTAAGATCGACATTATTGTAATTAATAGGATTTTTGTTTGGTTTCACAATCCCGATGACAGTGAAATCCTCGCCTCGCATCGTAAACACCTGTCCAACTGGTAGATCAGTTCCAAATAGATCGATCGCTAACTGTTCGCCAAGGACAGCGGTGTTGTTGTCTGTCGCCTCATCGAGAAATTGGCCGGTTTTCATCGTCACGCCGCTTAATTTCGCAAAATCAGGTGTTGTTGCAAGTACAACATTATCTTCGATGGTATCAGTTTTTGACTTGAGCGTGCCATTGACAGTCATGACCGGAGCAACAGCATCGATATTCGCAACATTTCGCACCGTATCGACATCTGCCTCGGTGAGGGTACTGGTACTGAATGATTGCTGAGCAACAGGGTTAGTGATGGCATTGGGATCACGTACCTGGATGCCTGGGCGCACCACAATGAGTTGGCCATTATAGGTAGCAATCTGCCCACCGATAATTCGCGCGACGCCGTCGCTGAGCGCTAAGATGCATGTGACGCTAGCGATACCAATCGTAATACCAAGAGTGGTGAGGACACTGCGGGCTCGGTTGCGGCGCAAGCTATGGTAGGCGTTCTCGACGTAGTCATAGAGCAAAAAACTCATGCCGATACTCCTTTCTTGGTTTTTGGCTTAGATGTTTTCTTAGCTTTGCGGCCACGTTTGACAGCAGGACTAACTTTTTCGCGGGCTACCTGTTGCTCACGCAAGCGACGGTTGAGGGGGATCTTTACCGCTTCATCGCTGCTGCTGACACTGATACGCTGATCGCTAGCGATTTTGCCATCGAGCATGTTAATCACCCGGCTCGCGTAGCTCGTCAGGTTCGGATTGTGCGTCACCATGATGATAGTGTTGCCTTTTTTGTGTAGTTCAGACAGTTCTTGCATAATGACATGGCTGCTGCGGCTATCTAGGTTGCCGGTGGGCTCGTCGGCTAGGATGAGGCTCGGCTCATTCACGAGTGCCCGGGCAATTGCCACCCGTTGCATCTGACCGCCCGAAAGTTGCCATGGCATGTAGTATTCGCGCTCTTGCAAGTGAAATGTCTTCAGAGCGGCGCTTGCGCGCTCAAATCGCTTGATACGCCCAATGCCTTTGTATGTGAGAGGTAAGGCGACGTTTTCGAGAACGTTAAGCCGGTTAATGAGGTTGAAGCTTTGAAAAATAATACCGATTTGGGTAGAACGAATTTTAGCGTGTTGACTACCGCTTAGTTTTTCGACCGATTTTCCGTCGAGCAGGTAATCGCCCTCATCAGCTCGATCAAGTAATCCGATGATATTTAGTAGGGTTGTCTTGCCGCAACCGCTTGGCCCCATAATGGCGATAAACTCACCCCTGTTGATCTTGAGGTCGACCTCGTCGAGTGCGCTGATGGCAGCATCACCAAGCCCATAGCGTTTGACGAGCTTCCTAAGTTCGATGACTGGTGTTTTTTTGCTTGTGATTGGCATCGTTCCTATTATATGCGGCCTTTGTTGTAGAAAGCAACAGATGAAGAATGTATAAAATACAACTTTTTAATGATAAGCACAAGAGTGTTAAGCATGTATACTGGACTTGATGGAGAGGTGCAGGAGTGGTTGAACTGGCACGCCTGGAAAGTGTGTGTGGCAGCAATGTCACCGAGGGTTCGAATCCCTCTCTCTCCGCCAAACTAAATTTGATACATTTTTCATAGCTTACCCCCTACAAAGTATGAGAAACTACCTGTATGACGCCCTATATTCAGGCACTGCGAGCTATTACAGCTACAGTATTTCGTCGACTATTCCGCCCCATCCTATGGGTGCTCAGTGGTGTGGCAATCATATTGTTGCTTGGTGTTATTGCACTTGGTATCTGGGTGAATACCTGGTGGCTACTATTATTAATTATATTAATCCCCCTGGTGCTTATTGCGGGCGGCATCTTGGTACTGCTTTGGTGGCTATCGGGAAAGTTGCTACCGCGCCATGTGTCGGTTAGTGAGCAACAGCAATTACTAGGATTTGCCGATAAATTGATTCGGTTTGCCGAGCTGCGATCGACACCGCTGCCGGTGATGGCCGCCCTCATCGCAAAAGATGTGGTGAGGGGTAAGAAAAGTAGCTTTGTCGAAGACCTAATTAACGATTCAAAGGGACTCAAAGGAGATGTGACGGCTCTACGTGATATGTTTACGTGATGAGCTCCTGCCTTCACGAACGTGGGCGACCAAGAAAAATAGGCTAGTTCACTAGCCTATTTTTCTTGGTACACTCGGCGCGATTCGAACGCACGACCTCTTGCTCCGCAAGCAAGTGCTCTATCCAGCTGAGCTACGAGTGCAAAGTTTTGCTTCATATTACTCATAGCGTGCACTATGAGTATGTGTTAGCTCAAAAAATAATACCATACATCAGAGGTGACATCAAGCAAACTGCCCTGTAGGTTTTATAGATGGAGTTTGGCAAGCAATTTATCGATAGCGTCAGGACCGCTGTCTTTCATCGGCAATCGAGCGGCAAACATATCGACAAGCTGCTCACCAATTTCCTCTGGGAAATAGATCGTTTGTGCGATCTGAAAGCGTTTGCGGGGCACTAACACCACTGAGTGAGCACCTCCATGCGTCACCACACTAAATGATTTAAAGGATGCAAATGGATACAACTTCTCATTAATATGAAGGCCCTTGCGGCTCAAAATATAGTCATTGACACCTGGTGGACGACGCGTGTAAACCACAAGGGTGGCAGCCATCACAGGGATAAGTAGTGCAAAAGTAATCGAATGCATAATGACGAGAGCCAGCACCATGAGTACGATTGCGGAGACAGCCAACACTCCGTACCACACCAAGGAATGCTCCTGATGCAAGTATTCGGTACCTTGCCAGCGTAGAAGCGCCTCGTCATCCATTTGTTGAGAGGCTACGGTGGAAGTATCATCAGCAAACCCACTTGCTGCTGCCTCAGGTGACGCTGCCTCATCAGATTGAACTGGCTCATCTACATCCGGTTCCACAGCTTGAAATGGTGCCTGAGGGCCGGCCTCAACTGGAGGCTGCCATGCTTCGGGGTTATGTTCCTGATTGGGCTGCATGAGTTTAGTATAGCATGAGTAGGATAAGAAGGTAGAGGAGGGGAAATATCGGCTAAAGCCTCCTTCGTTCACTTGCTCAAGAAAATACCTACGGTGCTTTCTTTCGCCTAGTTCACTACGCCGAACTCCGCGCTCGTTTTGCTTCGCAAAACGCGGAAGTTCAAGTCTCGCCCAGGCACGAAAAAAGCCGAGCAAATGCTCGACTTCTTTCGTGGCGGCGGTATGTGGAAGTATTGCAAACTGGTGCAATTACATTAAGACATTCTCCCGATTTCAATGCTTTAATCAAGAGCCTTGAGAAAATCACTAGCTAGGCTATCGGGTAATTCATCACGGTCCCAGTCAATTAAATCTACGAACTGAGCGGCTTCTTTTTTATAAATATAGTCAAATAGCGTATGGTCCATGCCTGATTTGCGACCCTTAAATTGCTCCATATCGAGTACATGCTCGTTGATAGCTCCAGCCATTTTGTTCAAAATCTCGTGTTTATTGTGGATGGAGAGCTCACCAAACGATACATCATCAGGTAAGGAAGTTAGCATAACTCCCAGGTGATAAAGGTCTTCGCCAATCGATATCGTTGCATCTGTAAGCTCGTGCTTGCTACAAAACTCAATACCTCGCTCTAGACGATAGATGCAGTTATCAACAAGCTGGTAGTTACCGCTTTCAATGCCGTGCTTAGCGTATGCGTAGAATATATAGTAAAAGCTTGAAAGAGTTTGATTGTACTTAGAGCGTGTCGAGCCAACATCCTGAGCGACGCTTTCGCTTCGCGCGATTGCGCCCGCGAATGCTTCAGCCGATAGGTCAATTGCGTCGAAATATAGTGCAGGGAAAGCATCTGGGAATCTTTCGTAGATTCTATCATTTTGCATGAGGTAGTTCGCCATAACGTTGTGGAACGATTCAATTTCGTGGTGGTTATCCTCTACGATTGCAACAGGTGTCATGTTCTTCAGACTATGGTAGTAGTTCTCAGCCATACGTGCTGCAATAAGAGTAAAGTTCTGATAATGCTCAAGATACTTTCGCCAGTCTTTTACTTTTTTCGTGGCCTTATCGTACTCATCGGTAATATTTTCGAGAGCCTTTATTCCATATAGTCTCGTTGCTTCATTTTTGTCATCTCTCGTAATAATGTGGAGCTGCGAAGCGATGTCTGTTGCGACACTATACTTTTTACGTGCAATAAGCGCGTTTGCGACTGCCACAATCATGTCAATGTATACTCGCTTTGTACCAATGTCAGATGAACCCGATTTTGACGCAAGCATTGATGTAACAGCGTCTTTTACGTAGCTACTTAGATAACCCAAGTCCTTCGACGTTTCAATGAATGCCATCAACTTCGCCGTGATTAGTGGCATCACAACATTTTCCGTATCGTCTGGGTCATCAGACTTTAGCGCGTACTGGAACAATTCACCAAGCGGGTCTTTCGCGTCCTTTAGCTTTTTAATTTTTGCTTCGTACTTAGCCTTGTCTTTTCGATAGTCACTTTCTTTTTCAGCCTCTTGAGTATCTCGCTCTTCTTCACTTCTCGTATCTGTTAAAAAGGTTAGGATTGAATATTTGAAATGAAACGGTGGTGTACTGTAGTGCGCAAATAAGTAATCACCAAACTGTTTTGGCGAAAACTTTTTGGCAGTTAGTGCTATATACCTCGTATTGTCAAAAAGCGCTCGACCCTTAAACAAAATGATGATGAATATCCCATAGCTTAGTATCGTTGCGACGATAATCCAGAGAAGCAACGTCGCGTCACCGACTATCGCAGCGTTTTCATTCTTTGTTGCCAGCGCCCACGCACCTAGTAGTGAAGAAACAAACAATAGTGCTGTATAGAGAATGAAAATGATTTGAACTGGCAAACTCACCACGCTGTTGAGACTACGCCTAGGTATTTGTTTGCCTACAACCTGATAAATTGCGATAAGACCCGCGACAACAAGAGTTACGAGCGTTGCTTGCATTCCAGCAAGTGCTAAGTAAATCGACAGTAAGCCTTCCGTATCCATAGGATAAGTATAGAACTTTTAATACATTTTTGCACTTTTCTGACCCCTGTTTTTTGCAGTCAGAGTGTCATAGATATTCCCATAAGTGAGCATGCTCTCCTCACCGCTGTAAATCGTGATAAGATAAAAGAGTTGAGAATCAGTAATAAGTAGTAATCGCACGTCTTGTGCGCTGTCGTTATATCTAAAATTGCAGCCACAAGCGTATGTAGCTGGGTATAACGCCCTTGTTACTGGTTCTCAACAGCCAAACTTGTGGCTGCTTTTTTTATTCCCGCAGCCTCGATATCAATATAAGGAGGTTGTCGTGAAAGACAAGAAACAAGCAACATCACCAGCGAAAAAAGCATTAAACTTTATCAAACGCCACAAAGTACTTACCGTCACAGTGCTGGTCATTATCTTCTTAGTATGGCTACTATTTGTGCCGCATGGCTCAGGTGACGATACCGCCAATAAAAAGTCTGATTTCCCAGAAGTAGATGTAGCTGGTATGACAGTACAGGAAGCCTGTAAGAAAGTGAAAGAGGCGGGCTGGACAAAAGTCAGTGTCGAGGGGGCTTACGGCAATTGGACTGTCAGAGACAGTAATTGTGATGATACGCATACCGCTCAATATGTAAACTACACGAACAAAGACGAGAAATGGGGTCTCGATTCAAGCGCAACAATCGTATATGAAATAAGTAGCTACGATGAGTTGACTGACTCAGAAAAGGCGAAGTATAACTCGCTAGAGAAAGACGATACATCAAGCGAGAGTAAACCAGATGAAACATCAAGTAGTGATAGTGAAGACTGGAGACAGGCTTTGAAGGACTACGAAGCATACGTCGATAAATACGTCGCGTTCATGAAGCAATACAACGCAAACCCTGACGACCCTAATCTCATGAAGCGATACTCTGAAATGCTGAGCAAGCTAAACGATTACTCGGATTCTATCCAAAAAGTGAAGGGCGAACTGTCGAAAGACGACCTTGCGGAGTACAACAAGACAATGACAAGGATTGCAGAAAAGCTAAGTAGCGCTACTTAGCTTTAGATTGCTCATGCCATATTGCATCAGGAAGTCGAGCAAAGATTGATGTCAGGAGTTCTTTTATATAATCCGCTGGCAGGCTACCCGAACCTTGAATAACCATCATAGAGTTTTGTCCCTTATCAATATTGTCATTTTCATGCTCATACCCCGAGTTTGTGAGTATCACAGCAACACCCTGATAACTACTTTGGCCTAATTCTTCCGCAAGTTTATCGTAAAGTTGTTTGTTACGCTTTGATGACATGGGTGGGAAATCGGTATCAATGAAGATTAAATACCGCTTGCGATGATGCTTTTTCATTGCTTTAGTGATATTTTTCTTAATTGCTCTAACATTCTGCTCGATGGTCGTTCCGAGATTTTCGCTGCGGTCTCTGTCAAGCTCCCGTTTTTTGCAACACTCGTTCTAAACTTTTAGATCGTTGTTTTTGCTCTTTGAGCCGAGCGGCGT
>JBDHUN010000027.1:0-9060 GCA_039809225.1 Saccharimonas sp. (SeqCode)
GTGGTCAAGCGCGACGGCACCCGCGAACCATTTGACGCCAACAAGATCAATCTCGCTCTGGTCAAAGCATCAGACGGCTTGCCTGATCAGATTCAAAAAGTTGTCCAGGTGGCAACCGAACTTCAGTTGACATTATTTGATGGCATCACGAGCGAACAGCTCGATGAGGCAGTGATTCACACGGCGCTACAAAACGTCAAGGATGATCCGGACTTTGACACGATTGCCGCTAGACTACTGCTCAAGAATATCTATAAAAATATTCTCGGCGACTACGATACGGACGATGAGCTGAAACAGCTTCATGAGAAGCACTTTCCGGTGTATCTCAAACAAGCGGTCAAAGACGGCCTGCTCGACAAACGCATGGCCGATCCAAAGTTGTTTGATGTCAAGAAGTTGGCAGCAGCGCTTGACCCAAGTCGTGATAGCCTCAGCAAGTACCTTGGGGTGATCACCAACAAAAACCGCTACGCACTGCGCAAACAAAATGGTGAACCAATCGAAACACCGCAGTTTACGAATATGCGTATCGCCATGGGGCTGAGTTTTAACGAAAAAAACCCGACCGCGACCGCGCTTGATTTTTATAGTCATATGAGCCGACTCGAATACAGCCCGGGTGGTTCAACGCGCGTCAACGCCGGTGGCTCATTTCCACAGCTTTCTAACTGCTTTGTGATTGATGTCGAAGACGACATGGAGTCGATTGCCAAATCGGTGCGTGATACGATGTGGATCGCCAAAGGAACTGGCGGCATTGGGATAAGTATGACCAAACTGCGTAGTGCCGGCAGCCCTGTGAAGACTACCAACACCGTCAGCACCGGCCCGCTACCGTTCATGAAAATGATCGACACGGCGCTATTTGCCGTCAGTCGCAAGGGTAAAAAAGCTGGTGCGGCGGCGATTTACATGGAAAACTGGCACCTGAATTTTCCGCAGTTCATGGATCTACGCGAAAACAACGGTGACCCGTATTACCGTACGCGCTTTGCCAACATCGCTGTCTACATTAGCGATGAGTTTATGAAACGCGTCCAAAAAGAGCAGGACTGGTATTTGTTTGACCCGGCGGAAACTCCTGAACTGACAGAGCTCTACGGTGAAGCATTTAGTAAAAAATACAACGAATATGTCAAAATGGCTGAGCGTGGCGAACTGCGTACCTTTGACAAAATTCCGGCTCGTCAACAGTGGCGCCAAATACTGATTCGCCTGCAAGCCAGCAGCCACCCGTGGATTACCTGGAAAGATAGTATCAACCTACGAGCCCTCAATAACAATATCTCGACGATTCATAGTAGCAACCTCTGCACTGAGATTACCCTGCCAAATGATGCCAAAAATATCAGTGTGTGTAATCTTGTCAGCATTAACCTCAGTGCTTTTCTGGATGTCGAGACCAAACAGTGGGACTGGACGCGTCTGGAAAGTGCTACCCGCAGCGCCATACGTCAGCTCGATAACCTCTGTGATGTAACCGATACACCGATTCCCGAGGCACTTCATAGCATTAACACCACTCGGGCGTTGGGTCTTGGGATCATGGGCTTTACCGATATCGTCGAAAAATTAGGGCATAGTTACGAGAGTGAAGAGGCCTACGACACGATGGATCAAATGGCGGAATTTATCAGTTACTATGCGATTGACGAGAGTGCCGAGATCGCTAAAATCAAGGGAAGTTACCCCGATTTCAAAGGCAGCGGCTGGAGCAAAGGTTTATTGCCAATCGACCTCTTGGATATCCAAGCGGCTGATCGCAAAGTGAAAGTGAACGTCACCCGCAAAGCTCGTCTGGACTGGGAGAAACTGCGCAAAAAAGTCAAAAAAGGCATGCGCAATGCGACGCTCATGGCAATTGCGCCGACCGCTAATATCGCGCATGTGGCTGGTACTACTCCCGGTATTGATCCGCAGTTCGGTCAGATTTTTAGCCGTAGCACGCTCAATGGTAAGTTCCTCGAGGTCAATGCCAACTTGGTGCGCGACCTCAAGCAGCTCGGTATCTGGGAAGATGTCAAAGATCAACTGCTCGTCGAACAAGGTGACCTGACGAATATCGATCTGGTGCCACAACACATCAAAGATGTCTATAAGACCTGTTTCCAACTGAGTCCGCTGGCTTTTATAGAAGTCGCCGCCAGAGCGCAAAAGTGGGTTGATCAAGCGATTAGCCGCAATATGTACCTCGAGTCTCGCAGTGTTGATGACATGGAACATGTGTACATGGAAGGCTGGAAGCGTGGTCTCAAAACCACCTACTATTTGCACATGAAGCCGCGTCACCAGGCTGAGCAGAGCACCACAAAAGTAAATAAAACAGAAGAAATCGCAAAGAAGACCGGTGCCAAGAAAGTTGGCTTTGGATTTGCGAAGAAACAATCGGTATAGGAGGGCACTACCATGAATGCAGCAACAATTATCAACGACGACATGACACTTGAAGAGAAGCTCCAGGCGATCTCTGATGCCATGGAGCAAGCGCAAACCACTGCTAACGAGGCCGCAGCCGCTCGCGGCGAAGTAGCCGCGCCTATCGATCCGGCCGATCTGACGATGTGTGAAGGTTGTCAATAATGACTCCGCGTATTGGTGAACATATTCGGGTTGTGCGCCCAGATGGGTCGAGCGACGAGCAAGTGGTAGTCGGGTATGACTCGCGTGAGAACCCACAGACGATACCGGTCGAAGCCGCCAGAACTGAGGAGATTGATCGTTACCTCGGTGTGACGCAGGCTATGGCTATACGTGCAAGGGTGTTGGCAAATACCTTTCCTGCCGCGTAACACCTTAAACCGCACAAAAAAGCGAACTTTTTCACAGCTCGCTTTTTCTATCGGTGAAACAATGATATTCAGTGAAAATATGTCTTAACGCGAAAGAGAGGTGAATATGACAGGAATTTTGGGTGCCGGAGTGCAAGACGGGCTGCTTCTTAAGCCGATTAAATATCAATGGGCAATGGATCTCTATGATCAAGCGGTTGCCAATACATGGTTTCCCAATGAGATCCAGTTAGCGCAAGATCTGGCCGACTGGGAGAAAATGAGTGACGAAGAGCGTCATGCCGTGACGTTTTTGATGAGCTATTTTAACCCCAATGAGCTGTTGGTCAACAAAGCCCTTGCCTTTGGTGTCTACCCCTATGTCAACGCCGCTGAGGCGCATCTGTATCTCGCGAAGCAAATGTGGGAAGAAGCCAACCACTGCATGGCCTTCGAATACGTGCTCGATACGTTCCCGATCGACCGCGAAGCGGCGTACGCGGCGCATGTCGATGAGCCTGTGATGGCGCGCAAAGAGGAATTTGAGACCAAGTTTATCAAGCGCATGACCGAAGATACAATGGATATCACCACCACCGAGGGTAAAAAGGATTTTATCCGCAACCTGATTGCATACAACATCATTCTCGAAGGTATCTGGTTTTACTCGGGCTTTATGGTAGCGTTGTCATTTCGACAACGAAACTTACTCCGTAATTTTGGAAGTTTGATTGACTGGATCGTGCGTGATGAGAGCTTGCACCTCAAATTCGGTATCAATTTGATTCTCACCACAATCGAAGAGAACGAGGATCTTCAGGATGAGGAATTTGCCAATGAAATCCGCCAGATGATCCTCGATGGGGTGACGATGGAAGAAGAATACAACAAGGCGCTGCTGCCAAATGGTATTCTGGGGCTAAATGCTGATTACATCAACCAGTATGTGAAGTATTTGACCGATCGCCGTCTTGAGGAGCTCGGGTTTGAGCCGGAATACAACGTGACGAACCCAGCGAAGTGGATGGCAACGGCCAATGACACGTATGAACTGGTCAATTTTTTTGAAAGCACCAACACGAGTTACGAAGTTAACGCCGGTAATGCCGAAGCAAAGCTTAAAGCCAAAGGTGATGGCACCGAGGGCGAGCCAACCGAAAACGACGACAAATAGTCTATGAAAACTGAAATTGAAGTAAAATTTGTCGATATTGATATCGATGCGGTTCGTGAGATATTAGCGCGGGCTGGGGGCGTTTGCGAAGAGCCGATGCGCCTGATGCGCCGGGCGCTCATCGAAACACCAGATATGGCAGCAATCGATGCGTTTGTTCGCCTAAGGGACGAAGGCAACAAGATAACGTTGACGTATAAGCAACACTTGAAGTCGGGAATTGAAGCCGCCAAAGAGATCGAAGTCATTGTGAGTGATTTTGAACAGACAAAAGCGCTTCTAGAGGCGGCGGGAATGACGTTTCATACTTACCAGGAGTCGCGCCGTGAGACATGGCGACTTGGAAATGTCGAAGTGGTAATTGACGAATGGCCGTGGATGCCGCCATATATCGAGATCGAAGGCAGTAGCGAGGCAGATGTGCGAGCGACAGCAAATACCCTGGGATTCGATTGGAACGACGCGGTGTTTGGTGGTGCCGATGTTATTTACCAGATGCTTTACGATATGGACACGGGTGTAAGAGGAGTGATTGATATTCCTGAAGTGCGCTTCGATACACCACTCCCAGCAGCATTTCATTCAAAAGAATAAAATAAGCCCCAGACCTGGTGGTCTGGGGCGGTGCGCCAGTTTTAGATGGCGCGGAGAGATTCGGCTTCGGCCATGAGCATCTGGATGCGCTGAGTAAGCGCAACGCGCATCTCTTCGGCAGAAGCAAACTTGCCAGGATGGACAGATTTTCCGTACACAAGCACGACATGCTCTTTGCGGTGCAGACGGTTGCTGCCCAGCGGCCACACTGCGTTGCTGCCAGCAATGCCAGCCGGAATAATCGGCGTGTTGGTTTGGTAGGCGATGTCGGTTGCGCCCGGTTTGAGCTCGAGGAGCGTGCCGTCCGGTGAACACCTGCCTTCGGGGAATATCAGTAGTAGGCCGCCGGCCTTAACCACCTTCTCCATGCGCTTGCGAGTCTTGGCGCCGGACTTGGCATTACCACGCTTGATCGGGATGTGATCGAGCGTGCGCATGCAGGTGGACAGAAACGGAACGCGCCACAAACCCTGGGCAGCGACAGCTATCAGGTTGCGACGCATCGATCCCCAGACTACTACCGGATCGGCGAGTGAGAGATGGTTGCAGGCGATGATCGCTGCGCCTTCTTTCGGGACATTGTCAAGCCCCCGGACCGAAACTCGGAACAGGCCGGTGGTGACCAGCAGACGGAGAAAAGGCCGATATACCCTGGTGACCAGATACGCTTCAGACTGCAGTCCGCGCGGCTTACGCTTCATGATTCTCCTAATGACGAAAGGAACGATCAACATAAAGATGATGTTAGTATATTTTAACATAAAGTATGTCTTATGCAATCAGGGTACAATAGAGGTATGAAGACAAATATGCTGCGACGTGTGGTGTCGCTGCTAGGGCCGGCTTTTGTGGCGGCAGTAGCATATGTTGACCCGGGGAATTTTGCGGCAAACTTTAGCGCCGGAGCACACTACGGGTATTTGCTGCTGTGGGTGCTGATAGCGGCCAACCTGATGGCAATGATTGCTCAGTATCTGAGTGCAAAAGCCGGTATCGTGACGGGCAAGTCATTGCCGCAGCTCATTGCGGAGCGACTGCCGACGTGGGCACGCAGAATTTATTGGGTACAAGCCGAGGCAGTCGCGATTGCGACGGATATTGCCGAGGTGTTGGGCGGGGCGATCGCATTGAATTTACTATTTGGACTGCCACTTTTCTGGGGTGGAGTAGTCACGTGTGTCGTATCCATGGCACTCCTGGTACTGTATCAAGTGGGGAAACAGCAATGCTTCGAGCGGGTAATTGTGGCTCTACTTCTCATGATCCCTATCGGATTTATCATCGGGCTCATTAATCAGCCGCCCGATGTATCGGCCGCTCTAAAGGGGCTTGTGCCGCGTTTGCAGGGGCACGATACGATTATGCTGGCGGCAGCGATGCTTGGTGCCACCATCATGCCCCATGTCGTGTATTTGCACTCGGCGTTGGCGCGTGATCGCTATGGAGTAGTGCGGCCTTCGGCGCTTAAAAGTTACTTACGAGCTACAAAAATCGATGTAACTCTTGCCATGGTAATCGCCGGAACGGTCAATATCGCCATGCTGGTGCTAGCAGCAACAGCCCTGGCTGGACAACCCACAGAGAGCTTTGCTGGGATTTATCACTCCTTAAACGTAGTGATGGGGCCCTTGGTGGGTGTATTGTTTGGGTTGGGTCTTCTGATTGCCAGTTTTGCTTCAACTGCTGTTGGTAATCAGGCCGGATCAGTTATTATGGAAGATTTTCTGCGATTTGGTATACCAGCATGGGCACGTCGGCTCATTACTGCTTTGCCGGCACTAGGGCTACTGGCGGGAGGACTGGATCCGATGCGAGCGATTATCGTGTCGCAGGCTATTCTGTGTGTAGGCGTGCCGTTCGCTCTGATACCTCTCGTGGTGATTACCTCGCGCCGCAGTATTATGGGCGCGGCCGTTAATTCCCGCACCATGACGGTTCTTGCAGGAGTGATGGTGACCGGTGTGGTGGCCATTAACCTAGCGCTTCTCGTTTCGTTCCTAGCCTAGAGTGATACCTACGAGTGGTAACGATTGAATTTACGACGTAGGTGCAGCATACTGGTGCTAGTGTGGCGTGCAAAAACGCTTTGGTTAAAGACCCTTGCTACTGGTAGAGTAGAATAAACAACGAGCCACGCTAGATGTAGCGTAGGTATCGTGATTCGTGCTATACTGAAATCCCATGGAGGTGGATAATACCATGGCTAAACAGACACAATATATTTTCGTGACAGGGGGTGTTCTCTCAGGGGTAGGTAAGGGAATTACGGCGGCCAGTATGGGCGCGGTCCTACAGGCCAAAGGTCTGACTGTTTCAATTCAAAAATGTGACCCGTATCTCAATGTAGATGCGGGTCTCTTAAATCCCGCCGAGCACGGCGAGTGCTTTGTCACCAAGGACGGAGCCGAGACCGATCTCGACCTGGGGCACTATGAGCGTTTTCTCGATATCGAACTGACGCAAAAAAACGCCACGCTGTCCGGGCGATTGCTGCGCGATCTCATTGCCGACGAACGTGCCGGTAAATTTGGCGGCAAGACGATTCAGCTCGTCCCGCACCTCACGGGGGCGATCCAGCGTTCTATCGAAGAGGCTAGCGTCGGTAGCGACGTACATTTTGTTGAGATTGGCGGTACGGTCGGTGACTATGAAGGGCTGAGCTTTGTCGAGGCGATTCGTGAATTTGGTCGCAAAGTTGGCCGTGATAATGCACTCTATGTTCATGTTGTGTATGTGCCGTTCATTGGCACGAGCAAGGAGTTCAAGAGCAAACCCGCTCAAAATGCTCTCAATGACCTGCGGGGGTTTGGTATAGTGCCCGATGTGGTGATTGTTCGCACTGATGAGTCGGCACCGGATAGTATCCGACACAAGATCGCTATGTTCGGCGGTGTACCCGAGGAAAATGTACTCATGATGCCAAATGTCGATAGTGTGTTTATGATCCCAGAGAAAATTGCGACTAGTAGCCTCATGCCGCTTCTCGAGCGATTTACCGGTAATCACCACAAGCCTGACCTCAGTAAATGGCGTGATCTCGTGGCACGTCAAACTGGTGATAAAAAAACAACGGTGACGATTGGTCTTGTAGCGAAGTACATGGACAACGAAGATACCTATATCAGCGTGCTCGAGGCGCTCAAGGCCGCGGCGTGGCATGAGGGCGTGGGACTAGGCATCAAATGGATTAATGCTGAGAAGGCTGGTGAGGCAGATTTTGCGGCTGTAGACGGGCTGTTAGTGCCCGGTGGCTTTGGTACTAGGGGGGTTGAAGGGAAAATTGCGGCGGCAACCTATGCGTTAGGTCACGATACACCGTATCTCGGGATCTGTCTGGGGTTACAAGTAGCCGTTATCGCAGCGGCTCGTAATGCCGGCCTCACTGAGGCAAATAGTAGTGAATTTGACAACGACACCACTCAAAACGTAGTGTATATTATGGATGGTCAACAGGGTAAAGAGTCAACCGGGGGAACACTCAGGCTGGGCGATTACCCGGCGCATTTGATGGTTGATTCATTGGCGGCCAATGTGTATGGCCAGCAAGATATCGTCGAGCGTCACCGGCATCGGTATGAAGTCAATCAGAAATACCGCGAAGCTTACGAGCGGGGCGGCTTGCGGATTAGCGGAACCAGTCCAGATGGCAAACTGGTCGAATTTGTCGAAGCACCAGACAAGCGGTATTTCATCGCGACGCAGGCCCATCCAGAGTTCCGATCACGACCAACACGCCCTCATCCACTCTTTTTGGGATTGATTCGAGCTTGTATTAACTAGCTAAAGCAAGCTTTGACATGATCGTCACTGAGGAGTGCTAGGGTCACGCTGAGCGTCACGATCTGAACGGTAGAAAGCAATGCGGGCATGATGCTCATACCCGTCCACGCAGATACCACGAACAGTAGTAGCGCGCTGATCATCGTCAGCATCCATAGTATTTTCAACAACGTATATGCCCATGTGCGCTGCGCAATCACTCCGACGCCAGCGACGATGAGCACCAGGCCGGCTAAGCTACCAGCTAAGCCATTAGCGAGGCCGATGGGAAATGTGAAAAAAGCCGCCCCAAGGGCTAGCACGAGACTACCTGCTCCGCAGGCTATCAGGGCAACGCCAGACAAGCGAATAGTCACCTGCACCCGCCGTTTAGCCGAGGCGATTGCAGCCTGATCAGCTTTTTGGTCGGCTCTGAGCTTATCACCATCCAGATACGATGCTACCGGTGCTAACTGCGGCGCAGGCGCCTCTACCGTGTGAATAATCGGAGTAAACGCCGTTGGCGTTTCATGCCGCGGCACCTCAATCGTCGACGCCCCCAAGGTAGTATCGAGCGGCTGAATGACTTTTTTGTGTTGGCGAGATGTCAGCGAGTTCATGCCTCTATTTTAACGTACAGTTGACTTTTATAGAGCTTGCGTAAATAATTACATTAGAAAAATGCAAGGTAATCCCCAACAAACAAGCACCTACAAATACCGCTCCAGTAGCTCGCTGAGCAGCGGGACGAGGTCTTGGTTG
>JBDHUN010000028.1:0-8946 GCA_039809225.1 Saccharimonas sp. (SeqCode)
GGGGAATTAGCTCAGTTGGCTAGAGCGCACGATTCACATTCGTGAGGTCACAGGTTCAAGCCCTGTATTCCCCACCAAGATTAATAAAGTATAATAATTATTGATCATAAACTACTTTTCAATCCGAACATACAGAAATAGAGAGAGAAATGAAAGCACGTTTGATGAATGCTCGTGTCGCGGTAGTAATTGTGGTGCTGTGGGCATGGGTAGCAAGCCTTGCTCGTGGCGAAGCGGCCAAGGTCGTAATTCTCGGCGGCGGAGTTGGAGTCTGTGCCATCTTGTTCGTCGTGATAAACCGCGGGATAAAAAATGCCTCTGCTGACGACGGACAAAGTCTCTTCCGCCTTCCCGTCTTTCGCGCGATGCTCATCGCCGAAGGGATGGCAATCGGTGGGTGGTTCTGGTACACAGGGGTGCATCCAGTTGATCTGTCTGTCCGATGGGGAGTTATCGCGCTCATTGTCGCCGCGCACTTCGTTGGAATGGCACGGTTCACGCCATTTCGCTACTTTTACGCGATGGCGATTGGTATGGCGGTGGCGGGCATGCTCGCGGTTGCAATGCATGCAGCTCATCAAGATGCACTCGGTCTGCTTGCAGTGGGAGTGCTTTGCTATGCGACACTTTTCGCATCGGCATTTCGAACACTCAGAATGCGTTAAACCCTTATTCATACCTCCCCCGGATTCCGAGGGGGTATTCTCACACTTAAGCTGGTGTTTTGGTGGCAAATGTGGTAAAATTCTATGTAAGGAAGGTCTGTAATTCAGGCCGTATTTTTATGAACGACGCATCCCATATAAGAAATATTGCTATCATCGCACACGTCGACCACGGCAAGACGACGCTGGTTGATGGGCTGTTGAAACAAAGCAACACATTTCGCGATAACCAAGCCGAAATGAGTCAAGAACTCATCATGGATAGCGGCGACCAAGAGCATGAGCGGGGTATTACGATTACCGCCAAGCAAACCAGTATTTATTACGGTGATTACAAAATCAACATTATCGACACGCCTGGTCACGCTGATTTTAGCGGTGAAGTCGAGCGGACGCTCAATATGGCTGACGGCGTGCTGCTGATTGTCGATGCCCAAGAAGGCCCAATGCCGCAAACTAAATTTGTGCTCAGCAAAGCGCTTGAAGTTGGTTTAAAACCAGTGGTGGTAATCAATAAAATTGATAAACCAGCCCGCCGTATCGCCGAAGTTGAAGATGAGTTGGCCGATTTGTTCCTTGAACTTGCGACCGACGATGCACAGCTCCACTACCCGGTATATTATGCGATTGGCCGTGACGGCAAGGCCTGGCGTGAGGTTCCGAGTAATCCAAGTGAACATGCCGATCTCGCGCCGATCTTTGAAGCAATTGTGAACGATATTCCGGCACCGACTGTTTCCGAAGGGCCATTACAGCTTTTGGTGACGGCATTGCAATACGATTCGTTCCTTGGTAAGTATGCTATCGGCCGTATTTCGCGTGGGGTGGCCAAGCGAGCGCAAGCGGTGGCATTGATGAAAGACGGCGCGACGAATTCGGCGCGAATTGATAAAATCTTTACCTATCGTGGGCTGCAGCGTGAAGAAACAGACATGGCATACGCCGGAGATATCGTGGCGCTGACTGGTATCGCCGAGGCGCATATCGGTGATACAATTGCCGACAAAGATACGCCCGAGGCACTTCCGACCATCGAAATTGAAGCCCCGACCCTGAGTATGTATCTCGGACCGAATACGAGTCCGCTGAAAGGGAAAGAGGGTGAATTTACCACCGGTCGGCAAATCGGCGATCGGCTGAAAAAAGAGCTGGAAACCAATGTGGCACTGCGTGTCGAAGAGCAGGGTATCGGTTTTAAAGTTTCCGGTCGCGGCGAGCTGCATCTTTCTGTCCTGATCGAAACGATGCGCCGCGAAGGCTATGAGTTTGAAGTTGGCCGGCCGGAAGTGGTTACGATCACGGAAGATGGCATCGAGAAAGAGCCGATTGAAGAACTCTATATTGAAGTTGGCCCAGAGTTTGTCGGTGTCGTTAGTCAAGAGCTAGGCAAACGCCGCGCTGAAATGCGCGGGCAAGAGACAACCTCGAGTGCTACGACACGACTTGATTATTTGCTGCCGACACGCGCGATGATTGGATTACGCAACCTGCTGCTCACTGCTACCAAAGGCACGGTTATCATGAATTCGTTGCCACATGGGTATGAGCCGCTGAGCGCGAAGCTACAACAAACTCGTAACGGCGTATTAATTGCCTTTGAAGCCGGTACGACGACGCCGTATGCGCTAGAAAATGCTGAAAGCCGCGGTGAGCTATTTATCGGCCCGGCCGTCGAGGTGTATGCCGGACAGATAGTTGGGCTCAATACCCGCCAAGAGGATATGGAAATCAATGTCTGTAAAGCTAAGCATCTGACGAATATGCGCAGTAAATCGAGCGATGGCGCCGTGCAATTAACACCATACACTGAACTGAGCCTTGAGCAATGTATTGATTTTATCGAAGACGATGAATTGCTGGAAGTAACACCCAAAAACTTGCGTCTACGCAAAAAATACCTTGACGCCAACGAACGTAAGCGCCACGCAAAATAACAAGAGGCCCCGAGAAGGGCCTTTTGTTATTAGCCGATGTATTGTACGAAGATTTTTTTGCGTTTCATGTCACTTCCTTTTTGTTTAACCACCTTGTTAGTGATAACTATACGCTTATGCTAGGGATTACGCAAGTGTTTTTGTTGTAATTTTTATGGCACGAGGCGATATCGTGGCACAGACGGCTATTCTGGTTGTGCTCGCTAAGCAGAACCACTATACTGGAGAGTATGATTCCGCAGTGGCTGCGCCAAAAACCAACCCTTGCCAGCAAAAGCTCCGACAAAGTTAAAACCGCACTCGTCCAGACGGTTGGGCTCGCTGTTCCGGCGGCGAAAAGCCCGGACGAGGCGCTGGGCGAGCTGTTTGACGCCGTACAGCGACAGCAAGTGTACCCGGATGGCAAGACATTTGCCGACTTGATCCCGCGCAAGCGCGCAAAACAGTTGGCGCGTGAGTATGAAGCGGCTCGGCGACAACCAAATTTTAATTTGCAAACCTTCATTGACCAGCATTTTTATGAATTTCATTCGCCAGCGCATGCGCCCTATGCACCGGCAGCCGATACAACCTTGCGCGAACATATTTCTAGGCTATGGCCGCAATTGACGCGTCGTAATCGTCGTCCGCACGGTTCATTGATTGCGTTACCATATGCCTATGTCGTGCCGGGCGGACGGTTTAGTGAGCAATATTACTGGGACTCTTATTTCATTATGCTTGGTCTGGCGGCCGATCATCAATGGTCGCTCATCCACGGCATTATTAAAAACTGCAGCTACATGCTCTTAAAATTTGGTATGATACCGACGGCTAATCGCACTTATTATCTTAGCCGATCACAGCCACCGTTTTTTGCAGCGATGGTGCAGCTTTTGGCATCACATCGCGGTCATCGGCAGACACTAGCTGAATTTTTGCCGAGTCTCATTGCAGAATATCGTTTTTGGATGAAAGACCGGCGCAGTCTCACGTCAGATGCGCAGGTATCGGCGTGTGTCCGAGTGGTTCAAATGCCAAATGGCACCATTCTCAACCGTTATTATGACGATAAAGTCACGCCTCGGCCGGAATCGCGTCGTGAGGACCTAGAGACAGCAGCAGCCAGTGAGGACAAAGACGCATTATTCATTGACCTAAGGGCCGGAGCGGAAAGCGGCTGGGATTTTAGCTCGCGCTGGTTCCGCGATGATGTTGATCTGCAATCGATTCATACTACCGATATCGTGCCGGTTGATCTCAATTGTCTCCTTTATCAGCTTGAGCAAACCATTGCCGAAAGTTATGAGCTACTGAAACAGCCGCTGTTGGCGCGACGATTTCGCCAGGCGGCGAAGGAACGAGCCGAAGCGATTCGACAGTTTTGTTGGGACGAGTCGCGACAGATATTTGATGATTTTGATGTTCGGACGGGTCAGGTAAGTGGTAAATTAACGCTTGCCATGGTATTTCCTTTGTACACCGGAATTGCCACCAAAGAACAGGCGGCTCATGTGGCGGCTCGCATCGAACGACAGTTTCTGCAAATCGGTGGGGTTGTGACGACCGTAACAAATACCGGCCAACAATGGGACGCCCCGAATGGCTGGGCGCCACTACAGTGGGTCGCAATCGAAGGTCTGCGCGCCTATGGATATAACAAGTTGGCGAGAGTGATTGCTGAGCGCTGGATGACGGCGAACGAGCGTATTTTTGCCGAGCAACGAAAGATGGTCGAAAAATACGATGTTATGTCATTAGCTGAAGGCGGTGGCGGCGAGTATCCGTTGCAAGATGGTTTTGGTTGGACGAATGGGGTGTATGCAGCGCTCTATGACCGCTATAAAAAGGTGACCGTATGAGTAAACTGTGGCGTGATGTCAATGCAATCTATCAGATTTATCCTCGTTCATTCATGGACAGCGACGACAACGGCATCGGTGATTTACGTGGCATCATCAACCGACTTGATTATTTGCATGGGCAAAAAGATTCACTGGGAATTGACGCAATTTGGCTGAGCCCGATTTTTCCTAGCCCGATGGCCGACATGGGCTACGATGTCAGTGATTATGAAGGGGTAGATCCACTATTTGGGACACTCGACGACCTCAAGGAACTGATCAAGAAGTGCCACGATAGTGGGCTCAATATCATGATTGATTTTGTGCCAAACCACACCAGCGATCAGCACCCGTGGTTCATTGACTCGCGGCATAGCAGGACGAATTCGCATGCCGATTATTATGTATGGCGAAACGCCAAACCAGACGGTAGCCCGCCAAACAATTGGGCCAGTATATTTGGTGGTAGTGCGTGGCAATGGGACGACACACGCCAGCAGTATTATCTGCACACTTTCCTCAAAGAGCAGCCTGACCTCAACTGGGATAACCCACTGGTGCGTGACGAAATGAAACGGATCATTCGGTTTTGGATGGACCTTGGTATTGATGGGATTCGGGCCGATGCGGTGCGTTGGATTAGCAAAGACCCAAAATTTCGTGATGACCCAAAGGTTAAGAATACCTTGCACCATAATGCTGATGGAACGGGCGGCGAGTACGACCAACTGATCCACAAATACAGTCGTTTTTGGAAGACCCTTTTCCCGTATCTTCGTGAAATTACCGATGTGCTGAAAGAATACGATAATCGCATCATGATTTTTGAAGATTATCCGGACGGCAACTATAGCACCAAAGAGCAGTATCTTGGATTTTACGGCATCAATCCGGAAGTCAGCATGCCGTTCAATTTTGAAGGGATTTGGGCAGAATTTTATGCCGATGCTTTTCGAACCTTCATCACCGAGTTTCAGGGTATGATTGATCCCGAGAAGCATATGCCGGTGTATTGTTTTGGCAATCACGATCAATGGCGGTTAGTAACACGTATGGGGGGCGATGATCAGGCAAGACTAATCGCTCTCATGCAAATGACGTTGCCAGGACTGCCGGTGGTCTACTACGGCGACGAGTTGGGTATGCCAAATACACCAATTAAAGAAAATGAAATCCAAGACTTACGAGCATTTACTTCAGGTGATCCAACGACAACGCGAGATTATGAACGAACTCCAATGCAGTGGGGGCGCGGTCAATATGCCGGTTTTAGCGAGGTAAAGCCTTGGCTGCCGGTTGGCGAATCGGTCAGTCGGCATAATGTCGCCGATCAGCTTCATGAGCCGGATTCATTCTTGTCGTTGTACCGTCGTTTGCTGAGGTTGCGTACCAAGCACGAGATTCTGCGCCGCGGCACATATGAAGCCTTTGGCGAGCTTGAACTCGATATTTTCACGTACTCGCGCTGGCTTGGCGATCAACATGTGTTTGTCGCACTCAACTTTGGGTATGAAACACAGCAAATTACCTTACCGCACAAAGGACGTATTTTGTGTTGTACCCACCCAGTAGATTATCCTGAGATTGATCGTGATGGCGTGGTGACGTTGCGGCCATACGAGGGTGTGCTCGTTGAATGCAGCGAACATCCGCTTGTAAAGAACTAACTACCACGGGCGAGACGTCGTTTGATAGCCTGTATGGCTGCGACAGTCCATGCCTGCACCTCTTGGGGGGGTTGCTCGACATGATTTTCGCGTTTATTAATGTCATCCCACAATATAATCGAACGTGTATTGATAGCTGGGGTCGGTTCGCTATCACCACGGACATATTCAGGAAACATACCGATGTGGTTGACGACACGAAGAACGCGTTGGTCGAGGTTATCGGCTTCGCTCTTTAACCCTAATCGACGGAGCCCCTTCGCGATATGGTGGGTGTCCCAGAGCCATACACTGCCGTTGTGGTACGCGCCCGGGCGAAACCGTACTTCATCGTTGGCCAATGTACGAATACCGCTGACATTCAGTAACTCAGGTGAAAGAATTTGACGAATTACTGCATCGCGCTTTGCGAGTATGGTTTGGTCATCAGTCTCAAACAAACGAGAGTTAAGCGTGTGACCCATATTTGAAGTCCGAATTTTGAGCTGGCGGAGTTCGCCGTTTTCATCACGATCAGTGCCGAGCGCAAAATACCCACCTTTTTCATCTACCCAAAAATGATCAAAGATAGCTCGGCGCAAAACGTCAGCTCGGCGACGAAACTCGTTTGCCCTTTCGGGATTATCGAGAACGTCATCATATAGTAACGCAGCATCAAGCAATGCATCGTAAGCAGTTACTTGCACCTCGATCGATGCAACGCCTTTCTTATGATTGGCAATTTGTCCGTCAGCATGATGATACGCATCCCATGAATCTTTCCAGACTTGGTTTTCGATGCCATACGGAATCGTTGAGCGGTACTCTAATAGTCCTTCTTGATTGCTCGCGAGGCGTCGCTCTATCCACAGCAAAGCCAGCTCAAGAGCGTGGCTAACAGTCTGTTGGCTGCCGTGAAGGTCGGTATATGTTTCACCAAGAAATCCATAGTTTTCTTCGGAACGTCTACAATATGCGGCTAACGTGCGAACAAATTCAGGCGTAGCATCAACCGAACCATAGTACGGCCACCCCCACCCGCGTGCGCTCGTTAGTCGTTTTGCGACTGGGTCATCGGGGTCGCGGGCTTCGTGAACAATGCGCCCCAGTTCTTCCTCGCGTGTCAGGTTATCCTCTAGACCTTGGAGTTCGGCTAAACGTATGATCGTAGCACGCGCTAATTCCGGGTAGGATGAAATGAGGTCAATTGCAACTCGGAGTGAATCACGACCAAATACTGCTTCATAAAGTCTCAGATGCTCTGGAGTGTCATAGCTCTCGATGGTACGTGCTAGCGCTGCAACGGCAGGGCCGGCCGCGCCGATTTCATGTGGGTTTTCTGCTCGAGTTAATCGTAGTAGTTCTCGGAGGCTGGATGGCCGCGAGGTGATAGGGCGATTAGGGAACTCTTCGCTATGAAGGAGTGACTCTCCGGGGAGCAGAGGATAGGTATTGTCGGGTGTTATTTCGTGGTCGGTAATATTTTTCACATACCTATTATAACAACCCGTGCTATGATACCTGTGAATATGAATCACAAATCGACGAAGAACTCTCACAGGCCATTGAGAGTCGCCATGATTGCTCCGCCATGGTTAAAAATTCCTGTCAAAGGCTACGGTGGAGTGGAAAATATGGTAGACGCTTTAACGCGGTCACTCATAAAAAAAGGTGTAGAGGTCGAGCTGTTTGCTGTTCTCGGGAGTTATATTCCAGGAGCTAAAACGCATGCTGTCACCGGTCGTGAGGAATACGATAATATTTTAAAACCTATGTATGAGTTCGGACTACCTGCGCCGTGCGCACACCTTCTTGATTCGTTGAGTATTATTAAGCGTGATGGCAATTTTGACGTTATCCATGACCATAATTACTTTGTAGGCCCATCAGTGCTTATCCCCGCGGCGGGCAAAGATGACATTCCGCCAGCTGTTCACACGATTCACGGACCACCGCTCACGCCGCAGCCAGATGTAGACGCTGGTGTGACAGATAACCGTCATTTCTGGCGAGCAGCTGCCGGGAAGCACAATTGCTCGTTCGTATCGATCTCAGATGCTATGCGTCAGGCGATGCCCAAGGAACTTGAGCGTCACCATAATATGCTTGATACCGTCTATAACGCAGTGGATGTGAGCGATTTTCCGTTTCTCAGAGCCGGCCAGAAAAAGAATTATTTTGTGACGCTCGGTGGATTCTCTCCAGAAAAAAATCAAGGACTGGCGGCGCGTGTTTGTGCCAAGAAACGGTTGCGTCTTAGGATGGCTGGGCCGATCGTCGATATCAAAACCAATCAAAAATTGTTTGCCGAACTAGCAAATCCAATGAGCAAATATCGTAGTAACCGTAATTTCCGATATTTTAGCGACGAAGTGTTGCCAGTACTACTCAGATCCCCCTACGTTACCTATTCCGGTATGGTGGCTGGACGCAAGAAGATGAAGTTTTTGTCAGAAGCTAAAGCATTGCTTCACCCCATCGAGTGGAACGAGCCATTCGGCATGGTGATTATCGAAGCAATGGCCTGTGGTACGCCAGTGATTGCGATGAATCGAGGCGCGATGTCAGAACTTATTGAACACGGAGTAAATGGTTTTTTAGCTGAAACAAAGGAAGAGTTTGCTGATTACCTCGATCGTATCAACGAGATAGATCCTGCTGACTGTCGACGTGTCGTTGAGGAGAAATTTTCTGCCGATGCAATGGCAGACGGCTATATTACACGCTACAAGCAAGTAATTAAGCGCGCGAAAGCGCGATTACGTTAGCTCGCAGCAACATCGTCGGGCAAGAAGCCGTATTTGTGTTTGAAGTCGGCTTGCCACTTGTAATCCTTGCCGTAGCCCAGTTCTTTCATGAGATTGGTTGGAGCATTGCG
>JBDHUN010000029.1:0-7757 GCA_039809225.1 Saccharimonas sp. (SeqCode)
CCAAGAATAAATAGGGCTAAAGCATGGCATTGTTAGCTATCTCTATAAAGTTGGGTGTGTTAAGCGTATAATTGCCTAAATTTAATGGAATAGAAATATCTGGCAGTTATACCCTCAAGCCATAGTACCTAATTTGCTACTCGCAACGTATACTAATAACTATGAAGCCAAAAAAACCACACGAACCTACCACAAAAGATAAGGACTGGCAGAAGAAAGTTGAAGAGCGTATTAGGATCGAGAAGGTAGATCTAGATCATCCTAAAGGTGGGGAACGTTTTGCAGCAGTGATTAAACGGCTTGGTAAAAAGAAGAGGCGTGATTAATCCTCCCGTACTGGCACATGCTACGTCTCTCAGTCGGCCACCTCAGACTTGCCAAGCTCTTTCATCCCTAGGATCCTCTTGAATCGTAGAGTAATCAGGCTAGGCCATCAAGAGAAGTCTGCGTTTTATTGACCCTTGGGAGATGCTGTCTGATATTAATTACAGAATAATCTTTGCTTAAGTATGCTCCCAGTGTCGTATCGTATTCTCTGGTATGCCTCATGATAGGAACAATTTGAATGGAGCTGTCTACTCCAGCAATTACACCCTCCATGATGATGTCATAAGAGCGTTAAGCACCGTGTAACTGGGCATTACGTGAACGTGCAGCGAGCACCCAAAACAACACTGCAGCTACAACCTGTAAAAGCGCTAGGATATAAAACACATACGAAACATTGGCTATGGCAGCGATGCTCAGAAATGGGACGGAAACAATACTATATCCTTGGCGTACAAAACTGGCAGCAGACAAGAAAGAAGCTCTCCGCTGGCTACTTGCTATACCTTGAAGGTAGTTTGACTCAACAATGCGATAAACATTTTCGAGGAATGAGTAGAGGAAGAAGCCCGCAATCACCAAAAACCACACTGATGAAGCGATGAGCAAAAAACTCACCGTCACCAAAACCCCAATCACTACGATTTCTTTTTTGGGCGAAAATCGTTGATGCCGACCTACGTAAGCACCAGTGAGGGATGCAACTTTGAAAGCAGCAAACAAAAATCCAAGCTGTTCGATCTTAAAACCAGAGCCAATCAGCTGAGGCTGCCAAAAGACGCGACCAGCTTCATAATATATGGCCAATGCTATGAACAATAGGATTAGCGGTGCGTGTTTGCGAACTAATGCCACAATTTGCTGCTTCTCTCGGGTCTTTTGTTGACTCTTGGAAACGGTCATATTTCCCTTGTCTTTAAGAATAATCCAGCTAACAATTGCCGTAATGAAAACGAAAGCCGAGGCAGCAATAAACACTGACTGGAGGCTAAAGAGTGCAATCAGAAGTGGCGCAAAGAGCAGGCCCAAAATCGTTGCTGCTTCATCGACTACATTAACATTACTGAATGTCTTTCTGTAGTTGTCGCCAGATTGATTCTCATAAATATATGCTTCTTCTGATCCGGATGAAAGCGCGAAGCCTATAGCGAGCAAGATGGCTGCAATTAAAAATTGCCAGAAATCATGAGAAAAAGCGAAAACAAAAAATGAAGCAGCTTGGAAAATATTTGCTCCAATTAATGTAAGCTTCCGGCCGAACTTATCAGAGATAAATCCTGTCGGAATATCTATAGCAAGCCCTAGAGCTAAGGCTAGAGATTCGATGATGGCGATCTCAGGGAGTGTTAGTCCCTGGTTAAGCATCCAAACAACACTCACTGATATAGTGAGTCCGAATGCAAAATGCTCCAAAAATACTTTGATTAGATATCTTTTCATGCTTCAACTAGTATTCTATATCTTAATGAATCCGTCCAGGTTTTACTCATCGGTGTATTAACACATAAATCCAAAGCAATGAAGGCTAGCAAGCCTATTTCCCTCAAGGAAATAGGGACTTCCAATTGCCGCAAGGCAAATGGAAGTACTAATCATCCGCTCGTGGCAGCTTTGTAAGTATTACGGGTGTTATCGGTTCCTCTGGATCATCCCCATCGTCGTCAATCGGAAACCAAACTTTGCCTTTGTATTCAGAGTCATGTAAGTACTCTGGCCTAGTAGTTGCAAAAGACACTTCCTCATACGAGTCGCGTAGCTCTTTAGCAATCCGCTTCCGTAGTCGCTTATGGACGCTCTTGTTCTCAACAACGACCAGGATAGTCGGTAGAGGCTCTTCCGGCCACTCACCACTGCCAGCGTATTCCAGGTACTTCTTAATGCGCCTAATAAGCACAAAGAACGGCTGGGTATCTTCAAAGATATCGAGAAAGAAGTTCTTGTCACCGTCTTTAGCGCTAACGCGAACATGGGCATCGGGCAACGGCTGCGGATAAAAATCGAATTGTTCGTACTTGAGATCGCTCTTGGTGAAGAAGTCGAGCTTGTTGCCGTGTAGTGCGCTAAGCGCTAGGTAAACGCCGAGGATGTTGAGGCTGTGTTCTATAAACCCTTCGGATACATCTTTATCTTTGTAGATGCGCTTGATGTTAATAGGCTCATTGTTGTCACGATCGCCTACATCCACTAAAGCCCGTGCGCCTTTTGGCAGCAAATAATATGCTGCGGGTTTACCTTTAAGCTTGTATGACTTGTCGTAGCGTTTAGCGATGTACTCTTGGTCTTCTAGTATCTTGAGCCGTTTCTGAACGTGTTTATTATTTTTCTTGCCGCTGTATTTAGCAACGTGTTCGTTACTCGCAAACCTGAATGTATACAGGAGGTTTAATACAGCCAACTGTTCTTCGTTTAGCTTTTTACGATACTTTGGTTCTGATTTATCTGGATTAGTTGTTAAGATATTTTCTGTCATTTTAGAGCTTGTAGATTATTAGATTTTAAGTTAGATGTTTTAGGTCTGTAGTTTATTGGATTGGCTATGTAGGTATGTGTTCTTTGCCTACCCCTCCCACTCCTATATTTATATAGAAAGGAAAAGAGAAGATATTACTATATTAACAGATAAAGATTTATAAAGTAGATTGGGTATCGGGAGATTACTTTTATTTACCAGATTTTGCTAGAACGAGTTCAAACATTGGCGTATCATTCTTGCGATTCGAGTATCTAAAGGCATATTCATTAGCATAGTGCTGTAGGTATTTCGGATCGCAGTGACGATAGACACCGTAAATACCACGTTTGAATTGGCTCCAAAAGTTCTCAACATTTTGGGTATGCACACGGCCAATGACATACTCCTGTTTGCTATGGTTGATGGTTTCGTGCTGGTAACCTCGTCGCTTAAGTAAGCGGTACGAGCCGTATTCGTCCGTGTAAATTGTAGCCGTCTTGCCAACGTTCTTTTGAATTTCTGGAACGAGGACACGAACGCCGGAGCTTTTGACGTGCTTGATGCGAGCACGACCACCGCGCTCAACCATACCGAACATAACTTGGCTATTGTGAGGCTTGGCTGTGCTACGCTTTTGTGGATTCGGGTGCATGTAGGCTTCATCTACTTCGACGTCATCATTGAGTAGTGTTTCGTCATCGGCCATCATGAGGCGGACTTGCTTGAAGATACGCCAGGCGGTTTTGTAGGTCACGCCACTAATACGCTGGAATTGGAGGGCACTCATGCCAGAACGGGTATTGGTCATAAAGAAGATTGCAAGAAACCAGGTGCGAAGGTCGGTTGTGCTTTTGTGAAACGGCGTACCAGCAAGTGGATATATTTGATTACCGCACTCACATTGATAGGCGGGACGTTTCGGTAGCTTATGGAAGCCTTCGAGCAGGCCGCACTTCTCACATGGCTTGTCTGCGAAGTGGATTTGCCACAAATAGTCCAAGCAAGCGTCACTGGTCGGAAACTTCTGATTAAACTCTTTGATGGTGAACTTCATATCTGTTATTAGTATATTACAGAGGGTTTATGGCGTCAAGGGATAATTGCCAAATATCTCTATTTCACCGCAACACTTTCACTGCCAAGTAGGCTTCTCAGCTCTTCAGTTAAACTATCTTCTATCTCAACACGAAACGGTAGGCGGACTGCCGACTCTTTTGACTCTCCCAGTACCAGTATGACCTCTGACTCGCCAGGATGAGTGTTACAGGTTTGCTTAAGTGCCAGGAGCGAGGCATGATCGTCGGGGTTTGCCACTTGCACATACAGGGTCTTGGGAACAAAGAGTTGCGGCTCGGGCGCTAAAGATACGCTAGGTGTAGCGGCGCTAGCGCTAGTGGATTTAGCAGGGTAGCGTCGACGCGTCACCGTCGCCTTGCCAGACGGCGCTGTCATCTTGCGGCCATGACTTTCGTACTCGTTGAGCTCGCGATCAGTCACCACGCTAATTTCATCGGCAATTAATTTCGCTTCGTCGGTCGTATTGCCGTCGCGATCACGAGCGTTGACGCTGCCGGTAATCTTGAGCACGACATCAGTTTTGAGCGAGTCGCCCAGTTGCTCATAAAACTTCGGAAAAACGATGATTTCAGTCTCGCCGGTCTTGTCCTCGAGCCCGACAAACGCCATCTTGCTGCCACTTTTGGTGACGATAGTGCGGATAGTGGTGACGATGCCACCAATCGTCACTTTTTGACCATCGATACCTGCTGTCACGCTATGAAGCGGGATGGTCTGCTCCTCGAAATACGCATCGAAGTTGTCGAGCGGGTGAGCCGAGATATAAAGCCCCATGAGCTCGCGCTCCCACATTAACTGTTCCTTGTCGGTATACTTCGCCGGCGCATGCTTCAGTTCAATCGATGGCATCAGCTCATCACCACCATTTTCTATCAGTGCGCCAAACAGATCGGTTTGTCCGCTCAAGGCTTCTTTTTGCAGTTTGCTGGCAAATCCGAGAATTGTCTCGAGATTATACAGTAAATCGTTGCGATCACCGAGAGTGTCAAAAGCTCCCGCTTTGACTAGCGCCTCCCAGGCTTTTTTATTGACGCGACTGGTGCTTACCCGCTTGGCAAAATCCTCGACACTTTGAAATCGCCCGTCAGCTTCGCGAGCACGGATGATTTCCTCGACCGCTGCCACTCCGACGCCCTTGACTGCAGCCATACCAAACCGAACTTGCTTCTTTTCGGGCACGACAGCAAACTCAACAAACGATTCGTTGACATCCGGTAACAATACAGCGAGGCCCATATGTTTACACTCGGTAATCTCAATCGCCAAGCGATCGATGTCGTCGGCATCACTGGTCATGAGCGCTGCCATGAAGGCATCCGGGTAATGCGCTTTCAGGTAAGCTGTCCAGTATGCAATCAGGCCATAGCAAGCAGCGTGGCTTTTGTTGAAACAATAGTTCGCGAACTCTTCGAGCTGAGCCCAAAACTTCTCGGCCGTCTCCTGCGTAGCCCCGCCAACTTCAACCGCGCCTTTGACAAAATCAACTTTAACTTTGCGCATCAGATCAATCTTTTTCTTCCCTACTGCCTTGCGTAGCGTATCCGCTTGTCCACCGGTAAACCCACACCATTCCTTGGAAATCTGCATAAACTGTTCCTGGTACACCAAGATACCGTAAGTGCTTTCGAGCGCGTTTTTCATGCCTTCGTGGAGATACGTAATTCGCTCCTCGCCGTGCTTGCGCTTGATAAAACTATCGATGAACTGCATCGGGCCCGGACGGTACAATGCTACCATAGCGATGATGTCATCAAACATGCTCGGCTTTAGCTCACGCAAATAGCGCTTCATCCCAGCTGATTCAAGCTGAAATACCCCGGTCGTATCACCGCGTTGAAATAGTTCATACGTTTTGCGATCATCGAGCGGAATGGTCGATAAATCAATTTCTGTGCCATAGACTCGGCGAATAATACGCAGCGTATTCTTGATAATAGTGAGGTTTGATAAGCCGAGAAAGTCCATCTTGAGCAGCCCTAGTTCTTCGACCGGACCCATCGGGTACTGGGTGGCCACGACGCCTTTTTGGGCCATTTCAAGCGGCACAAAATTGACAAGGTCGTCTGGCGCGATCACGACACCAGCAGCATGCACGCCATGGCTACGAATCGTGCCCTCCAGGCGGATCGCGAAATCAAAGACTTCTTTGGCGGTAGGATTTTCTTCATACTCGCGCTTCAAATCATGGTCTTCTTTGACACTGACACTAAGTGGAATATGTCTGCCCTGTACTGGCGGTGGAATCATTTTGCTGAGACGGTCGGCCTCGGCGTAAGGTACTTGAAGCACCCGCGCCACGTCGCGCACTGATGCGCGGGCTGCCATCTTGCCGAATGTCACGATGTTTGCCACGCGCGCTTCGCCGTATTTATCAGCACAATAGGCAATCACCTCGTCACGGCGTGTATCCTGAATATCAATATCGATATCGGGCATCGAGATACGATCGGGGTTGAGGAACCGCTCAAACAGCAAATCATATTTGAGTGGATCGAGGTCGGTAATATTGAGTGCATAGGCTACGATCGAACCGGCTGCGCTACCGCGCCCAGGGCCAAAGATGATACCCTGTGACTTTCCCCAGTTGATAAAATCCTGCACGATCAGAAAATACCCGTTGTAGCCCATGCGGTTGATGACTTCAAATTCCATCTCGACACGCTCGTTCACTTCCGGCTTTAGTAACTTTTTGAGCTGATCGATCGACAAATTCTCGAGGTCGGTATCTGACTTACCTTCGTAGCGACGCGCCAGCCCTAGGTACACTAATCTTTCGAGGTATGATTCTTCATTTTCACCCTTTGGTACCGGAAATTTCGGGATCAAAATCTTTCCCAATTCGATATTAACGTGGCAGAGGTCGGCTATTTTCTTGGTGTTAGTAATAAAGTCGGGATGATCCTTGCCCCAGCGAGCGATGATGTCTTTTGGATCGGTCACATGCAACTCAAACTCCTTGAGACTCATGCGATTAGTATCGCTAAGATACGCGCCCGTACCGACACAGAGAAGTATCTCGTGCGCTTCCTGGTCGTCATGGGTCAAGTAATGTCCGTCGCACGTCACAACACAAGGGATGTCGAGCTCGCGGCTCAGCTTTATCAAACCCTTATTGATTTTTGCCTGAACATCCCACGTAAATGGCGCGTCTGGATGGCCGTGGTCTTGCACCTCAAGGTAGTACCGATCACCAAATACGCCTTTGTACCACTCGGCAATACGTTTTGCCTCGGCATAGTTGTCGGCGCGCAGGTTCTCACCCACTTCACCGCTAGCACAGCCGCTGAGCGCAATCACACCGTCGCTATATTGCTCGAGGATGTCGTGGTCCATGCGCGGTTTGTAGTACATGCCTTCGAGGTTTGCGAGCGTGCTGAGCTTCATGATGTTACGATAGCCTTGGTCATTCATAGCCAGAAGTGTCAGGTGATAGCGTGCTTTATCTTTGGCGGGGTCGCGGTTAAAGCGCGTCCGTGCTGCGACATAGGCTTCGATACCCAAAATCGGCTTGAGCTCGCCATCAACTGCCGCTTTGTAAAACTCCAGAATGCCGCTCATTGTGCCATGATCGGTCACCGCCGTAGCGCTCATACCGTATTCTTTAACTTTGTTGACGAGATCGGGGATTTTGGTCAAGCCATCGAGCAGCGAGTGATGCGTATGATTGTGCAAGTGCACAAAATCACTTGGCGCAAGCAAATGCTGCCCTGTCGGTTTTTTAGTTGTTTTCTCCCCCATAACTACCTTTTATTATACAGGAGCGGTATGCGGGTGGGTGTAGTATTTTCGACGTTGAGCTTTAGGTCTTAAACGAAATATTTTTAGGTACAAGACCAGTTTACACCCTAGTCATTCCTTTCCCGCAGCAGCTTAAGTAGTATCTTGTATCTATCTTCATACC
>JBDHUN010000030.1:0-4485 GCA_039809225.1 Saccharimonas sp. (SeqCode)
TTTGGTGCGGGTGCGGGGAATCGAACCCCGATCCCAAGTTTGGAAAACTTGTATACTAACCGCTGTACTACACCCGCATGAGAACTTCTGTATTGTAGCATCTTTGTGGCGTATAATGAAGCCATGGGCATCCTCTCGCGTTTCACTCAGCCGGATTCAGGAAAGCTACACTCGAGTGGGTTAGCTGATGCGAATGACGGCAGTGCACGGGCAATTGGTGCCATGCGACACGAGTCGTTTGAACAGCGCATCCGAACTGAGCGCAATCGTCGGCATATTGAGGCATACAAATACTCGGCAGTCGCACAGCGTGAACAGACGATTGCGCCAGACGAAAAAAAGAAGCGCATTGTTATCCCAAAACGCGATGCGCCAACGTTTGAGCGCCCAACGCACCAGCAAGGGAATGCAGAAATGATTTCTCACCCTAGTATCCACAAAGCAAATTTTTCTGAGCCGCAATCGCGTGGCTACAATCCGTATCGCTAGTGGCGTAATGTAGAAAATTTTGGTATAGTGGGTAGGATCCATTCGTGGCGGATGTAGCTCAGTTGCTGTCCGAGCCGAAGGCGAGTCGAGAGATAAAGCGCCAGCGCTCTAACCAACTGAATATATCTGCAAGTACCTTGTGCTTTTAATATGGCGGATGTAGCTCAGTTGGTTAGAGCGCTGGTTTGTGGCACCGGAGGCCGTGGGTTCGAACCCCATCATTCGCCCCAAATTAAGAATCGAGATTTGCTCTCGATTTTTAATTTGGTAATATTGCTTATTCCCAGGTTGTCTCAATGTCTGCGCCCAGGGTATTGAGACGGTTGGCGATATCTTCGTAGCCGCGATTGATGCTATAGACATCACGCAGGACGGATTTGCCTGGGGATGCTAGCATGGCGAGAAGTATCACCACGCTGGGGCGTAGTGCGGCTGGGGCAGTGATATCGGCCGGTTTCCAGCGTGTAGGGCCGGTAATGTAAACACGATGCGGATCTACCATCTCGATTTGCGCGTTTAGTTTAGTGAGCTCCGTAAAGTATATTGCTCGGTTCTCATATGTCCAGTCGTGAACGAGCGTTCGGCCTTCGGCAACCGTCGCACATAGTCCGAGGAAAGGGAGATTGTCTATATTTACACCAGGAAATGGCATGCAGTGCAGCTTATCTTTCGGCGCAATCAAACTAGATTTCTTGAGGGTAATATCGACGAGGCGCGTTTTGCCGTTACGAGCCAGGTATTCGTCCGATTGGGTGTAGTCGAGCTTCATGCTGGAAAGGATTGCCATCTCGAGTTCCATAAACTCAATTGGTACGCGTTTGATAGTAATTTCAGAATTTGTCACTACACCCGCCGCCACAAGACTCATGGCTTCGATCGGGTCTTCGCTTGGATAATACTCGACAGTCTTGTCTATTGATTTAACACCGTGAATTTTGAGGATTGTTGTGCCAATACCTTCGATCTTGACACCAAGTTTCTCGAGAAAGAAGCATACATCTTGCACCATGTAATTTGGACTGGCATTGCGAATCGTCACTTCACCGTCATAGAGGGCCGCAGCCATGATGACGTTTTCGGTCACCGTGTCGCCGCGCTCAGTCAAGATAATTGTTTTATCGATTTTCTTGGCTGCTGTCGTTGCGAGGTAACAATCAGTTGTGGCAACGACATGAAGCCCAAACGGTGCTAGGCCGGTCATGTGTGGTTCGACAGTACGCGTGCCCAGGCTACAGCCACCGGCAAAGGGTAATTTAAAATTGGCGTATTGATGCATGAGTGGGCCGAGGAACATGATAACCGTGCGAGTTTTTTTGGCAGCTTCAATATCCATATCTTCAAAACGTAGACGTTTAGGCGGGATAAGTTCGAGGTCATTGTTGTCGAGCCAGCGACATTTCACACCGATACTTTCGAGAACCTCGATGATCCGGTTGACTTCCTCGATACGTGCAACACGCCTAAGAGTAGTCTTGCCCTTGTTGAGTAATGCTGCGCACAATAGGCCAACAGCGGCGTTCTTGCTTGTCTTGACTTCAATTTCACCCTTCAGCTCGTGACCACCGTTGATGAGAAAGTTGGTTTTACCTGATTTGTTGAGGCGGACAATCTCGCTGCTCAACACTTCCCCAATCCGAGCAATCATCTCAAGACTGATATTTTGGCCACCCTTCTCGATACGGTTGATTGCGCTTTGACTGGTGCCAAGCGCTGTTGCTAGTTCTGCTTGCGTCATCCCTCGTGCTTGACGGGTTTCCTGAATAAGCTTGCCAATGTTTTTGAGATATTTTGCTGTTGCCATAATACCCTCATCGTATGCCTCTTATGATATATTGTCAAGTGCTTTTTGTGTGCTATACTGTGGGGGTATGGTTTAATTCTACGCAACTCATCTATAAAGTCCGCTAACTCATAAAGGAGATTACTATGAATGATGATGTTGTGGCGCAACTAATTGCCGGCGAAGAGCAACGCCAAAAAAATGGGCTAGAGCTCATACCTAGCGAAAATTATGTCAGTGATGATGTTCTAAGAACGCTTGGCAGTGTTTTTACAAATAAATATTCTGAAGGGTACCCTGGCAAACGCTACTACGGGGGCCAGGAGTTTACCGATAAAGTCGAACAATTAGCAATTGATCGAGCTAAGCAGTTATTTCACGCCGATCACGCCAATGTACAACCTCACTCTGGTGCTCCGGCTAATGAGGCGGTCTATACGGCGTGGTGTCAGCCGGGAGATACTATCCTTGCGATGGACCTTAGCCATGGCGGGCATCTCACCCATGGTGCTCCGGTAACGCGCAGCGCGCAACTGTATCACTTCATTCGTTACAAGATGAAAGATCCATCAACTGGTGAGATCGATTACGATGAACTTCGTCGCCTAGCGCAGGAGTATAAACCTAAGATTATTTTAGCGGGCTTTAGCGCCTATCCGCGTGAGCTGGACTACGATAAATTCGCGGAGATTGGTAATGAGGTTGGCGCGCTGCTCATGGCTGACATGGCGCATGTCGCCGGGTTGATCGCCGGTGGGGTGGCAGAGAACCCGCTCGATCATGGATTTCACGTCATGACGACAACGACGCACAAGACGCTGCGTGGGCCGCGCGGCGGGCTCATTCTCAGTATGGGTACTGTCGGCAATCCCCTCAAAGCGCCCGTGAAAACGATCGAAAATATCCCTACGTTGATCGATCGCGCGGTCTTTCCTGGTATGCAAGGCGGCCCACACATGCATACGGTGGCTGCTAAAGCAGTGGCTTTTGGCGAGGCGCTCAAGCCTGAGTTTAAAGATTACGCTGCGCAAATCGTGAAGAATGCAGCACGACTCGCCGATGAGATGCAACAGCGAGGATTTCAGCTGGTGACAGGCGGAACAAGTAATCATTTGATTTTGGCTGATATATATAAGAGTTTTGGGTTCAGCGGAAAGATCGCAGAAATTGCTATCGACAAGATCGGACTGTCGCTAAACGCCAACGCTGTGCCTGACGACCCGCTACCGATGTTTACCCCAAGCGGCATCCGTCTTGGTACGCCTGCTATGACGACGCGCGGCCTGCGCGAAGAGCACATGCCGCAAATTGCTACATGGATGAAACAAGCAATTGATGCTCGGGATGACGAAGCGCAATTAACGGCACTTCGCCAAGAGGTGGTGGAATTTCTTAAAGATTTTTCGTAGGTTATGCTTTGAGATAGTTCGCCCTAGGTGTACACTACAAGCAACTTAAGGAGTGCCACCAAGGTGAAAAGTACGCGCATTTTTGTTGCATTAATTTTTATGATAATAGGAGCTATCATTTCATGCTCGCAATCATTCGCCGTTAGTGAGCGCAACTGGATTGATAGCTCATTGTATCATCGTGAAATCCCTGCTCCCGCAGATGCCGGGGGGTGTTCACACGAACTGTGGATGATTAAAACAAACCCCACTTTTGATTACCATGGTGAAAGCTTGCCGAAGGATGTATGCGTATACCATGCGCTTGGTTTCTCATACGCAGTGTACGAACGTAAGTATACTTCTATAGGACTTACAAATTGGATGACAGAAAGAAAGATTGCTGTTAAAAAGGATGGACAAGAATATGCTGTGCCTATAAGTAATTTAAACATGTCATCACTCGAGCCACTAGCCTATCTAGGGAAAAGCAGTAAATTTCTGTATGTTTGGCAGGCCCCCGGACACATTACAGAGACGGGAGCGAGTATAGTAGATGATTTTATAAGTAAAATCAAAACAGATTTGGTGAGTGGCTATTATGTTATTCCAAATGACGCATGGAGGGCTCCAATCCTAAATAGTAATAATAACTACACAATCGTCAATGGTATAAGTGGTTCGTCAAACGGACAATGGTTGGTGCTCATATCAAACGGGCAATTTATCAGAGTTAACTTACTTAACGGTAGACAAGACATAATAGCAGCGCATAACTTTTATCAGTCATATTTGTGGCCAGTACCAATGTTTGACTTATTTATTAAT